>NZ_JAYMEI010000004.1:0-337500 GCF_037029365.1 Leeuwenhoekiella sp. CH_XMU1409-2 | reverse complement strand
AACTTTTTAGCACTTCTTGACTGTTTGATACAATCTGCGGGTAATCTTTAAAAAGATTTTCGATTTTTTTTGGCGCAAACATTATCTCATCAGGTAAAGCTTGCTCTTCTTTAGGTAGCTTGCTTAATAAGCAGTTTAAATCAATTGCGCGCAACAACCGATGCGCATTAAAATCTTTTTTAGAATTGAAACTCACCGGAAGCAATAAAACCAGTTTGTCATGATACGTACTGTATTGTGAGAAACGAAGTTTATTCAAATCGTGAATGCCAATACCTATAAACTCATTTTCGGTAAAATGCGTTTTGTCTAATTCAAGTGCACGTTCAAAAGCATAAATGGTAAATGCATTTTCAAAAGCCGGAGCTATCTCAGGAAAATCAATTTTCTTATGTAGATGTTGTGCCAGAAAATTATTCAGTTCAAGATAGCCTTCGTTGTTTTTAGCAAGCGTAACATAACACTGCTCGATTCCGTTTCTAAAATCGATACCCAGAACCGGTTTTATATTTTTTTCTTTCGCTTTGCGTACAAAATTGAGTCCTGCTGAAGTGTTATTAATGTCAGTAAGCGCGATACAATCAAGGTCATAGTGTTCAGCAAGCGCAAGCAACTCTTCTTCAGAAAGAGTGCCATAACGTAAGCTGAAAGTGGAATGGCAATTTAAATACATAAGATGTTTAGGTTTCTATACATGCTACTGGTGTCTGTGCGCTAAAACGATAGGAGGTTGCCCGTTAAACGGATTGCCTTGTCCGCCTATGGTACGCGAGCCTTCGCCCAACGTTGCAGCACGCATAATGCTGCGATCACCATAACGCAGGCGTATCGCATCCATCGCTTTGTAGAGATTAACGGTGCGGTTAGTATTCTCAAAAAGATCTATTTGATAGTGGCCTTCGGTCAAACCACTATAGCGCACGCCAACTAAGCGTATGAGCAGTCTGCGCTGATATAATTTTTCAAAAAGCTCTAAAACCTGTGGAATCAAATTATGATCTGCTGCCGTATATGGGATTTTAAGCTGTTTTGAATAGGTCTGAAAATCTGAATACCTAACTTTTACCGTGATGCAAGAGGTTAGTTTATTACCTGCTCGTAATTGAAAAGCCAGATTTTCTGCCATTGCGCGCAGCGTAGTTTTGAGTTTGACCAAGTCTGTAGTGTCTCTCCCATACGTGCGCTCACTGGAGATCGATTTGCGCTCGTGATATTGTATGATGGGTGTGCGATCTATGCCGTTAGCACGTTCCCAAATTGTTCTGCCGTTTTTACCAAATGCCGAAACCATCATCTCTACAGGCATCTGCTGCACGAGGCCTATTTTTTTTACGCCGAGGTGGCAAAACCTACGAAAGGTTTTTTCTCCCACCATAGGGATTTTTTTTATGGAAAGCGGCTCGAGGAAAATTTTTTCAAAACCGGCGTCTACTTTGAGTTGGCTGTCTGGTTTAGCCTCATTAGTAGCAACTTTTGAAACCGTTTTATTTACTGAAAGTCCAAAAGAAATAGGTAATCCTGTTTCTTTGATAATTTTAGTTCTAAGCTCTTTAGCAAACCTGTAGCAACCAAAAAACCGATCCATCCCGGTGAGATCTGCATAAAACTCATCTACACTTGATTTTTCTAAAACCGGGACCTGTTCTTGTAAAATTTCGGTTACCATTTTAGAGAATTTGGTGTAAACACTCGCGTTACCACGTATGTATGTAGCTTGTGGGCAAAGCTGTCTTGCCATTCTCATCGCCATTCCTGAGTGCACACCAAAAGCACGACACTCGTAGCTTGCGGCGCTTACAACGCCACGATCTCCTGTGCCACCTACAATGACAGGTTTGCCTATAAGGCTGCTGTTTAATCTTCGTTCACAGGAAACGAAAAACGTATCTAGATCAAGGTGTAAAATATTTCGATTCATAATAATTTGGAATTAATACAAAATTATGGAAATATTCCTAATTTTAGCGAATCGAAAAAAATCGGTGTGTTAAAATTTTGAAGAACGTGATTGCTCTTCTATTGGCACCGGCAAAGATTTTAGTATTCTAAAGCTTCTGCGAAATTGAAAATTTGGTTCTAAAAAATGCGTTTTGAGCTTGTCTCGAGGAAGTTTACTATTGCTGTAGTTGCAAGTGCTCGTAGGTTTCTTGAATCAAGTCTTTAGAATATTTGCGCTCTAAACGTATCAACGTAAAATGTGCCGTTGCCATTTTCTGAAAATGCGAGATGAATAATACATTTATCGAAGCGCCTCCCACAGCGCCAATTACAGGAATGGCTTGAGCAGCAAATTTTTCTCCTACTTGTACACTAAAACGAGCAGCCACTTGATTGATGAGACGTGCAATTGGGGCAGCAGTTTGAGAAGTGATAGTTTCTATTATTTTCTTTGTGCCATTTTCGGCGATATAGGCGCTGGCTTGATTCATTGTGGTGTGTAAAGCAGCACGCGTAGCATAATAGCTGGTGTCTAGTTCGTCATCGTATTCAGAAGTTCCGCCAAGGGCAAAAACTTGTAAGCACGCCAATTGGGTTTCAATATTATGAATGTCTTCTCCTTGGCTTCGAGCTATATCCATTATAGAACGCATCATAAACTTAGTAGAAAACAGCAAATCTGCTGTAAAACCTGCTACTCCAAAAAAGCCACTTGTAGCTCCTGAAATTCCGGTAGCCAATTTATAGGTTAAGTTTGAAGAAGGTAAACTTCGTTTTTCTGGTCTTAATGTTTTTAAGTTGGCTTTTACTGCTAGCTGTAGTGCTTTTTGAATAGTGTCGCTTACTTTGTGTTGGATGTTTTCTGGCAAGAGTTCTAGGCCCTGATCAATAGGAGTTCCTATGGTATTTAGTGCACGCATTAAGAACGAAACTTCATCTAGATTTTTACGTGATATTTTGATAAGCGCTAAATCTTCAAGCGAAATTTTATCTGTTTTTACGAGTTGCGTCATAAATCGTGTTCTTAATTGATACTTCTAATTAAAGCCAGAAGGACTATTTCCAAAATTACAAATTAATATAAGTAACCACGTTTGAATAGTGGCGGTTTTGATGGTATAACGCTTTGTGTGTATTTAGTCTTAGCGCTTATGTAATTGAAAGCAATCTTAGGGAGTAAGATTTTAGAAAGGTATTAAAAACAAAAAACCCCGAAACAAAAGTTTCAGGGTTTGTAAGTGGTACCTCCAGCCCCGAGGCTTCGGGGGAACCAGGGTTATCTTTTGTTCAGAATGTTAAACAATAAATTGGGGTTGTCTATTATTTTTTGAATGAATTTCTTACTCTTCATGCGTTTTATAAAGCGTTCGAGAAATAAGGCTTCGGTTCTATCCTTACAGGGAAAAGATAGCATCAGTTTCCAGTCATTTCGGCTTTTGTGTAAGCATTTTTAATTGCGTGGGCGTTGTGTAAAGTAATACGCTCTTCAATATTTGATGTTTCACCTGTATAGAATTTATCTAGACTCTTTGAATATATGATGTATAGATAGTGCTTCATTTTGGTCTAAAACAAAAAACCCCGAAACAAAAGTTTCAGGGTTTGTAAGTGGTACCTCCAGGAATCGAACCAGGGACACACGGATTTTCAGTCCGTTGCTCTACCAACTGAGCTAAGGTACCTCGCTAAAGCGGCTGCAAATATAAAATCAATTTTTAGATTGCACAACAGTTAGATGAAAAAATCTTCTAATAATTTTTAGACCTTTTTGTAATTGTATGATTGCGAGGTCTTAGGTATTTGTATTTTTGCAAAAAAAATAGCTAATGGTAAATCTTGCTGTCGATTTTGGAAATACCCGAGTGAAATATGGAGTATTTCAGGATTCTAAATTGATAGAAACCTGGAGTGGCGATGTAGCAGCAGCAAAAGCACAAATATCAAAACTGCAACAAACCTATGTCATAGACCAGGTGATGATCTGTTCTACGGGCAATTCAAAAGATTTTGTCACGTTTGCAGAAAAAGCAGGTCTTTCAATTGAGGTTTTATCATCAAAAACAAAATTACCGTTCAGCAATGCTTATGAAACTCCAGAAACATTAGGCGTAGACAGGATGGCTTTAGTGGCAGGTGCTCAAAAAATGTACCCCGGGAAGCATGTTTTGGTCATCGATGCCGGTACTTGTGTGACGTATGACTTTAAAGACACTGCAGATGTTTATCAAGGTGGAGCAATATCGCCTGGTTTGGGTATGCGTTTTAGAGCGATGCACGAATTTACAGCCGGATTACCGTTGGTAGACTATCCTGAAATGCCTGAAAATGTTATAGGTAAGAATACAAAAAGTGCCATGCGATCAGGAGCAATCCACGGTATTTTGGCCGAAATAGAAGGGGTAATTAGTTGGTATAAATCAAATTATGAGCCGTTAACGATTATTTTAACAGGAGGAGATGGGCAATTTTTGTCTAGTAGGCTAAAAAATGGCATCTTTGCGAATTCTAATTTTCTCCTGGAAGGACTGAATTATATAATAGAATTTAATAGAGATTAATGATAAAAAGGATATTAGTAGTTGTTTTAATCACCATTACAACTTCTGCATTTGCTCAGGAAGGAAATTCATCACCATACTCATTTTATGGTTTAGGGCTCTCTAACTTTAAAGGGTCTATAGAGAATCAAGCGATGGGAGGTATAAGTATCTTAGGTGATAGTATACATACCAATTTTCAAAACCCGGCAGGTTTTGGAGCATTAAAGCTTACCAATTTTACCATCGCCGGAAGTCATCGCGAGACGAACCTAGAGGCGAGCGGAGAGACCGGTTCTACGACTTCAACCACTATAGATTATTTGTCGCTTTCATTTCCCGTTTCAAAACGTTTGGGTTTTGGCTTTGGATTAATTCCAGAAACCTCTGTTGATTATGAGATTTTTGATGGTGATGATGAGTCGCTGTCGCAATATTCAGGAAGAGGTGGTGTGAACCGTGCTTTTCTAGCAGCCGGTATTGAACTGTTTAAAGGCTTTAGAATAGGGGCTGAAGGAAGCTATAACTTCGGAAATATCAGAAATGAAAACATTCAGGCAGATGCAAATCAGCAGTATAGTGTACGCGAGATCGAACAATCTGATGTAAGCGGATTTACGTATAATCTTGGTGCGCAGTACGAATTGACATTTGCAAAAAAGTATAAAATTTATTCTTCAGCAAGTTTTCAGCCTGAAACCAGCCTTACTTTAGAAAATGAGCGTTCGCTGCAATCTGTGATTTATTCTAGATTGGATAACGCCGTCGTAGGAGTGGTAGATTCTCAGGATTTTCCAGTAGGTGATACGGAGTCAATTATTCCAAATAAATATAGTTTTGGATTAGGAGCCGGGCAAGTAAACAAGTGGTTTGCCGGTGGTCAGGTTGAGTTTGCAGAAACCAGTAACACCTCAAACAGAGGTTTTAATATTGCTAATGCAAGCTATGAAGATTCGTTTAAGTATCGTTTAGGAGGTTATTTTGTTCCTGATTATAATTCGATAACAAGTTACTGGGGTAGAGTTACTTATAGGTTAGGTGCTCGTTACGAAGAATCAGGTTTATTGATAGAAAATCAGTCGATTGATGAGTTTGGCATATCTTTTGGACTTGGATTACCGTTAGGAAGAGGATTCAGTAATGCCAACTTAACTTTTGAGTACGGGCAGCGTGGTACAACCACCGCCGGACTGGTAAAAGAAGATTTTTTCAAAGTTGGTCTTAGTTTATCGCTTAACCCGCTTAGACCGTGGTTTGTTCCTAACAAATACAACTAAAATTCTTAATATTGCTTTTTTAAACCTTACAATGATGAAAACTAAACTGACATTACTTTTTATAGCCCTTGTGGGAGCTGTAAACTTCGTAAGCGCTCAAGCGACTGAAGAATGCATCACCACAATGTCTATATTTTCAGAACACGCAAAAGTTAAAAACTACGATGCGGCTTATGAACCATTTATGAAACTGCGTAAAGACTGTCCTACCACGTCTTACGCTCTTTACCAATATGGAGAGCGCATTCTTCACTATAAAATTGAAAACTCGTCTGGTGCAGAGCAAAAAGCATTTCTTGATGATTTAAAGAAATTATATAAAGAGAAAAAAACACACTTCGCAAGTAAAGCCAAAGAAGGTGATGATATCGCTGATGTTGCGCTTGTGATGAACGAAAATAAAATTGGTACTGCTCAAGAGCAATATGCAATGTTTAATGAAGCTTGGGAGACTGATAAGGAAACTTTCAATAATGCAAAGGGTCTTTATGTATATTTCAACTTGGCTGTAGAATTGCAGGAAGCAGGTGCGATCGAATTGCAAGAAGTATTTGATCTTTATGATGCATTGCAAACAAAAATAACTGATGTTCAAAACAATTATGCAGAGCGTCTTCAGAAGATTTTGGAGAAAAAAGAAGCAGGTACAGCTTTAACTTCTCAGGAAAAACGCGTAGAGCAGGTTTCTGAAGTTAACCTTTCTAACTATTCAAAAATTTCTGCAGGTATCAATCAGAAATTAGGAGCTCTTGCAGATTGTGATCGTTTGATTCCTTTCTATGAGGCAGATTATGAAGCTAAGAAAAATGATGTTGCTTGGGTAAGAGGTGCAGCTGGTCGTCTTGTTGCTAAAGAGTGTACAGATAGTGAATTGTTTGTGACACTTGTAGAGCAGTTAAACACTTTAGAGCCTTCAGCAAAAACTTCTTTCTACTTAGGTCGTCTTGCTGAGCAAAGAGGTGAGGATGCTAAAGCTATCGAGTATTATGAAGAGTCTGCAGAGCGTCAAACAGAGCCTGCTGAAAAAGCTAAAGTATACTATAGACTTGGGGAAAACTTTAGAGAAAAAGGAAGCTACGGTAGAGCTCGTGGTTACTACCAGAAAGCGGTGGCAGCACAGCCTTCTATGGGTATTGTTTACTTGAGAATTGCAGATATGTATGCTAAAAGCGCTAACAGCTGTGGAGACTCTGTTTTCAACAAAAGAGCGATCTACTGGTTAGCAGCAGATATGGCTGAGCGTGCAGGTCGTATAGACCCTTCGCTATCTAGTACAGCACAAAAAACTGCAGCAGCATATAGAGGTCTTGCTCCTGATAGAACAATGATTTTTAATGCAGGTAATGCAGGTCAACGTATTACTTTTAACTGTTGGGTAGGCGGTAGTGTAACCGTACCGAATCTATAGTGCGTATAAAATCAAGACATATAATCTTAAACTTAGTCACAGCATTTGCTGTGACTTTGTTTTTTAGCTGCGGGAATGACACCGGCGAGATTCAAAAGTTCAATCAGCGCTCAGAAGGTCCTTCGGCAGAAGGAGAAGGTGTGCTTTTAAAGTATACCGATTCAGGTAAGGTTGTGGCGACATTAAAAACTCCACTCATTATCGAGTATGGCTTGGTAGATTTTCCTTATGAAGAGTTTCCTCAAGGTGTATCGGTGACGTTTATAGATGATAATCAAAAGGAGAATTATGTCACTTCTGACTATGCGATACGTTATAAACGTACTAATTTGATTGATCTGCGCAAAAATGTGGTGTTGATCACCAGCGACTCTACGCGGCTTGATGCTTCACAATTGTATTGGGATCAAAAAAACAAATGGGTTTTTACAGATAAACCCTATACCATAAAGTTTCCTGACGATTCTTATAATAATGGAGACTTGTTTGACAGCAGTGAAGACTTCAAAAATTTTATATCTTTAGATAATCAAGCCCGTATGTATGTGAGTGAAACTGCTACAGCGGCACCTAATGATAGTATACAATAATGTCAAAATATTTTAAATACTTCGAGTACGCTTACTTATTTTTTGCAGCCCTATTTTTATTTGAGGCTTTCAGAATTTGGGGGACAGAGCGTAATAAAGCCTATGTGTTTCTGTTTTTTGTGGCAGTAGCAATAGGAATGTATTTTTTCAAACGCAGGTTTAGGAAAAAATACGAGCAACGCAACCAGAATTAATTTATGGAGACCGAGATTCTCATAATCATTGTTTCTTTAATTCTTTCGGCGTTCTTTTCTGGGATGGAGATCGCCTATGTTTCTTCAAATAAAATTCATATTGAAATAGAGAAGAAACAAAATGATCTTATAGCAAAAGTACTTACCAAGCTTACTGAAAAGCCTTCCAAATTCATCGCTACCATGCTGGTGGGGAATAATCTGGCGCTTGTGGTTTATGCCTATTATATGGGCGGTTTATTGCAAACCTGGGTTGAAGGCGCAGATTTTGGTTACCCATGGCTGACTAATTTTTTTGTGGAATTCAGCCTGCTTACGCAAACCCTGATTTCTACACTTGTGGTGCTGATTACTGCAGAATTTCTCCCTAAAGTGTTTTTTCAGATTTATGCAAATTCGTTGCTAAAGGTCTTTGCCGTGCCGGCTTATCTTTTTTATGTAGCCTTCAGTTTGATCTCTTCTTTTATTATCTGGATTTCAGATAAAGTGCTGAAGAAATTCTTTAAGACCGAAGGAGACGAGGTGCAATTGGCATTTACCAAAGTTGAACTAGGAAATTATATAACCGAACAAATAGAGTCGGTTGAAACCAATGAAGAGCTGGATTCTGAGATTCAGATCTTTCAAAATGCATTGGAATTTTCAGAAGTAAAATCCAGAGAAGTGATGATTCCGCGCACCGAGATCGTGGCGGTGGAGAAGGAGGAATCATTAGATGCGCTTAATGCGATGTTTACCGAAACCGGTCTTTCAAAAATTTTGATCTTTCAGGATTCTATTGATGATATTGTAGGATATGTGCACTCGTTTGAGCTGTTTAAAAAACCACAGAGTATCACCGATGTTTTGCGACCTGTGATTTTTGTGCCCGAAACTATGCTCGTTAAAGATGTGCTGAACGTCTTGATCAAAAAACGTAAAAGTATTGCCGTAGTTATAGATGAATATGGCGGTACTAGCGGGATGATGACGGTTGAAGATATTGTAGAAGAATTATTTGGGGAGATTGAAGACGAGCATGATAGTGTTGTCTTGATCGAAGAAGAAGTTGCAGAAGGCGTTTATAAATTTTCGGCACGTCTTGAAGTCGATTACATCAATGAAACGTATAAGTTAGAACTTCCTGAAGATGAGAACTATGAAACCTTGGGCGGACTCATTGTTAATCATACCGAAGGTATTCCTGAAGAGAACGACGTCGTCGATATAGAAGGCTATCAATTTCATATTATTCAAACTTCAAATACCAAGATCGAATTGGTGCAGGTGCGCGTTGTAGAAAGCGACTAAAATGCGGCACTTATTTCCTTTAACATTACTTTTTATTTTGGCGATTTTAGATTTTATTTTTTCATTTAAAATGGTATTTTCGCCCACTATTTGACAAACACATAAAAAATGGCAGTTTTAAACAAAATTAGACAGCGCTCTGTATTTTTAATTGCGATCATCGCTTTGGCATTATTTGCCTTCGTATTGGCTGATGTATTTAAAAACGGAGGTTTTTCTACAGAAAAGTCTCAGAGAGTTCTAGGATCTGTAAACGATACAGATATTGAGCAACAAGAATTTGCACAATTAGTAGACCAGCAGACAGCGCGTTACGGTAATAATATTACAAATACACAAGCGGTTAATGCAGCTTGGGAGCAAGAAGTGAGTCGTATCATTCTTGACGAGCAGTATGAAGAGCTAGGAATTAGCATCGAGCAAGACCGTATTAATGATTTGCTTAAAGAAGCACTACAAACCGATCCTAATTTTCAGAATGAAAACGGAGTTTTTAGTGAGCAAAAATTAAAAGAATACATCGCGACCTTGAAGTCTACAAATCCGCAGATGTATCAGCAGTGGGTTGCTTATGAGCAGCAGCTGGCAAAAAATGAGCAACGTCAAATCTATTTCAACTTGATTAAAGCAGGTTTAAACACAAGCTTTAAAGAAGGTCAAATGGCTTTTGAAATGGAAAATAACCTGCGTGATCTAGAATACGTACAAGTGCCTTACACTTCTATTCCTGATGAAGAGGTGTCTGTGTCAAAAGAAGAAATTACTGCATACATCAAAGAACATTCAAATGAATTTCAAACTGAAGCTGCCCGTAACATTCGTTATGTGAAATTCAATGAAGATCCTACTTTAAAAGATGAGGAAGCGGTAAAAGAAAGTCTAACGCAACTACTTGAAAAAAGAGTTGAATATACTGCGGCTACAAAAACTAACGATACGGTTGCAGGATTAGCAACTACTACAAATCCTGAAGATTTTGTTAACGAATATTCAGATGAGCGTTATACTGATGCATATTTATTCAAGAACGAATTGCCTTCTGCAGCTGCAGATGAGCTTTGGGCTCTTGATGAAGGAGCGGTTTACGGTCCTTACAAAGACGGCGAAACCTTTAAAATTTCAAAAGTTGTTGCGGTAACTCAAATTCCTGATTCCGTTCAATCATCGCACATTTTATTAACCTATCAAGGTCTTGCTAATGCAGGAGCGCAAACACGTACTAAGGCAGAAGCAAAAGCGCTTGCAGATAGTCTTGCAGGTGTGATCAAAGCTTCTCCATCTAAATTAGCAGATTTAGCTCCTGAGTTTTCAGCTGACGGAAGCAAAGAAAAGGGTGGTGATTTAGGTTACGCGACAAAAGGTCGTTTTGTAAAGCCTTTCAACGATTTCATTTTTGACGGGAAAACTGGAGATGTAGGTGTTGTTGAATCACGTTTTGGATATCACGTGATCCGCATTACAGATCAAAAGAATGTACAACGTGCGATCAAATTGGCTACGGTAACTAAAGCTGTGGAGCCTTCTCAGGAAACCATCAATAATGTTTTTAATGAGACTACCAAATTTCAAATGGCAGTTACTGAAGATAAAAACGGTTTTGATGATATCGCAAAAGAAGGCGGTTACAATGTACGCCCGGTAAACAACATCAATGCTTTAGATGAAACCTTACCTGGACAAGGAAGCCAGCGTGAAATCATCAGATGGGCATTTGATGAAGAGCGCAAGACTGGAGATGTAGAGCGTTTTAATGTTGAAGGTGGTTATTTAGTAGTACAAGTTACCAAGAAGACCGAAAAAGGTCTGCTTCCTGCAGATGAAGCTTCACCACGTGTGACGCCTGTTTTACGCAATCAAAAGAAAGCAGAACAAATCAAGAAGAACATCAGTGGTTCTGATCTAAGTGCTATTGCAAGTGCAAACAATACTACTGTTCAAACCTCTCCTGGTGTTAACCTTAAAAATCCAACTCTTGCAGGTTCTGGAACCGAGCCTAAAGTTGTAGGTAAGGCTTTTGGTCTTGAAGAAGGAGAAGTTTCTGAGCCTATTGAAGGAAATCGCGGAGTATATGTTGTGAAAGTAACTAAGATCACTCCGGCACGTGAACTAGATAACTACGCTAGTTTTGCTGTGCAGAAACAAAATGCTGACCGTGCTACTGTTAATATGAGAATAATACAAGCGCTTAAGGATGCAGCAGAAATTGAAGATAGAAGATCTAACTTTTACTAGGAGATACCTATTCTTAATAGTATAAAAAAGCGCCGCACATTTGTGCGGCGCTTTTTTTATTGGCATCACCAAAGGGTTAAGTAACCCGAGGCTTGCCTAGAAATTGAAAACTCGTTTCCTAGCAATGCCTCCTGGGCCTGCCCCGAGGTAGTTTACGGGAATATGTTCTAAAGCTTAGCCTTTAAAAATCATTTCTTCAAAAGAAAGAATCGTGGTGTAGCCTTTAGCGCTAAAATATTCTTGAGCATCTGCGCCTCCGGTTGCTAAAATAAAGTCGCCGCCCCATGCGCCAAGGCTCTTGATGCTTCCTTTAAAATCAGGAAATAATTGTTGCTTGACTGTCGGGATATTTAAAACGGAAGCAATAATGCGTTCGTGAGTGTCTATAAGCGCGTTGAAACTAAAAATGCTATCTGTAGTCAATAAAGTTTCTGTAATGCCTGAAATCTTCTGTATAGCCTCTTTTTTACGTTCCTCAGGTTGTTTACGGTAATTGGCGATAGCTTCTCTGCTGTTTTGCTTTTTGTTGAGATACACAAAGAAAAGTTGATCGCTAAACTCCGGATAGAAATTCGTCTGAAAAACTTTAGGAACACCATCTGTGATTTGATACAAGATAGGGCTGTCATTTCCTGCGCAAGCGATATCATAGCCGCTTCCGCCAAAGGTGAGTTCGAGTAACCTATACGGGTCGACTTCCGCCCACTGCGCAAGCATAAAGATTAAGGTCGAAGAGCTGCCCAATCCCCATTTCTGATTAAATTCTAATTGCGTAGTCACCTTTAAATTGGGTTGGTCTTTTAAAAAATCAGGATTGAGTTTTTGAGCGGCCAGTAGTATTTGAAGAAGGCGAACTTCCGGATTTTCTGAATTTGCTGCCTGTGTTTGTTCAAACATCTTATAATTCAGATGAAAAGTGAACCAAACCTCTCCAGATTCTTTGAGGCCTTCCCAGGTGATCCCTGGGGTTGTAGTTTCTGATACTGTGAGCTTTTGTCCTTTTTGGGTTGGAATGGCTAGTGCTAAAGCGCCATCCAGAACGAGATACTCTCCGGTGATTAAAAGTTTTCCGTGGCCATAAAAATGCTGTGGCATATTACTTTATTACAGTTTTGGGATTGTCTGATATGGTTTTTTGAAGCTCATAAAGCGCCTTTACGGCTTCTTGTGAAGCGGTGTTTGCCATAAGTACAACAGCTATTTTTTTCTCAGGAAAGACAACAGTATGGCAATAATAGGTACCTGTGCTGCCGTCGTGATAACTTAATTGTGCGCCGTCTTTAACGATGTTCCCCCAGCCATAAGCATAAGAGGCTTTGCCAAAGTGTAGCGTTTTATAGTCTTCTGATGTTAAGTAGTTGTCAGTGCCCAGAAGTCCGTTTAAATTCAATTGAATAAACTTGGCATAATCTGCACTGTTCATAGAAAGGTCTCCGGCGCTTGACATATAACTGGGTAATTTGTAGGGATGGTTGGGATCGAGCGCAATAAAACTTCCATTTTCTTCAATATGTCCCCAAGGAAACATTTCATTTTCTTTGTTGGGAAAACCTATAAAATAGTCTAGGTCGAGCTCGTTCATAGTCTCATCAAGAAGTTGTTTGAAGGTCTTTCCGGAAGCTTTCTCTAGCATCAACGCAGCAAGTACATAACCTGCATTTGAATACGTTCCGGTTTTTGCCGGTGTTTCAGCTAACACAGCTTTGGAGAATGCATAACGTTTTTCTGAAGTAGTGCCTGCAAGGCTGTTGAATTTCGCCAAAGCGGTACCTGTTGTATACGGTTTGATCCTGGCGTTATGTGAGAGCAAATCACTTAAAGTAATCGCCTCATAAGCTTTGTCGCTTGAAGCTTTGAGTTCCGGGAAAAGTTCAAAAAAGGAAGTATCCCAAGTGATGCTATTATTTTCAGAAAGATGCATTGCGATAAAAGAGGTGATAGCTTTCGAATTTGAACCTAAGTGAAATTTAGCCTCTGGCGTAATACGTTCTTTTTTGGTTGTGCGTACTTTTCCGTTTACGAAAGTGTAGATAGTATCTGGAGTAATCAGATTAACCGAAATTGCAGGGATCTGATGTTCTTGTTGCGCTTTCTTTATTTGTTCTTGAAAAGCCGTTGAGAATTCCTGACCAAAACAAATCAAGCCGTTTGTAAAAAGAAGTAAAATGCCTAGCGCCTTTTTCATGCGTTTTCAGATTTGCGCAAGTCTGCCAAAAAATGATTTACAGCACTGTGACTTACTTTGTGTGTCTTAAAGTAATGAATTGCCATCTTTTTTTCTTCTTCTGAAGCGTCAAATTGATTCAGGATATTCATCAAATGCATTTTCATATGCCCTTTTTGAATTCCGGTCGTCGTCAAAGACTTTACAGCACCAAAGTTTTGTGCAAGGCCAGCCACTGCGATGATTTCCATCAATTGCGGAGCACTCGGATTACCCAGCATTTCAAGATTCAGTTTTACTAAAGGATGCAATTTTGTGAGTCCGCCCACGGTTCCCAATGCCAATGGAATCTCGATCCAAAATTTAAAAATCCCATCTTCAATACTTGCGTGCGTTAAGCTCGAGTAGCTTCCACCTTTGGCCGCATAGGCGTGAGCAGCTGCTTCAATCGCTCTAAAATCGTTGCCGGTAGCGAGGACTACAGCATCAATGCCATTCATAATCCCTTTGTTGTGCGTGACTGCGCGATAGGGTTCAACTTCTGCAATGCGCACGGCTTGCACAAATTTGTTTGCAAATACCTCCGGGTCAATTCCGTCTGCTTCAGAAAGTTCAGAAACCGGGCAGCTTACTTCAGCGCGTACCACGCAACCGGGAACATAATTGCTTAGAATACTCATAACCACGACCATTTCAGCATTTGTGGTTTTAAAAGAATCTTCGGCATTATAAAGGCGTTGCCAGCTTTCAGCGATCTGCTCAAGACAAGTGTTTATAAAATTGGCACCCATTGCATCAAGCGTTTCAAATGTGGCGTGCAGTTGATAGTAATGTTCAAGTGAATCGGTCTTATCTACCAGAATAAGATCGGTCAATCCGCCGCCGCGACTTTTCATCGATTGTGTGTGCGGCTCCAGATCTTCTAGGATTTCATCTTTTACCCGATTAAAAAAGGATAGCAACGCTTTGGTATCTCCGGTATAGGTAAAATGAACCTGGCCTATTTTTTCAGTACCTAAAATCCTTGCTTTAAATCCGCCGCGAGACATCCAGAATTTGGCTGCTTTACTCGCTGCTGCGACTACTGAGCTTTCTTCGATCGCCATAGGGATCGCAAAACTCTTATTGTTGATCACAAAATTGGGCGCGATCCCTAGCGGAAGATAATAGTTGGAGATGGTGTTTTCTATAAACTCATCGTGTAACTGCTGCAATTTTTTATCATCATTCCAATACTGCTTTAATATAGTCGAAGCATTGGGGTTGTCTGCTAAGAAGTTTTCAGTCAACCAATTGATCTTTTCTTCCTTTGTTAAACGAGAAAAACCTTGAACGGTACGAGACATAGTCTTAAAAATATTGATAACGCAAGTCTATATTAGGATCTTGTGTGTTTTATTGGCGCCGCCAAAGGGTGTAATTCCCAGAAGCTTAGCTCGAAATTAAAAATTTGTTTTCAACCACTACCTCGTGAGCGTGCCCCGAGGTAATTTAAAGAAGCAATTTAACCGAAATCTTCATTTTTAATAGGGGATTCTTGAGATTAAAATAAGTTCAGCATTTTTAATCAGATGGTTTTTGTGTAAACGCACTTAAAAAATCATAGTTCAAATCGAAGCCTGTCGTCAAATGGATTGAAGAATTGTAAACGTTAGGGTTCTTTTGCGCAAAACACTGCGTATTTAACAACGAAATTGACGCTTCTTTAGTTAATTTTTAGTAAAATTGGCGGTCTATTTTTTACGAAATAATAACTATGAATATTAGAAAAACTGCCCTTTTGCTATTATTGCTGGTAGCGGGAGTGGTCACTGCACAGCAAAAGAATATCACCCTTGAAGAAATTTACGACGGCACCTTTAGAATGCAATATCTTGACCGACTGCATTCTATGAATAATGGGAAAGAATATGCCGTTCTCAATACAGACCGAAATACAGGAACAAAAACACTTGATGTTTATAGCTATAAAACGGGAGAAAAGGTCAATACCTTGATCAACTCAAGCGAAATTGATGGGCTTGATTATTTTATAGGTTATACCCTAAGTGCAGATGAAAGCAAGGCTTTGTTAAGCACAAAAATGCGTTCGATCTATCGTCGCTCGTCTTTAGGTGTTTATTATGTTTACGATTTGGAGACCAAAGAATTGGTTCAAGTTGCCGAAGAAGCCATTCAAGAGCCAACCTTCTCACCAGATGCTTCAAAAGTGGCTTACGGTCTTGATAATAATATTTACATTAAAGATTTAGCTAGTGGAACAACCACTCAGGTTACTACAGACGGAGCTAAGAATAAAGTGATCAACGGAATCACAGACTGGGTTTATGAAGAAGAATTTGCCTTTGTAAGAGCCTTTGACTGGAATGCAGACGGAGATAAAATCGCGTACATCCGTTTTGATGAAAGCGAAGTTCCTGAATTTTCAATGGATGTCTTCGGAAATGAATTATACCCTTCAAAAGATACATTCAAGTATCCAAAAGCCGGAGAAACCAATGCAACCGTAAGCCTTCATATTTACGATGTGACTTCTGCTGATACAAAAGCGGTAGACTTAAGTGGTTTTCAAAACTATTATATCCCACGTCTGGAGTGGACACCTGAGGCAAATGTGCTTGCAGTGCAAACCACAAACAGAAAACAAAACGACGTCAACTTATTATTTGTTGACGGTACTTCTGGCGAAGCAAAACTCATTCTTTCAGACAAAGATGATGCTTATGTAGACATCACCAATAACCTGACGTTTTTAGAGGATAATGACTTTATCTGGACCAGCGAAAAGGACGGCTGGAATCATATTTATCTTTATGACAAAGACGGGAAGTTAAAGAATCAGGTTACCCAAGGTCCTTGGGAAGTGACCAGTTATTACGGCTATGATCCTAAAAGCAAACGTGTTTTTTACCAGAGTTCAGAAAACGGTTCAATAAATCGCGGTGTGTATTCGGTTAAAGTAAACGGAAAAAGCAAAAAAGCCCTTGCCACTGAAGCCGGAACCAACTCGGCTAATTTCAGTACAGATTTCACGTATTTCATAAAGAGTTTTTCTGATGCTGAAACTCCGTATGTGTTTACCTTGAATGCTGCCGATGATGGTGATTTAGTGCGAAAGATCAAAGATAATCAGGCGCTAAAAGATCAATTTGCCGATTATGTGATTTCAGAAAAAGAATTCTTTACGCTTCCTATAAACGGCGAAGAGCTTAACGCGTATATGATCAAACCGAAGGATTTTGATCCTAATAAAAAGTACCCGGTGTTTATGACCCAATATTCTGGGCCGGGATCACAAAGTGTGGCAAACAGCTGGAGTGGTGGAAACGGATATTGGTTTCAAATGCTTGCCCAGGAAGGCTATATCATTGTTTGTGTAGATCCACGCGGAACCGGATTAAAAGGTCGTGATTTTAAGAAAATGACCCAGAAAGAATTGGGTAAATATGAGGTTGAAGATCAAATCGCTGCAGCACAAGTACTAGGACAGCGTGATTATGTAGATGCAGACCGTATTGGGATTTGGGGATGGAGCTACGGAGGTTTTATGGCTTCTAACTGTATTTTTCAAGGCGCAGACACCTTTAAAATGGCGATTGCTGTTGCCCCGGTAACCAGTTGGAGATTTTATGATTCGATTTATACAGAGCGTTATATGACGACGCCACAGGAAAATGCTTCGGGCTATGATAACAATTCGCCACTTTCTCATGTAGATAAATTAGAAGGAAAGTTTTTATTGGTACACGGTAGCGCAGATGATAACGTACACGTTCAAAACAGTATGCGTTTGATCGAGGCTTTGGTACAGGCCAATAAACAATTTGACTGGGCGATCTATCCTGATAAAAATCACAGTATTTACGGGGGTAACACACGCTTACACTTGTATACTAAAATGACGAATTTTATTAAAGAAAATCTATAGGCAATTATGGCACAATCAGCACAACTTCCTAAACAAAAAGAATTGTTTGGGCATCCGGTAGGACTTTATATTTTATTCTTCACAGAAATGTGGGAGCGTTTTTCCTATTACGGGATGCGCGCGATTTTAGTATTGTATTTGGTTGCAGAAACTGCATCTGGAAACCCCGGCTTGGGATGGACTAATGCCGAAGCACTTTCGCTTTATGGTACCTACACGATGCTTGTTTATGTTTCTTCCATTCCGGGAGGTTGGATTGCTGATAAATATTTAGGTCAGAAAAAATCGGTTCTTTACGGTGGAATACTTCTCGTTGCCGGTCACGGTATCTTAGCAGTTGAACAAATGTGGGCGTTTTACACGGGTCTTGGTTTGATTATCGCCGGAGTTGGGATGTTGAAACCAAATATCTCTACAATGGTTGGAGGTCTGTATAAGCAAGGAGACATTCGTCGAGATAAAGGATTTACCATTTTTTACATCGGAATCAACCTGGGAGCCTTCATTTCAAGTTTAGTGGTTGGTACTGTTGGTGAAGTTTACGGCTGGCATTATGGTTTTGGTCTCGCGGGAATTGGTATGGCTTTAGGACTTTTACAATATATGTTAGGTCAAAAATACCTAAAGCGTGTAGGTAACTTTTTGGGTTCGTCTACAGATCCTGAAGAACTCGCAGCAAGTAAGCGCCCACTAAGTAAAATTGAAAAAGACCGCGTGATTGTTTTATTGGTTTCCTTCTTAATGGTAATCGTTTTTTGGGGAGCTTTTGAGCAAGCGGGTGGTCTGATGAATATCTATGCTTCAGAAAAGACAGATAGAACCCTTTCTTTTGCACTACCATTTATAGGTAATGAGGTGCCGGCATCTTGGTTTCAATCACTAAATGCGATGTTTATTATTTTGCTTGGGACAACGGTAGCAGGTTTTTGGGCAAAGCGTAAACTGAAAGGAAAGACTGCAACGTCATTATTCAAAATGATTATGGGGCTCATTATTATGGGGTCTGGATTCTTTTTTATGACTGCGGCTTCTGCACAGTTTCAAGCAAACGGAGCGTCAGCAATGTACTGGTTGGTTTTGGCTTATTTGTTCCATACGGTAGGAGAACTTTGCTTATCGCCAGTTGCGCTTTCATACATTACAAAACTTGCTCCGTTGAAATATGCTTCTATAATGATGGGAGTTTATTTTGCGATGACAGGTTTTGGTAATAAAGTAGCCGGACTTTTAGGAGAGTCTGCTTCAGAGTTAGGAGAGTATACCATTTTTACCGGAATTGCAGTTTTCTGTATTGCTTTTGCTTTACTGGTTTTAGTTTTCAGAAAGAAATTAGAAAAGCTCACCCACGGAGCCGAAGATAACGAGCGTGAGATGCTGGAGCAAGAGGAGTATGAACTCGCAGATCCCGATATCAACTAATAGCAACTAGTTTTTATGGCTACTTCTTCTACAGAACAATTTTTCAAAAATCCGGTGTTGGGTCATCCCGCCGGATTATTTGTTTTATTCTTTACCGAAATGTGGGAGCGCTTTTCGTATTACGGGATGCGCGCACTGTTGGTTTTATTTTTAACGGCTTCGTTGTTTGAAGAAGGCTGGGCGTGGCCAAGAGAACACGCGTTGTCGCTCTACGGAACCTACACTTCTATGGTGTATCTAACACCTATTTTGGGCGGTTATATTGCCGACAGAATCATCGGCTATCGAATGGCTGTGGTTGTTGGGGCTTTATTGATGACTTTGGGGCACGCTTCAATGGCGGTTGATAGTGAGTTTGCATTGTACTTAGGCTTGTTTCTTCTCTGTGCAGGGAATGGTTTTTTTAAACCTACAATGACCTCGATCATTTCTGAAATGTATGCTAATCACGAGCATAAAAAAGATGGCGCATACACCATTTATTATATGGGCGTTAATGCCGGAGCTTTTTTAGGGATTCTACTGTGTGGATATCTCGGTGAGCAATGGGGTTGGCATTGGGGCTTCGGTCTGGCCGGAGTTTTTATGTTTGCCGGAATGCTTCAGTTTTATTTTGCTCAAGGAATATTTGGCGAAGTAGGCAAGAAGCCGGTTAAGATTGAAAGTAGCGAAGTTGCCGAAGATCCTTCGGTTAAAAGAAATCCGTTTACGGCGATTGATAAAATTTTTATTGCAGCGAGTGCTTTGATCGGTTTGGTATGGATCATCAATGACCCCATGTCAAAAATTGCCGGAACCGATGTTTTTGCTTTTGAAGTAAGCAGCCTTTCAGGAAGTAATTTTATGATCCTTCTTGCGTTATTGGTGTTTTTGGTTCTAGTTATCTCTAGGATTGTACGCTATGCCGCTATCGTAAGAGATCGAATGATCGCAGTATCTATTTTTGCATTTTTTACCATCTTTTTCTGGGCGGCTTTCGAGCAAGCCGGTGGCTCGATGACTATTTTTGCAAATGATTATACAGATCGCATACTAGAAGGAAGCGCCGGAACGATCTTTAGAATCGCAAATACACTAATTACGATCATTCCGCTAGGCGTGATCACCTGGGTGTTGTACTTATTATTCAAGCAAACCTTCAAGAATTATAAGTGGGCAAATATCATTTTAGGAGCAAGCTTTTTAATAATCTGGGGACTCGTAATCACGATGCTTTACGAGCAATACACCGCAGAATCTCCAGAAGTTCCTGCTTCTTGGTTTAGTGTTTTGAACTCCCTGTTCATTATTATTTTTGCGCCGCTCTTTTCTAAGATTTGGGAGTCAAAATACAACCCAAGTGTGGCGGTAAAATATGGAATCGGACTCATACTTTTAGGAACTGGTTTTGCAGCCCTGGCATACGGTGCCAGCGATATTCCGCAGGGAGCACAAACCGCTGCTGTAAGTATAATTTGGTTGATACTTGCCTATTATTTTCATACCATGGGTGAACTTTGTCTTTCGCCGGTGGGACTTTCTTATGTGAGTAAACTGGTGCCCGGTAGAATGATAGCGATGATGTATGGCGTGTGGTATCTAGCTATCGCTATAGGAAATAAACTCGCTGGTAGTACCGGAGGAATGATCGATCAAGTCACCCAAGAATACAGTTTGTCTACCTTCTTTTTATTGTTCTTTTTAATTCCCGAAGGAGCCGGAGTTTTAATAATTTTGCTTCATCCATTGCTTAAAAAACTAATGCACGGCATTCATTAACTGTGGCCTGCTTTTTGCCCTAAATTATTTAAAAGTAAACATGAAAAAACTAGTTACCCTTATATTTTTTGTATTTGTTGGTTTTGAAGGAAGCCTTCTCGCTCAAGATAAAATCAACTGGATGAGCTTTAATGAAGCTTTAGAAGCACAAGAAAAAGAACCTCGTAAAATCTTTATGGATGTCTATACCGATTGGTGTGGGCCTTGTAAATTACTAGATAAAAATACCTTTCAAAATGCAGATGTTGCAAAGTATGTAAATGAAAACTACTACGCTGTTAAGTTTAATGCTGAAGGAACGGAGTCTATAGATTATCAGGATTTCGTATATACAAATCCCAACTACGATCCTAACAGAGAAGGTAGAAATAGCCAGCATTTATTTGCACACGCTATGAAGATTAATGCGTATCCCAGTGTTGTCTTTTTTGATGAGGAAGGCAATCTTATTCAACCTTTGCCGGGATACAAAACCCCACAACAATTAGAGATTTTTCTAAAAATGATTGAAAGTGATGACTATTTAGAAATCACAACCGCTGAAGCTTGGCAAGAATATCAATCTAATTTTGAAAGTACATTTAAGAGTTGAAAAAAGTAATTACTCTATCTTATAAAATCCCTTTTCATACGTGTTATGAAAAGGGATTTTCTTTTTGAGGCAAGTCGATTCCCAGCGGTCAACATCACTTTTATAATTGCTCCCGTCTGCAATGATCCTGGTGTTTGGGAATTGATTAAGCATGCGCTCCAAATTGATCTTTGGAGATTGGCTTAGTACAATATAATCGGGGTTAAAAGCTTTCAGATCATAAACGCCTAAGCTGTCAATTCTTAAAATATAGCTTTCGTTTACTTTAAAAATAGGTTTTAGTTCTTCGTGATACATTTCCGCTATGCGTTGTTCAGATTTAAAATTTGCGATGAGGTTTTCTGGTATGTGCTGATTTTTCTCGGTGTAGAATGTATAATCGAGATCAGCACTACGATACGTAAATAGACTGGTTTTATATAAATAATGTACGTAAAGTGCTGGTGTTGCTTGATTGTACTCGATAAGTGTTAAGCTTAAAGGGAATGCTATAAGAACTGCTAGCGAACTTACTAGGTTTGTGAAGTTTTTCTTTTGAGCAAGTTGAACCATAAAGAATAACAGCAGGTAACTCAAAATCACCAACGGAATAGAAAAATAGATATTCTTAAAAAGCAATGCGTCAAATTGAGCAAGCGTACTTACAAATTGGTTTAAGGTATTGAGCAAGATATTGTAAAGGCTCGCGATAAATTCCGGAAGTATTCCGGTTGCTGCAAGCATGAGAAGGATCAAACCATAAATAAGTAAAAAGCCTAAGGCCGGAAGCACTACAATGTTGGCTACAAGAAATAAGCCCGGAAATTGATGAAAATAATATAAGCTTAAGGGAAGCACGCCCAGCTGTGCTGTTATACTTACTGCTATGAGTTGCCAGTAATATCTAAGAATTTTGTTCTTGGGATTCCAAAGCGGTTCTAATTTGGGATATAGCCACATTATGGCAAATACAGCCGCATAACTCAGTTGAAACCCCACTTCATATATCAAACTTGGATTGATTACCAATAAGATCACTGCGGAAGTAAGAAGCGCATTTAATCCGGCCTGCCGCTGATGAAGCAAAGTCCCTAATTGTATGAACGTAAACATCGTAGCTGCACGCAAAACCGAAGGAGAAAGTCCGGTGATGAAAGCAAAAATCCAAATGACAGCAATGATGATCAATGTGCGCAATAGGCGCGCATAACGATAATTTCCAATGGGTTTGAGTAAGAACTGCAGCACAAGCATCAAAATGCCTACATGTAATCCAGAAACTGCTAGAATATGCATAACTCCGGCATTTGCATAATCATCGCGAAGCGTAGTGGAAAGCTCTTGCCGTTGCCCAAGTAGTAAAGCGTTGAGCACTGCCTTAGTATCTTTGCTAAAAGCATATTTGTTTAAATCGGTATTGAGTTTAGTTCGTAATGCATCTGCATAACCGCTTAAGCTATTTGGACCTCGTTTTATGAGATAAACTTCTGGGGTTGATGCTGTGATCTGATGATAGATCCCTGCTTTTCTCAAATATTCTTGATAATCAAATTGAAAAGGATTTCGCGGAGGGGTAATTTCAGCTAAAGCAGTTTTTACAAGAATTTGATCGTCTACATGTAAACTTAAAAGCGGGGAGGCGCTATCTTTTTCAATATTCAAAATAAGCTTACCGGAAGTCGTTTTTGTGTCAATTTGCGTAAGCGTAACTACAAAGCGACCAGCATAGAAGGCGGGCCGGAGTTTTTCTTCAATTCGTAGGTAGAAATTGTTTTCAGGTTTTTGATTTTGTATCCAATGAGTATAATGACTTTTCTGATTCTTGGGATCGCTTAGGCTGAATAAAAGATTTCCGAGGGAAACAAACAGAAAAAATACTGCTAATGTGCTGATTATACTTTGCATCTGTTTAAGTTTTAGTGCAAAATGAACAGCGGCGACAAATAAAAATAATGCGCAGAATACGTATCCACTATCAGAAAGTGTGATATTGAATAGCGGCGTGATCACAATTCCCAGAATTAAAGCAGGAAGTGCGATCAAAAAAGTTGGGTTGATGCCTTTCATAGGTTTCGGCAGCAAGAAACAGGTTAGTGTTTTACAATACTAGTCAAAAAATCAATGAGTTACATAATTCTTCGGGCTTCTTTAAAAGCGTTGTTCCAGTAACCTTCATTGAGCGAAGAAACAATTACCCCTTGAGAGGTAGAAGAGTGAATGAAAAGAATTTGACCGGGTAGCACATCGACAACGATCCCAACATGATTAATTTGTTTACTGCGCCTTCCGGTAATGAAGAACAATAAATCGCCGGGAATCACATCGCTGGTTTTTATGCGATTGCCTTCTTCAGCAATATGGCGGCTTACTCGGGGAATGCTAATTCCCTCTTCAAGAAATGCGGTGTAAACAAGTCCGCTGCAATCCATACCCTTTGGTGTGGTTCCGCCATATTTATACGGAGTGCCTTCGTATTGACGCGCATTTTTAATGATGTTAAACCGAATCTTATTTTCTTCACTAGGTTTGATTTCAGACAAATAAATAAGCTCTCGCGTAGAAGGGCTGGACGTAGCGATAGGTTTTTTTTCTGGAGCTGTGTATCGTGTACTTTCGGTAGATGCTTTAGCACGTGCAGCTTTTTTACTGCCGCCACAACTTATTAAAACGAAACTTGCTACAATGCAGAAAATTATTCTTGTCATAAAATTTTAAACCGGTGTTGCGGTTGATTTTATAGCGTTAACAATAAGTTTTGCCGTGTTGGCACTTGCTCCTACACCGCCTAACTTTTGCTCTAATTTATAATATTCATCAAAAAGCGCCTTTCTTTTTTCTTCTTCTAAAATCTCGGTTAATGCTTTTTTCAGTGTTTTGGTATTGAATTCGGTTTGAATAAGCTCCTTCACCACCTCTTTGTCCATAATAAGATTTACGAGTGAAATGTAATCTAGATTGATCACGCGTTTAGCAATCTCATAAGAGATTCTTCCGCCTTTATAACAAACCACTTCCGGAACTTTAAACAGCGCCGTTTCTAACGTAGCTGTTCCCGAAGTTACTAATGCCGCGTGTGCTACATCGAGCAAGTTGTACGTTTGATTCATAACGATATGAACTCGGTTCTTTTTTAAGAAAGGCTCGTAAAACTCCAGATCCTGACTTGGTGCACCCGCTATTACAAATTGATATTCTGGAAAGTCTGTGGTAATGCTCAACATAATTTCAAGCATTTTTTGAATTTCCTGCTTTCGGCTACCGGGCAATAAAGCGATTATAGGGCGGTCATCAAGGTGGTGTTCTTTTCTAAAATTTTCTGGAACAACCGGAGTGCGCGCGCTGATCTCATCGATTAACGGATGGCCAACAAAATGTACCGGGAAGTTATGTTTATCCTCATAAAATGCTTTTTCAAACGGAAGAATCACATACATCTCGTCAACATCTTTTTTGATGGCCTTGATACGACCTTCTTTCCATGCCCAGATCTGGGGTGAGATGTAATAATGATTTTTATAGCCCTCTTGGCGTGCCCATTTAGCGATGCGCATATTAAAGCCGGGATAATCTATATAGATGATCACATCAGGAGCAAAATGAGCAATATCTTTCTTGCAAAAGGCGAGGTTTTTTGTGATGGTACGCAGATTCATTAGAACTTCGAGAAAGCCCATAAATGCCAGGTCACGGTAGTGTTTTACAAGTGTCCCACCTACTTTTTGCATGAGATCGCCGCCCCAAAATCTAAAATCAGCCTGAGGATCTTCAGCTACGATCGCCTTCATCAAATTTGCAGCGTGTAAATCGCCGCTGGCTTCTCCTGCTATGATGTAATACTTCACAACTTACTTGGTTTGTTTTCCGTAGAACGAAAAGTTAAGCATTAAATTTCCAGCCATTGAGTTTTTCTATAAAATGATGTGCAGTAAGGTCAAACTGAACCGGAACTACCGAAACATAACCGTTGGCCAACGCCCACTCATCGGTATCTTCCCCTTTATCTTCATTAACAAATTCACCACTTAACCAGTAGTAATCTCTACCCATAGGATTGGTGCGCTTGTCAAAATCCTCTACCCACTGTGCATTGGCTTGACGTCCCACTTTAATGCCACGTATTTCGCTGGCCTTAAGTTTTGGGATGTTCACATTGAGTACCACGCCTTTCGGAAGTCCGTTTTGCAATACTTCTTGGGTGATCTTTTTTACATAGGTCTCGCAATGCGAAAAATCAGCATCTATAGAATAATCGAGAAGAGAGAACCCAATAGCGGGAATTCCTTCTACACCAGCTTCAACAGCTGCGCTCATGGTTCCACTATAAATCACATTTATTGAAGAGTTAGAACCGTGATTGATGCCGCTTACACAAATGTCGGGTTTACGCTGCATGATTTCCTGAACTGCAATTTTTACGCAGTCTGCCGGTGTTCCTGAGCAGCGATACTCTTTATGGGCATCCGCTTGAAATTCTTTTATAGGGTCGCAATAAATCGTGTCATTAACGGTTATAGCATGGCCCATGCCGCTCTGCGGACTGTCTGGCGCTACAACGACCACGTCTCCAAGCTCTTGCATTATGCTTATTAACGTGCGTATGCCGGGAGCGGTGATGCCATCGTCATTCGTGACGAGTATTAGCGGTTTTTGTTTCTCCATTTGGTTTTGCTTTCTGGTGCTAAAATACTAAATTACCAAGCCATTGCTGGGCTTAACGTTTAACAAATTGTTAGCTGAAAAAAATGAGCCGTGGCACGGTTTTTAATGTAGATTGCTAGTAAAAGATGAAAATGCAACGTATTATGATAAAAAATGTAAAGGTTCTTGTTTTGACCTTACTTTTAGCTGCAGCCTCTTGCAGTTTTACCACAAGTGATGAAGATCCCGGAAAAGATAAAGTCCTAGTAAGTTTGATCTCTTATGTTCTTGAGAAAGGACATTATGATGCAAAGGAATTCAATGATGCTTTTTCTGAAGAAGTATTTGATGATTTTGTGACTTCATTAGATCCGCTTAAACGCTATTTTTTAAAGAGTGATATCAAAGAGTTTGAAGCATACAAGACACAGATTGATGATCAAATTCGCAATGAAGATATTAGCTTTTTCGATTTAGCATACACGCGTTTACGAGAGCGTATGGAAGAGTCAAAGGCAATTTATGCAGAGGTTTTAGAAACGCCATTTGACTATTCAAAACAGGAGAGTATAGATACCGATTATGAAAATTTGGATTATGCTAAAAATCAGAAGGAATTAAAAGAGCGTTGGGCAAACCAAATGAAATTCAACACGATCGGGACGTACTACGATCGTCTTGAAGAAGAAGCTAAAAAGGTTGAAGATTCAGTAGGATACACAGCGCTTTCTAATGCAGAGATCGAAGAAGAAACCAGAGCTACTACAAAACAATCTCTTAAAGAATATTTTGAATTTGCAGAGGAATTAGATCGCGAAGATTACTTTTCAGTTTATATCAATGCTATTGTAGAAGAGTTTGATCCGCACACGACTTATTTTGCACCGGTTGATAAAGATCGTTTTGATATGCAAATGAGCGGACAGTTTCAAGGAATTGGTGCTCGTCTTCAAAAGAAAAGTAATGAGATCAGTATTACAGAAATCATTTCAGGTGGACCGGCTTGGAGAGGTGAAGAGTTAGAGGAAGGAGATGTCATTCTAAAAGTCAAACAAGCAGATGAAGATGTGGCTACAAGCGTTGTAGGAATGCGTTTAGATGATGCTGTTGAATTGATCAAAGGCCCTAAAGGAACCGTTGTTACTTTAAACGTGAAAAAGAAAGACGGTTCTATTAAAAACGTGGCGATCACCCGTGATGTTGTAGAGCTTGAAGAGACGTATGCAAAAACCACGACGGTTGATAAAGATGATAGAACATATGGGGTAATTAACTTGCCTAAGTTTTATTTTGATATGCAGAATGCAGAGCAGCGTAACGCAGCTACCGACGTTAAAAAAGAAATCATTCGTCTTAAAGAACAAGATGTAGATGGTCTTGTAATTGATTTGCGTAACAATGGAGGTGGTTCACTTTCTACAGTTGTTGATATTGCAGGTTTATTTATCAAAGAAGGACCTATCGTACAGGTAAAGTCCAATGGTGCTGATAGCGAAATTTTAAAAGATAAAGATCCTGAGATTTTATGGGATAAGCCACTTGTGATTATGGTGAATGAAATTTCAGCATCTGCGAGTGAGATCCTTGCAGCTGCAATGCAAGATTATAAGAGAGCCGTGATCATAGGGAGTAAACAAACTTACGGTAAAGGAACGGTGCAGAATGTATATGATTTAAATCGCTGGTTGCGTCAAAATGATCTTGGCGATATGGGAGCTTTAAAAATCACCACTCAAAAGTTCTATCGAATCAATGGTGGTTCAACACAACTTGAAGGTGTAAAAAGTGATGTGGTAGTTCCAGACCGTTTCAGCTATATTGATATTGGTGAGAAAGATCTAGATAACCCGTTGCCTTGGGATAAAATTGCTGCTGCAGATTACGAAGTTTGGGACGGTTATATTGACTATGATCAAACCATTAGCAATAGTAACGAGCGTATGGCAAAGAATAAGCAACTACAGCTTATTGAAGAAAACGCAAAATGGATCAAAAGTAAGCAAGATGATTCCGTTTGGCCATTAAATATTGATGCTTACGCAGCCAAGATGGAACAAAATGAAGCCGAAGCAAAACGCTTTGACGAGCTGCGTAATTATGAGTCTGGTCTTACCTTTAAGTCCTTGCCTTATGAAATTAAGAAATTTGAAAACGACACTGTTTTGAAGCAAAAACGTGAGCGTTGGCACGAAGATCTGGCTAAAGATGTTTATATGGATGAGGCTATAAACGTGTTAGAAGATCTAAAAGTAAATAATATTAGAAGAGGTAAATTGGCTGACGTTAGGGATTAACCTATGGCAGAACATTCAAGCTCATTAACTCATTTAGCGCTCCAGAAATTCAAACGAAATTTCTGGGGCGTTTTGAGTTTTATATATATTGTACTCTGTGGTCTCGTAGCGCTCTTTGCGTACCTCATTGCCCCGGATGATTCTCGAAATGCCAATCAAATGCATTTGGCAATTCATTCTAAAAAGCCGGGATTTACGGTAAAAATGCTTACGGTTCCCGGTCCGGAACAAAGTGATCAAAGTACGTGGAGTTCATTTTTTACCGGGGAAGTTAACACCGATACCGAAATCCCCATTTTGGATTTCAAATTACTCAAAGATGAGGTTGAGTATACGCCCTATTCTGAAGATGAAGAACTTCAGCTTACTAAAGCCATTTCGATCAAGGAGTTTCCTAAGTTTTCTAATCCTTCTAAAAGTACATTTGAAGAACTTTATGTAAACGAAAGAACATTCCTGCTAGGAACTGACAAATACGGAAGAGACTTGCTGAGCAGAATACTTATAGGTACGCGTATTTCATTTAGTATTGGTTTTGTGGCGGTATTGATCTCTTTATTGATTGGCGTGTTTTTGGGTGCTGTTGCCGGATATTACGGCGGTAAAGTAGATACGTTTATTATGTGGGTGATCAATGTGACGTGGTCGATCCCAACACTGTTGCTGGTGATTGCAATTACTTTGGCTTTAGGAAAGGGGTTCTGGCAGGTTTTTATTGCCGTCGGACTCACAATGTGGGTTGAGGTTGCGCGTGTCGTGAGAGGGCAGGTTTTGAGTGTTAAAGAGGCGCAGTATGTGACTGCAGCAAGAGCTTTAGGTTACGGGAATATGCGTATTCTTTTTCGACATATTATTCCAAATATATTGGCACCTGTGATTGTGATTAGCGCTGCCAATTTTGCCAGTGCAATTCTAATCGAAAGCGGGCTGAGCTTTTTAGGAATAGGTGCACAACCACCTATTCCTAGCTGGGGAGCGATGATCAAAGATCATTATTCTTATATCATTTTAGGAAAAGCCTACCTGGCGATAATTCCCGGGTTAGCGATTATGAGTCTGGTGATGGCGTTTATGCTTATGGGAAATGCATTACGTGATGCGCTGGATGTAAAAGGAGTACAATAAACTATGCGAAGAAAATATACCTATCCACTTTTGATGATGGTGGCTATCACGTTGATTTATTTAACGAATGATTATTTAGATCAAAAGGAAAAGGAAGCTCAGGTTTCAGCAGGAGCTGAAGTTAAGTCCACTTCATTGAGTTTTCTACTTCCTGAAGCATCACCGGAGACGCTCGTGCATCATCAATATTTCAGTCTTGCCTATAACGAAGAAGCAGAGCAGGCGTCGTGGGTCGCTTATACGTTAGACTATTCACAGTTAACCAGTAGTAAAGCCTTGAGTCGGCCTTATTTTATGGTAGACGATGCAGTAAAAACGGGAGCAGCAGATTGGCGAAATTATAAGAATAGCGGCTATGATCGGGGACATTTGTGTCCCGCCGCAGATCGAAGCTTCAGTACGCAGGCGTATAATGAAACCTTTTTAACGAGTAATATTAGTCCGCAGTTGAATGCGTTCAATGCTGGTGTGTGGAACCGTCTAGAGCATCAGGTACGAGAATGGGCCTCGATCTATACTAAAGTTACTGTGGTAACAGGAGGCGTTTTTGAAAACAACTTAGGGAAAATAGGAGAGGAAGAGGTAGTCGTGCCCGGAGCATTTTATAAATTAATCCTTCGGAAAAATGAACTGGGGTATTCCTGCTTGGCATTTTTGATTCCGCATAGCGAAAGTGATGCACCGCTTCAGCAATTTGTAGTAGCTGTTGATCAGGTAGAGCAAGTTACCGGTATTGATTTCTTTCCGCAGTTAGAAGATTCAATAGAGCAGAAAATTGAAGCTGAAAAACCGCTAGCTAATTGGGTGTTTTAATTACCACTCATTTACACGATTGCTATCGAGCTTAATAAAAATAAACAGCAAAATCGTAAAGCCCCAAAGTCCCGAGCCACCATAACTGAAGAAGGGAAGTGGAATACCTACCGTGGGAAAAACTCCGGTAACCATACCGATGTTAACCAAAAAGTGGATGAATAAAATACCCGCAATGCTGTAACCGTAAATACGACTGAATTGATTCTTTTGCCGCTCAGAAAGAATAATAATGCGGAGCATAAGTGCTACAAATAAAAAGATGACAAGCGTACTTCCTAAAAAGCCCCATTCTTCTCCTACGGTGCTAAAAATATAGTCTGTGTGTTGCTCGGGTACAAAGTTTCCTTTGGTCTGAGTTCCTTTTAAAAAGCCTTTTCCTGTGAGTCCGCCATTGCCAATTGCGATTTCTGATTGATAGGTATTGTAGCCAATACTTTTCATATCAACATCTTTACCCAAAACAACATTAAATCGATCACGATGGCGCTGCTCAAAGACATTTTGAAAGATATAGTTGACTGAAAAAACAAACAGAATCGCGACAACCGGAAGCATATAAAAGTAGCGTTTCCCGAATCGCTTTTTGCGATTTTTAATAAGCAGAATAAGTGCGATCAATACGATCGCTGCAATAATATATAACGGTCCAAATGCGAGGGTTAAGACAAAAAGTGCAATGGTGATCGAGCCGATGATTAAATAAATACCGGAAAGTCCTTCGCGATATAGCGGAAAGAAAAAAGCCGCATAAACAAGGGCGCTTCCTGGGTCAGGCTGTGGAACAATACAAATTGCCGGAAGTGCAATGATTATAAAAGCTCTAAACTGATGGGTGAACGATTTTACATCGGTTTGTATGTCGCTGAGGTATTTGGCTAAAGCAAGTGCTGTAGCGGCTTTTGCAAACTCACTAGGCTGTAAGCCGAAGCTTCCAAAAGAATACCAACTTGTTGCGCCGCTTATGTTTTTTCCGAAGACAAAAAGCCCCAAAAGTGATAAAATGGAAACCACATAAATGAGGCTGGCAAAGCGCTCGAAGAATTTAGCCTCCAGCGATAGTATGAAAATGATGAGCAGCAAACTCAAGCCGATGAAAAGCAATTGCTTGGTGTATAAATTGCTCAAATCAAAAAAATCTGCAACACCGGAAGGATCTATAGATGCAGAATAAATATTCACCCACCCAATGCCTACAAGCGCCATATAGATCAAGATCAACAGCCAGTCAAAATTACCGCGTGCATTGCGTGAGGTGCTTCGCATTAGCTTTTAAGCTTTTCTTCGATTTGACCACTTATTTTTTTACCATCATTAATTGGGAATGGCTTGCCACTTAATGGTTTTGCATATTCCTCTTCGAGGCTATGTGAAAGAATCCAGTCTTCAAGATCTGTACGGGTAATTTCGCCTTTAATGTGTTTTTCAATCATTAAGCTGGCAATTTTACCTCCGTATCTTCCGCCCCAATAACCGTTTTCGACAAAGACTGCAATGGCGATCTTGGGATTGTCTTTTGGAGCAAAAGCCACAAAAATAGAGTGATCTGTTAATTGTTGACGTTTACCGTCTATTTTGGTGTAGTTTTCAGCAGTTCCTGTTTTTCCGCAGATCTCAATTCCCGGTATTTGAACGCCGGCAGCGGTACCGTAATTATAAGCGCCAAACATTCCTTCAACCACCGGTTCAAAGTTAGCCGGGTCTATAGTCGTCTTGTTTTTAGTTCGATATTTCTCCGGAATCGCATCTGTTTCTCCTTCAATACCCTTCACGATATGCGGTGTGTAAAACCAGCCTCTATTCGCGATGGTAGCCGTAACATTGGCTAATTGAATCGGAGTCAAGATGATTTCGCCTTGTCCTATCGAGTTGGAAATGGTTGCAGTACTAAACCATTTGTATTTTGGGTACTGATAAGCTCTATTGTAATAGTCGCTATCAGGTATATGGCCAGGTTTGCCGGTAGGCAAGTCGGTGCCCATATATTGTCCAAGTCCAAAACTAGCCAGGTGATCGTGCCAAGTATCCATTCCTTCTTGAGGAGTGTCATATTTTTCAATGACGCGGCGATAAACGTTAGCAAAATAAGCATTGCAAGAGTTTGCAATCCCGGGAACCATACTCAACGGACTGGGGTGACTATGGCAACCCAGCTTACGTCCTCTAGAGCCGTAGTAATAGCCCATATGACATGAAAAACTTTCTTCCTCATCAACAACACCTTCTTGTAAAGCGATAAGAGCATTAAGAGTTTTGAACGGTGATCCCGGTGGATATTGTGCTTGCAAACCACGATCAAAAAGTGGCTTTGAAATCGAATCGTAATAGAGCTCGGTAAAGTTGCGTGAACGCTCACGACCAACTAAGAGCGAAGGGTCAAAATTCGGCGCGCTTACTAAAGCGAGAATTTCTCCGGTGGAAGGTTCGAGAGCGACAATTCCACCGCGTTTATTAACCATGAGTTCTTCCCCGTATTTCTGAAGTTCTGCATCAATGGTAAGCGTAAGATCTTTTCCCGGTGTGGGAAGCGTATCTAAAGTTCCATTTTTGTAGGCGCCAATATCACGGTTAAAACGATCTTTTTGAATGTATTTTACACCTTTGACTCCACGTAAAACTTCTTCATACTGTCGTTCTACACCGGTACGTCCCTTTAAATCTCCAGATTGATAATAAGGATTATCTTCAATGTCAGCACGGTTAACTTCAGCGATATATCCCAAAAAGTTAGCGCCATAATCTACCTGATAGTCACGTAGCGAACGTTTTTGAATATAAAAGCCTTCGTATTTACGCATTTTTTCCTGTAAGTATGCATATTCAGATTTTGTAAGCTGCGGGATAACAATCGAAGGCAATCGTGGAGAATATACTCTTGCCTTATTCAGTCTTTTGACCAGGGCCTCTTTAGTCATCTTTAGCAGACTGCAAAATTCTGTGGTGTCAAAGGGCTTGACCTCGCGCGGAATGACCATTACGTCATACGACGGTTGGTTGCTTACCAGAAGTTCGCCATTGCGATCATAAATATGACCGCGCTGTGGGTAATCGTAAATCCTCTTAATGGCGTTGTTTGCAGACAAGCCTGCGTAGGAAGTATCTAGAATTTGGAGATAGAACAGGCGTCCCGTAAATAAAATACCGGAAATTAAAACAATAGAAAAAAGCAAAATTTTTCTCATCTACGTTTTACGCTAAAAAGGGTTATAAAAATTAAACAGAGAAGCACAGTAAAGACTCCACTAAACAACGTCTTTTTAAGTATATAGATTATGTCTGAAAAGTTAAAACTTTCGAGTAAAAATAATAGTAAATGATGCGTGAAAACCAGAATGGTGATAAAAAGCAAACGCTGCCCAAAACCAGCTTTAACTACCTTCACAGCATTATATTCATAAGCCAGGCCAAAAATCGACTGCAGAATCCAAGGGCGTATGTAGGCGATGGTAACGCAGCTTGCGGCGTGCATCCCACCGCTGTTGCAAAACATATCTACTGTAAGACCAAGCAAAAAACTGGTAAAGAGAAGTAGAGCTCTGTTGTCACCAATAGGAAACAATACGATAAACAACACGTAGGGGTATGGGTTGATGTATCCCAGAAAGTTGATGTTGTTGAAAATGGCAATTTGAATAAGTACTAAAAAAACAAATCGCAGGATGTTATGTGTGATGCTATTGTTCATCTGCTGTTTGTTGCTCTAGCGTTTGTATTTCTTCTCGGTCAAGGTTTTCAATAACATACACATAACCAATATTTGTCATATCATTAAAAAGCTCTACTTTGATGCTGTAAAAATTTTCACTGGGATCAAGCTCAAAAGACTTGATCGTGCCAATGCCAATACCTTCTGGGAAAATGGTAGACTTTCCGCCGGTGACTATGGTATCGCCCTTTTGTACAGGTGCTTTTGATTGTACATCAATAAGGTCTACTATGTTCGGGTCACCACCACGCCATACTAAAATCCCAAAATGATTACTTTTTTTAAGTTTTGCGTTTATTTGAGAATTGCTGTTAAGAATACTTATAACCGTAGCATAGTTTGTGGAAGTACGGTCTACAATCCCCACGATTCCTTTGCTGGTTATAACCCCAAGATCTTGCTTTAGACCGTCTTTGCTTCCGGCGCGTAAGGTGAGAAAGTTGTCTTTAAAGGTGTAATTGTTGTTGATGGTTTTTGCAGTGATAAACCGAAAGCGTTTATGAAACGTAGCCGTATCAATTTTCTGCGAAATGCTATCGCGAGTGTTTAATAGTTTGGTGCGTAACCTGTTGTTTTCTTCAACCAGCTGCGCATTGTGTACTTTTAAATCGAAATATGCTGTGATGTTATCTAGACCACTATAAATTCCTCCGCTTAAAAAGTTAGCGGAATTGACAAACTTACTGCGATGATACGAGTGCGACTGAATCGTAAAAACCAGTGAAATAAACAGCAAAAGCACATAGAGCAGAAAGTTTCTGTACTTTATGAAAAAATTGACGATTTGCTGCATGAATCACGATGCTATTATTTGATGAGTACGCTTTTGAACTTATTAAGGTTTTTAAGCGTGATCCCTGTACCACGCACTACAGCGCGCAATGGATCTTCAGCAATATACACCGGCAAGTCAGTTTTTTGAGATAAACGCTTGTCCAGACCACGTAGCATACTACCACCACCGGCAAGATAAATCCCGGTATTGTAAATGTCGGCAGCAAGTTCTGGTGGCGTTTGAGAAAGCGTTTCCATCACTGCATCTTCAATACGTAAAATGGACTTATCTAAAGCTTTAGCGATCTCTCTGAAAGAGATTTGAACCTGTTTCGGTTTACCGGTAAGCAAATCACGTCCTTGAACGCTCATATCCTCTGGTGGAACCTCTAAATCTTCGGTAGCGGCTCCTATTTGAATCTTTATCTTTTCCGCACTGCGCTCTCCAACATACAAGTTGTGTTGCGTGCGCATATAATAAATGATATCATTGGTAAAGACATCACCTGCGATTTTAACCGATTTATCACATACAATTCCTCCTAAAGCGATTACAGCGATTTCTGTGGTACCACCACCTATGTCGACGATCATATTTCCTTTAGGCTGCATGATGTCTACTCCGATACCAATTGCAGCGGCCATGGGTTCGTGAATAAGGTAAACCTCTTTACCGTTAACACGCTCGGCACTTTCTTTTACCGCACGCATTTCTACCTCTGTAATTCCTGACGGAATACACACCACCATTCTTAGCGCGGGAGCAAACATACGTTTCTTAAGCGCCGGGATTTCTTTGATGAACATACTCATCATTTGTTCACTAGCGTCAAAATCTGCAATTACCCCATCTTTAAGCGGACGTATGGTTTTGATGTTTTCGTGTGTTTTTCCCTGCATCATTGCAGCATCTTTACCGGCAGCAATGATTTTATTGCTCATACGGTCACGGGCAACAATAGACGGACTGTCAACCACAACTTTGTCATTGTGAATAATAAGTGTGTTTGCGGTACCAAGATCTATCGCTATTTCTTCGGTAAGAAAATCAAAAAAGCCCATATGCGCTGCTGGAGATTAGGGTGAGTATGCTAAAAGGTTAAATATTAAATCTAGTTAAAAAATATGACTTTTTAATGTTTAAAATGTCTGGTACCGGTCATTACCATTGCCAGATCATTTTCATTACAATAATCGATGCTCAGCTGATCTTTGATAGAACCACCCGGCTGAATTACCGCAGTAATCCCGGCTTTGTCTGCGAGCTCAACACAATCCGGAAATGGGAAAAATGCGTCACTTGCCATCACAGCACCTTTAAGGTCAAAGCCAAAAGAAACCGCTTTGTCCACAGCTTGACGTAAAGCATCAACACGTGAGGTTTGACCGGTTCCGCTGGCGCAAAGTTGCTTACCTTTTGCAAATACAATCGTATTTGATTTGGTGTGTTTACAAATCTTAGAAGCAAAGATTAAATCACTTAACTCTTCTTCTGTAGGTTTATTGTTTGTAACGGTAGAAAGATCTTCAAGGCTATCGGTTTTGGCATCCTTATCCTGAACCAAAATACCGTTCAAGCAACTGCGTACCTGATCATTAGGAAGCGCTATTGGCTTTTGAATTAAAAGCACACGATTTTTCTTTCCTTTTAAAATTTCAAGTGCTTCTTCAGAATAGCTTGGAGCAATAACTACCTCACAAAATAATTTGTGAATCTCTTCAGCAGTAGCTTTATCAATTTCTTTATTTGCGATCAAAATTCCACCGAAAGCAGAAACAGGATCTCCCGCTAAAGCATCTACATAGGCTTGATGTAAGGTGTCGCGTTGCGCAAGACCGCAAGCATTATTATGTTTTAAGATCGCAAAAGTGGGGGCTTCATTTTGAAATTCTGCCATCAAATTAACTGCAGCATCTACGTCAAGCAGGTTGTTATACGATAATTCTTTACCGTGAAGTTGATCAAACATCGCATCAAAATCACCAAAGAAAGTTCCTTTTTGATGTGGATTTTCTCCGTAGCGTAAAGACTTTCCTTGTGTGTAGCTGGCTTTGTAAACAACTTCTTCTTCATTGAAGTAGTTGAAAATAGCAGTGTCATAATGTGATGAAACATTGAATGCTTTTGCAGCAAAACGCTTACGATCTGCTAGCGTGGTCGTTCCTTCATTAGCGCTGATGAGTTCTAGAACTTCTTCATAATCATCAACCGAAGAAACGCAAAGCGTATCCTTAAAGTTCTTAGCAGCGGCACGAATCAATGAAATTCCACCGATATCAATCTTTTCAACAATATCTTGTTCTGAAGCTCCTGAAGCAACTGTTTTTTCAAAAGGATACAAGTCAACGATCACAATGTCAAGTTGCGGGATATCATATTCTTTCATTTCTGCAACGTCACTCTCATTGTCTTGACGGTTCAAAATTCCACCAAAAACTTTTGGATGAAGTGTTTTTACTCTTCCTCCTAGAATCGAAGGATAGGAAGTTACATCTTCAACGGGTACCACCGGCACCCCTAGATCTTTGATAAATTTCTCGGTGCCTCCCGTAGAATAAAGGGTTATACCTAGTTCGTCAAACTTTTTAATTAGTGGCTCTAGGCCTTCTTTACTAAAAACAGAAATCAGCGCGGCTTTTGCCTTAATGGGAGTACTCATGAAGAAATATTTAATTTGGGTGCAAAAGTATGAATTTGTGTACTAAAATTGGTTGCTAATTTTCGTAATTTCTTAGTATAATTTTGTAACACATTCTAGGCTTTTGCGTCATACTTGTATTCAAATTAAAACGCCTTTATGCTCATCTATCTTAGGGTATTAAAAGAAAGTCTTGCTTTTGCAATTAATGCGTTGCGCAATAACAAGTTGCGTACCTTGTTGTCATTGCTGGGCGTTACCATTGGTATTTTTTCAATTATCGGTGTTCTGGCCGCTGTAGATTCACTTAAACAAGAGATTAAGGGAAGCTTATCTTCATTAGATAACAATACGATCATTTTGATGCGCTTTTCATTTGGTCCTACCGATATTCCTCAGTGGAAACGGGAGCAGTTTCCAGATGTGACCTATGAGGAATATCAATACATCAAGCGGAATGTGCCGGATGTGGAGGCGGCGTCGTTCAGTTTGAATGTAGGCGCAGAATCTATAAAATATGATGATAAACTGGTGACAGGAGTGAATATCGCTCCGGTGACCGACGGTTATTATAATATTGAAGCACTAAAATTGGCTGAAGGAAGATTTTTTAATGAATCAGAATCCAACAGTGGTTCTAATGTTTTGGTTTTAGGAAGTGAAATTGCAGACGGACTTTTTGGTAGTTTTGATCCTATAGGCAAGCAGGTGCGTTTACTTGGACAACGCTTTACTGTGATTGGGGTGTTGGAAAAGGAGGGAAGCAGTTTTATTGGTCCGTCAAAAGATGGAGTTGCAGTGCTTCCGGTTAATGTGGTGCGCCGTATTTATGGAAGTAACAACAAATCGGCTTTTCCGCAAATTACGATCAAGCCAAAAGATGGTGTTGATATCGCAGAGTTTAATGCTATTTTAGAACAGCGTTTACGTCAATTAAGAGGCTTGCGTCCTGAGGAAACCAATACTTTCTTTATTAATCAATTGTCAGGTCTTACCGATTTTATAGATAATATTACAGGAACTATGTCAACCATCGGCGGTTTTATTGGTCTGTTTTCTTTGCTCGTGGGAGGCTTTGGTATTGCAAATATTATGTTTGTGAGCGTGAAAGAACGCACCAATTTAATAGGGATTCAAAAAGCGCTTGGAGCTAAAAACCGCTTTATTTTACTTCAGTTTTTATTTGAATCGGTTATTCTGGCTACCATTGGTGGATTGATAGGTCTCACGCTCGTGTGGATCATTGCACAGGTAATGTCACAATTTACAGGGGATTTTGAGTTTGTGCTTTCAGCAACCAACGTTATTTTTGGTCTTAGCAGCTCTATAATAATCGGGCTAATCGCCGGTATCGTTCCTGCATTTATGGCTTCACGACTTGATCCTGTAGAAGCGATACGAACCGGAATGTAAGCGCTATAGGTCTAAAAACACTTTGTAGCTGAAAAGCGCTTCGTTAACCACTTCGATAGTAGTATCACCAAAAGAGATGTTTTCTATTAGGGTGTTGGGGCAGCAAACGTTTGTTGCAGTGTCAGGTTCTGAATAAAAACTTACCTCAAAAAGCAATTCTTCATTCGTAGAAATTTGATACGTAATTTGTGAAGGTCCGTCAACGTAGCTGGCTAGAGGAATATTGAGTATATCCTGGTAAAGCATCAATGGCACTTCATCGCTAGTCTCAATAATTGTGATGGTCAGCTCTTCTTCGGTTAGAGTTCCATTCTCAAAAAGATTTTCTCCGCTTGAGGCTGAGATGAGTTCTAGATTTAAATCATTAATTGCGCAATCCACCAAGCTGCAGTCGGGTAGATTTTGGTCATCATTGTTGTTGCAGCTGAGCACTGAAAGGCTTAGGGCCAGTAAAATAAAAAATCTCATAATAGGTTGTTTATTGGCGCCACCAAAGGCTTAGTACTACTGAGTTTGTCTTGAAATTATACATTTGTTTCTAACAAATGTCTCGAGGACTCGCCCTGAGGTAGTCTACTATGAGATGTGTATTTTTAAAAAAGGTTGCGTAAAACTAGTCTAAGATTTGAGCAACTTGCTCATTTACCCATTCTAAAAAGCGCTCGTCTGCCTCGGTAAAAGGATCTGGAGTGTTAGAGTCGATGTCGATCTGACCAATATTCTCACCATTAATAAAAAGCGGAACCACAATTTCAGCCTTTACAGTAATACTACACGCAATGTAGTTGTCTTGCGCAGCAACATCAGGAACAACAAAGTTTTGATTAGAAACCGCTACTTGACCACAAATTCCTTTGCCAAAAGGGATGATGGTGTGGTCTGTTGGAGCGCCTGCATACGAACTCAATTTCAATTCGTTTTTATCTCCATTTTTAAAGTAAAAACCAACCCAGTCATAGTATGCTACATTGTCTTTAAGTAAAGAACATACTTCTTCTAAGCGGTGCTCAACCGAAAGCGCACTGCTTTCTAAAATTTTTGATACTTGAGGTTTTAGGGTTTCAAGAGCCATTTTTCTCGTATTTTAGGGCGGTCTAAACCGTTGTAAAATTGATTCAGTTAATTCGCAAATATAAGTCGGTAATCTTATTTATCCTTACATTTTTAGGAGTGTATGTGGTGCTGAGCATGATTTATGGTTTTTACTTGCGTACAGCGGCTTCAGAAACATATTATCCCGAGTATATAACGCACCAGGTGGCTGTTCAGAGTGAATGGTTGGTTAACTTTTTAGGATATGACGCTTCAATAGCGCCTCATCCCGATGAAGCGTCTATGAAGCTGAATGTAGAAAACGTGTTTGTCGCTCGCATCGTTGAAGGTTGTAATGCGATTAGCGTCATCATTTTGTTTATAGCTTTTGTGGTTGCCTTTTTTCAGGGCTGGCGCGCTACTTTGTTTTTTGTGCTTGGCGGAAGTCTTTTGATTTATTTGATCAATATTGTTCGTATCGCCATTTTAAGTATAGGTTTCTATAAATATCCAGAGCATAAAATGATCTTGCATGATATCGTCTTTCCCGGAATTATTTATGGTTTAGTGATCGTTCTTTGGTTGCTTTGGGTTCGAAATTTTAAAAAGCAACGGCTTTGAAAAAGATCCTATCTGCAATCCTTGTTTTGATTTTAATCCTCGGTTTGGTGAGTGTGCGCTATTGGGAAGCTGCATTGTTTTACGATCCGTTGTTGTTGTTTTTTGAAGGAGCATATTTAAACGCTACACATTTGCCAAAGCTTGATTTCTTCAGTTTACTGCTGAATATTTCTTTGCGTTATTGGCTCAATTCGGCATTGTCTATCCTCACGTTAGTTCTGTTTTTTCCCAGAAAAGGAATCTTTAAGATCAGCTTACTTTTATACGTTGCGCTATTCGTATTGCTTATCATCGCGTTTAGTGTGATCGTGATGACATACGATCAACACCTTAGTATGTTGCTGTTTTATGTACGGCGTTTTTTGATTCAGCCTATATTTTTACTGGTTTTGGTGCCTGCTTTTTACTATAACAATGTTTTGAGCAAAGCTTAGGTTGTATATTTACCCTGTAATTTGTCAAATTGATTTAAAATGAAAAAAATAGTTTTAAGCGCTCTAGTGTTGACCTTCTTGGCTTGTGGTGAGCAAAAATCAAAACAAGAAACGGTAACGGTCAATCAGGAAGCTACAGAGCAAACTAAAGCAGAATACCCTTCAGCAGCACGTGAAGCTGAATTTGAGAATGCTGAAATCGCTCAAATTTACGATGACTACAATTTACTGAAAACAGCGCTGGTGAATACCAATTCACAAAAAGCACAAGCTGCTGCCAAGACCTTACAAGAATCGATACAGGCTAGCGAATTAGAGCTTGGTTTTACCGAAGCGGTACAGAAGATCTCAAGTGAAGAAGATGTAAATGTTCAACGTGAATACTTTGAAGCGGTGACGGCCGGAGTAAAGGCTTTAGTTGAAGAGCATATAACATCAGGAACCTTATATTATCAATATTGTCCAATGGCCTTTGAAGGTAAAGGTGCCTATTGGATTTCTAATGAAAAAGAGGTTTTTAACCCGTATTTTGGTGATGTTATGCTACACTGTGGAACCGTAGATGCTGAAATAAACTAAGCAAAAAAAAGTAGAGTTATAAAAAAATCCCTTCAGAATACTCTGAAGGGATTTTTTGCTTTATAAGGTTTGCCTGTTCGGCTTGTACTTACATCATACCTGGCATACCGCCGCCCATTCCTCCTGGCATTGCAGCACCGCCGCCGCCATTCTCTTCAGGAATATCGGTCAATGCACATTCGGTAGTTAAGATCATTCCAGAAACTGATGCTGCATTTTCTAATGCTACACGCGTTACTTTCTTAGGATCAATGATACCTTCAGCAAGCATATTTACATAACGATCTGTTTTAGCGTCGTAACCATAATCTTCATCGCCTTCAATTACTTTGGCAATAACTACAGATCCTTCACCACCAGCGTTAGCAACAATAGTACGTAATGGAGATTCAATTGCTTTTGCTACAATTTTTACACCGGTAGCTTCATCAGCATTTAGAGATTCTAAGCTTTCTAAAACGCGCTTAGCACGTACTAAAGCTACACCACCACCAGCAACGATACCTTCTTCTACAGCTGCACGCGTTGCGTGAAGTGCATCGTCTACGCGGTCTTTCTTCTCTTTCATTTCAACCTCAGAAGCAGCACCAACATAAAGTACAGCTACACCACCTGCTAATTTAGCAAGACGCTCTTGAAGTTTTTCTTTATCATAGTCGCTGGTTGTAGTTTCGATTTGCGCTTTGATTTGATTTACACGCGCTTTGATATCGTCACTGCTACCAGAACCATTTACGATTGTAGTGTTGTCTTTATCGATAGTTACATTCTCTGCAGTACCTAACATATCGATAGTTGCGTTATCTAATGAGAAGCCACGTTCTTCGCTGATTACAGTACCGCCAGTTAAGATCGCAATATCTTCTAGCATCGCTTTACGACGATCGCCAAAACCAGGAGCTTTTACCGCTGCGATTTTAAGCGCGCCTCTTAGTTTGTTTACTACTAAAGTAGCTAGTGCTTCACCGTCTACATCTTCTGCGATGATCAATAAAGGCTTACCAGATTGAGCAACAGGCTCAAGTACCGGAAGCAAATCTTTCATTGAAGAAATTTTCTTGTCGAATAACAAGATATATGGATTCTCCAATTCTGTTTGCATTTTCTCGCTATCTGTAACGAAGTATGGAGATAAATATCCACGGTCAAACTGCATACCTTCAACTACATCAACGTACGTTTCGGTACCTTTTGCCTCTTCTACAGTGATCACACCTTCCTTACCAACTTTACCAAATGCTTCAGCGATAAGTTCACCAATTACATCGTCGTTGTTTGCTGAGATCGCTGCAACTTGTTTGATTTTTTCTGAAGAGCTTCCTACTTCTTTCGTTTGCTTTTCAAGATCTTTTGTGATCGCTTCAACTGCTTTGTCAATCCCACGTTTTAAATCCATTGGGTTTGCGCCTGCAGCAACGTTTTTAAGACCTTCCTGTACAATTGCCTGAGCAAGTACAGTTGCAGTGGTAGTACCGTCACCGGCAAGATCATTAGTTTTAGAAGCAACTTCTTTTACCATTTGTGCTCCCATGTTTTCAAGAGCATCTTGCAATTCGATCTCTTTTGCTACCGAAACACCATCTTTAGTTACTTGTGGTCCACCAAAAGATTTGCTGATGATCACATTACGACCCTTAGGTCCTAGCGTTACTTTTACTGCGTTTGCGAGTGCGTCTACACCGCGCTTGATGCCATCTCTTGCAGAGATGTCAAAGGTTATATCTTTTGCCATTTTTTGAGTTTTTTGAATTTTCGCGGCTGCGAAAAATACGATGTTGTTATTTAATTTAAATAGAAGATTTAAGGCTTAGATTATTGCAAGGATATCATCCTCACGCATAATTAAGTAATCTGTACCCTCAAGTTTTAATTCTGTTCCTGCGTATTTACCATAAAGAACAGTGTCGCCCACTTTTACGGTCATATCGTGGTCTTTTTTACCGCTTCCTACAGCCACAACTTTACCTTGTTGAGGTTTTTCTTTTGCTGTGTCAGGAATATAAAGTCCTGAAGCTGTCTTGGTTTCGGCTGCCATTGGCTCTACCAAAACACGATCTGAAAGAGGTTTAATGTTTACTCCCATTTTAATATAAATTTTTAGTTAACAATTTTCTTAGTTGTGCTGCTGTATAGTCAGAAATTATGCCATCAAAATTTCACTGACAAAACGGCAAAAAAAAGACCGCTATATTGCGGTCTTTTTAAATTGTATATGTCTAAACTGTCATTTAGTTTGTAGTGCTGTCTGCAGCCGGAGCCATATCAGCCGGTGCTGCATCTTGAACAGGCATAATGTTTTCTACATCTTCACCGTCAATCAATTTAGATTCGGTGTTTGCAGAGCGTCCACCAAAAATAGTCACATTAGAGATTAAAATGAGGATCAATAATGCAGTAGCTAAGCCCCAAGTACTTTTGTCTAAGAAATCGCCGGTCTTTTTAACACCACCAATTTGCTGAGAACCGCCTCCTCCAAAAGAAGAAGAAAGACCACCACCTTTTGGGTTTTGAACCATAATTACAACAATAAGTAAGAAGGCTACAATTACGATTAAAACTAAAAATATAAAAAACATAGTTTTGACTTTATAATATGCGGTTTGAAGCTATGGCTTTTGCCGCTAAGTTGTTTATTTATTTTCTTGCAATTTTTCTATTGCCCGAATTTGGTCTGCAAAGAAACCACTTTTTTCCGGATATTTCAAACTTAAAATTCTATAAGCTTGTTTGGCTTTTGAAAAGTTTTTTTGCTCTACATAAACACGAGCCAAAGTCTCCGTCATTAGGCTATCACTGGGTTGAAAGCGATCTTCTAAATTGGGCTTTTTGAAATTGCTGTCAGGAGTGCTCACTTTTATCTTAGGATTACTCTCAATAAATTTATCGATGAGCTCTAATCTGCGAGCGCGTTCGGGATCCTGATCTACCTCAATAGAAGGGATCGTAGTTTCTAATTCTAGAGGCGTTTCAGAAGCTGTTTCTTCAATTATAGTATTTTCTGAAGACGCCTCGGTTTTATCAGAAGCAGAAGCTGAAATTGTTTCTTTCACTTCTTTTGAACGATCGATTTTATTAAAAGCCGTTAGCTTGAGCCATTCGCTAAAGGAATGCGTTTCCGCTTTATTGAAATCTAGCGGTTTGCCTAGTTGGAGCTGTTCTTCAGGTTGTGTTTCTTCAGATGCTTCTTTGCGAACGAAAAACTCCGGGTCTAAAACGCGATTGGCCTTTTGTAATTCTTCGGCTTCCATTTCAGAAGAAACATCTACAAACTCGTGCACCGGCATATTGTGCAAGTGATCTTCCTGAGCTTTTATCTGGGCGCTTATCGCGGTCTGATTGAAAATTTCAGAAGTGATAAAATCAAAAAGGACGGTGCGATCTTGAGTGTGTGCTGCTGTTTTTTTGAGATAAGTGTTGTACAGAAAACTATCTTCATTCTTTAAGCCTTTGAGATGCAAAGCGCGCGCAGCCTGAAAAAACGGAAACTCCTCAACAACAGTTTTGAGTTGCGTTGTTTCCTCTGAAGTTACTTTGTCAGGGTGTTCTAAAAGATATGTGAGCGTTTCTGTATTCATGTCCTCGATATGCGAGAATTAAGTGTACTCTTAAGATTACCAGTTTGCCAGTGATTCTTGAAAAATATCTTGCGTGATACGTTCAAATATTTCTTCAATAGCTCCGTCAAGTACTGCGCCTACCGGTTGTGCGGTACCGGGAATATCTACAAAAAACGAAAAGCGTTTCTCAAAATCCTGACTTCCGTCCTCGACAGATTTATTGGTGAATCTACAAAGAATTACAATGGTCAATCGGGTTTGCGCTGCGACATTGTCTGAAGTTGCCGTTTGTGGGGCAAAATAGTAATCAATGATCTCACCTTCATAAATAAGATCTGCGCTCTCTGCTGTAGTCGCCAGGTTTAAGCTGGTCTGGTTTTGTACAAGATCTGAAAGTGCAAAAGAGAAATCACGATCGATACCCGGCTCTACTATAGGAGCGTTGTTTTGAAAATAACGCACATAATAGGTTTCGGCATTTCCGATGTCTGCACCGGTAAAGGAATACCTAAACCCGCAACTGTTAAAGCATAGCAGGCTTAAAAAAAGAAATGCGACTTGTAGTTTTTTCATAAAAGTAGAACTTCGTTATGGTGCTATAACGCGCGAGGTTGCGAATTCGTTTATAGATCGTATTGTTTGATTTTGCGATACAGCGTACGCTCGCTGATCCCGAGTTCTTTTGCCGCAGCTTTGCGTTTGCCGTTATGGCGCTCCAAAGATTTTTCGATCAATTCGAGTTCTTTTTCTTGAAGCGAAAGGGTTTCTTCTTCCTCTACATCTTCAGCGAAATGATACTTATCTTTCATTGGCGCGCTTACAACTGACTCTTCGGGTAGCTGAAGCACTTCGGTAATATCTTCGGCGCTTTCGTAGGCATCGGTGTCGTCCTCGCTATAAATTTTTTTGATCAAGGATTTGTTCTCCTCTTGAACGGTGGCGTTGTTTCCATTCTCCATCAATTCAAGCGTAAGCTTTTTAAGATCGTTTAAATCGCTTTTCATATCAAAAAGCACTTTGTAAAGAATCTCACGCTCGCTGCTAAAATCGCTTTCACTCTTTTTGTTTTGTCCTACAACAGCAGGAAGATTAGCCCCTGTATCAGGTAAATAAGCTCTTAATTTTTCTGCAGAAATACTTCTGTTTTGTTCTAATACCGAAATTTGCTCGGCAACATTACGTAGCTGTCTAATATTTCCTGACCAGCGATACTTCAGTAAATTTTGAACAGCATCTTCTTCTAACCGAATCGTTGGCATCTTGTATTTTGTAGCAAAATCTGAAGCGAATTTTCTAAATAGAAGATGAATATCGTTTTTACGATCGCGCAACGGAGGCAGGTTAATTTCTACTGTGCTCAATCTATAATAAAGGTCTTCTCTAAAACGCTCGTTTTTTATTGCTTCAAACATCTTTACGTTGGTGGCCGCAACGATGCGTACATCTGTCTTTTGGGTTTTAGACGAACCTACTTTTAGAAACTCGCCGTTTTCTAAAACGCGTAATAGGCGTACTTGTGTAGGTAAAGGCAATTCGCCTACTTCGTCTAAAAAGATGGTTCCGCCGTCTGCTTCTTCAAAATAACCGCTACGCGTAGATGTTGCGCCGGTAAAAGCACCTTTCTCGTGACCAAAAAGTTCACTATCAATCGTTCCTTCAGGAATCGCACCACAGTTTACGGCTATATATTTATTGTGCTTGCGGTGAGATAACGAGTGAATAATGCGCGGAATACTTTCTTTTCCTACACCGCTTTCACCGGTTACTAAAACCGAAATATCGGTAGGAGCAACTTGAATTGCTTTTTCAATCGATCTGTTGAGTTTTGGGTCATCTCCAATAATCCCAAAACGCTGTTTAATTGCGTGAACTGATTCCATTTAAAATCGATTAATTATTTTCTGAATATCCAACAGCTTTGCCTAAAAGTGTGGTGCTGGTGCAATCTAAAATTTCAACATTTACAAAATCACCAACTTTATAGTGTTCTTTTGGGAACACCACTACGGTGTTTTGAGAATTACGGCCAGCCCATTCTGCGTCACTCTTTTTTGAGGCTTTCTCGATAAGCACTTCGACGGTCTTGCCTACTTGTTTTTGGGTGTTATATAAAGAGTGCTCTTGTTGCAACGCGATCACTTCAGCAAGACGGCGTTTTTTTACATCTAATGGAATGTCGTCTTCAAGTTTACGTGCGGCTAAAGTTCCCGGGCGTTCACTATATGCAAACATAAAACCGAAGTCATATTTTACATATTCCATCAAACTTAAGGTGTCTTGATGATCTTCTTCAGTTTCTGTAGGGAAACCGGTGATCATATCTTGAGAAATAGCACAATCTGGCATAATCTCACGAATGTTGTCGATAAGCTCAAAATATTCTTGACGGGTATGCAGGCGGTTCATTTCCTTTAAAATACGATCGCTACCACTTTGAACCGGTAGGTGAATGTATTTACAGATATTAGGATATTTTGCCATAGTTCTAATCACATCAAGCGTCATATCTTGAGGGTTAGAAGTAGAGAAACGTATGCGCATTTTGGGTTGAGCTTCTGCAACAAGACTTAATAAGCCGGCAAAATTCACTGCTGTGGCTTTTGCCATATCGCTGGCTTTTTCAAAATCTTTTTTAAGACCACCGCCGTACCAAAGGTAACTGTCAACATTTTGCCCAAGAAGCGTAACTTCTTTAAAGCCTTTTGCTGCAAGATCATTCACTTCTTCAACAATACTCTGAGGATCTCTACTGCGTTCGCGACCGCGTGTAAAAGGAACTACGCAAAACGTACACATATTATCACAACCTCTGGTGATGCTCACAAAGGCGGTCACCCCGTTGCTTTGGAGGCGTACCGGTGCGATATCTCCATACGTCTCTTCTTTAGAAAGAATAACATTTATCGCATCGCGACCTTCTTCAACTTCGCCTAGTAGATTAGGTAAATCTTTATAAGCGTCTGGTCCTACAACCAGGTCAACGATTTTTTCTTCCTCTAAGAATTTGCTTTTTAAACGCTCAGCCATACAGCCTAAGACACCAACTTTCATCGTTGGGTTGTCCTTTTTTACGGCGTTGTATTTTTCTAAGCGTTTGCGCACCGTTTGCTCGGCTTTATCTCGAATCGAACAGGTGTTAACCAGAACCAAATCTGCATCTTCAAGTTGCTGCGTGGTGTTGTAGCCTTCCTTAGCCAAAATAGAAGCGACGATCTCACTGTCGCTAAAATTCATTTGGCAACCGTAACTTTCAATAAATAATTTTTTGCTGTTAGCGGCTTGAGGTTCTAGAACCAGTGCTTCACCTTGTTTGTTTTCGTCAATGATCTTCTCCATAATACGTACTGCTACCTAAAAATAGTGGGCAAAGATACGATTAACAAAAGTTGTGACAAAGTGTCATTTGGTTGAAATTGAAAAAAGAAAAATTACAATTTTGAGGTGTTTATCGGTGTGGTATGCGCTGCCTTATTTATAGGTATACGTGTGATTTCAATACCGAATAATAAAATTTCTACTACTTTTGCCAATCTAAAGTCAGAAAAAATGTAGACTTGTGCAGTCTTTATCGTTTTAATGACAAATTTTTGAAAAGAGCATTATGGCAAAAAATCTGGTAATTGTTGAGTCACCTGCAAAGGCAAAAACTATAGAAAAGTTTCTTGGTAAGGAATTTAAGGTAGAAAGTAGTTTTGGTCATATTGCAGATTTGCCAACAAAAGAACTCGGAGTTGATGTAGATGGTGATTTTTCGCCAAAGTATACGGTAAATAAGGATAAGAAATCGGTTGTAAAAAAGCTGAAGGATTTAGCAAATAAAGCAGAGACCGTTTGGCTAGCGAGTGATGAGGACCGGGAAGGAGAAGCGATCGCATGGCACCTTGCTGAAGAGTTGAAACTTGATAAAGATAAGACCAAACGTATCGTCTTTTCAGAAATTACCAAAAAAGCCATTCTACGAGCGATCGAAAATCCTCGTGATATAGATTATAACTTGGTCAACGCGCAACAGGCACGTCGTGTTCTGGATCGTTTAGTAGGTTATGAGATTTCTCCGGTTCTTTGGAGAAAAGTAAAAGGCGGACTCAGTGCGGGTAGAGTGCAGTCGGTTTCTGTGCGTCTTATAGTAGAGCGTGAGCGAGAAATTCAAGCCTTCAATACAGAAGATTACTTTAGAGTAGATGCAGAATTTGCAAATGCAGGTGGTAAAACTTTAAAAGCAAAGCTTCCGAAGAATTTAGATACTAAGAAAGAGGCAGAAGATTTTCTTCAGGCAAATTCGGATGCTACGTTTACGGTAGAAGCACTTACCACAAAACCGGCTAAGAAGAATCCGGCACCGCCGTTTACGACTTCAACCTTACAGCAGGAAGCAGCGCGTAAATTATATTTTTCGGTAAGTAAGACCATGAATATGGCGCAACGCTTATATGAAGCGGGGCTTATTACTTATATGAGAACGGATAGTGTAAACCTTTCTCAGGATGCTAAGCAAGGTGCGGCAAATGAGATTGTTTCTGCCTACGGCGAAAAATACCATAAAGAGCGTAATTATAAAGGAAAGAGCAAAGGAGCGCAAGAAGCTCACGAAGCGATACGTCCAACGGATTTTAGTCGTCATACGGTGAATATGGAGCGCGATCAAGCGCGTTTGTATGAATTGATCTGGAAACGAGCAATCGCTTCACAAATGAGTGAAGCTAAATTAGAACGTACTAATGTTCAAATCGCTTCATCAAACCATCCTTCTAATTTCACAGCAAACGGAGAGGTGATCAAGTTTGATGGCTTCTTAAAAGTATATCTTGAAGGGACTGATGATGAAGATCAAGAAGAAAGCGGAATTCTTCCTCCATTAAAAGAAGGTGAAACGCTGAATAATCTTTGGATCACGGCGACAGAACGTTTTACAAGAGCTCCTTACCGTTATACGGAAGCTTCTCTGGTTAAGAAATTAGAAGAGCTAGGTATTGGTAGACCGTCTACCTACGCGCCTACAATTACCACGATTCAGAATAGAAAATATATAGAGAAAGGTAATGTTGAAGGAACTGAGCGTGAGTATGATCTCTTAACGCTTAAAAAAGGTCAGATCAAAGCCAAAAAGCTTACCGAAAAAGTAGGTTCAGATAAAGGGAAGTTGGTTCCTACTGATGTTGGGATGGTTGTAAATGACTTTTTGGTGAATCATTTTGAGAACATTCTTGATTACAATTTTACAGCTAAAGTTGAAGAGAATTTTGACGAGATCGCTGAAGGAAATGAGGAGTGGACAAAAATGATGAAGGACTTTTATAAAGACTTTCATCCTCACGTAAAAGATGTTGCTGAGAATGCCGAACGTGAAGTAGGAGAGCGTGTTTTGGGTACCGATCCTAAAACCGGAAAGCCGGTGAGTGTACGCTTAGGTAAATACGGTGCGATGGTGCAAATAGGTTCTGTTGAAGATGAAGAGAAGCCGCAATTTGCCGGATTGCTTCCAGATCAGCAATTAGAAAGTATCACCTTTGAAGAGGCGATGGATTTGTTTAAGCTTCCTAAAGATTTAGGTGAGTTTGAAGGCGAGCCTGTTCAAGTAAATAACGGGCGTTTTGGTCCTTATGTGAAATTTGGTAAAACCTATGTTTCGCTTCCTAAAGGAAGAGATCCGTTGGAGGTTGAGTATGATGAGGCGGTAAAATATATCAAGGAAAAGCAAAAAGCTGATGCGCCAATTTATCATTACGAAGATAAGCCGGTTCAAAAAGGTGTAGGGCGTTTTGGTCCTTATATAAAATGGAACAGTATGTTTATCAATGTCAATAAAAAGTATGACTTTGATAATTTGTCTGATGAAGATATTGTTCAGCTTATTGAAGATAAAAAGCAGAAAGAAAAAGATAAAGTTATTCACGACTTTAAAGAAGAAGGAATTCGTGTTGAAAAGGCACGTTGGGGGCGCTCTAATATTATAAAAGGTAAGGTGAAGATCGAATTGCCTAAAACTGTTGATGCTCAAAAACTAACACTAGAAGAGGTTAAGGATATTTTAGAAAAGCAAGGGCCAAAACCTAAAAAGAAAGCGACCAAGAAAAAGACTACGCGTAAAAAATCAACAGCTAAAAAGAAGTAATGCATGGCTTTTGAAAACTTGATCCCAATTTCAGATGCTGTTGTGGCTCATGCAGCTTTATTCAATGAGCAAAGTCTTTTTAATCAAATTAAATTGCATACCCGGCAAAATGGAATGCCTGAACTTCAGGAGCTTCAAATTGCTATTATAGGTGTGCGCGAAAATCGGGGCGCAAGCGAGCAGGAAGATGCTTTGATTGATTTCGCTCCTATACGTAAAGCTTTATATCGATTATTTCCTGGCAATTGGCATACGCTTATTGGTGATTTAGGTGATTTAGAGCCTGGTGCGTCGCTTTCAGATACGTTTTATGCGCTTCAAGATATCGTGGGGCAGTTAGTCAAACATAATGTCATCCCTCTTATTATAGGCGGGAGTCAGGATTTGACCTACGCGTTGTATCGTGCTTTTGATAATCTGGATCAGATGGTCAATTTGGTGAATGTAGACAGCTGCTTTGATTTGGGTGATAGCAGTTTGCCAATGACGCATAAATCGTTTGTAGGTAAGATCATCGTAGATCAGCCTTACAACCTGTTTAACTATTCTAATGTAGGTTTTCAGACGTATTACAACAGTCAGGAAGAAATCGATTTGATGGAAAAGCTTTATTTTGACGCTTTTCGTCTGGGTAATACCGTCTCCAATTTAAGCAGTGTAGAGCCGGTAATGCGCGATGCAGATGTGGTGAGTTTTGACCTCTCATCAATGCAAAGTGAAGTGCTTGGGTATATGCATCCTGAGCACGTGAATGGTTTTACAGGACGAGAAGCTTGTGCAATTGCACGTTATGCTGGTCTTAGTGATCGCGTGAGTGTTTTTGGGATATTTGAGTATTTACTATCGGGAAAAACAGAGACTGCATCGGCTCTTGTGGCACAATTAATATGGTATTTTATTGAAGGTGTAAATTACAGGATAGAAGAATCTTTAGCAGACCGAGGAACAGCATTTTTGCATTATAATGTGCCGGTTGAAGATGAGGTTTTAAGCTTTTATAAGAGTACAAAATCAGAACGCTGGTGGATAGAGATTCCTTTCTTAGAGGGAGTTAATAATAAATTAAAGCGACATACGTTATTACCTTGCACGCAAGAAGATTATGAGAATGCTTGTAATCAGGAGATTCCCGAGCGTTGGTATAAGGCAAAACGAAAGAACGAAGTTTAACAAATAAAAAATTCTGGGTTTGAATGTTATTTTTATCAAAAAATTGCTTTTTAGCTTTTTTATAGATAGGTTTACTGTCTCAAATCTAGATTTAACCTAATCTACTTATGAAGAAGTTTATTGCATTTATTGCGATGGTAAGCTTATTGGTGAGTTGTGGTCGTAACGACCGTGGCGAGCTTGTTGGAGTGAAAGGCAAAAAATGGAATCCTGAAAAACCCTACGGAATGACTTTAGTTTCTGGTGGGGCTTTTATCATGGGTAAAAGTGATGATGATATCGCCGCCATCAAAGATGCGCCAACTAAAACGGTTACTGTACGTTCTTTTTATATGGACGAAACCGAAATTACCAACTCAGAATACCGTCAATTTGTTAAATGGGTACGTGACTCAGTAATTCGTGCACGTCTTGCCATAGAAGCTGACCTTATGGGAGAAACTCCAGGGTCTGGTGGGATTGGTGAGTTTGCGTTTCAGGATTATGATCCTGATGATATGACTCCTTATGAGCAATATATGTACGATAACTACTATAGTCTAAGTGATGATTATAGTGATCGTAAGTTGAATTGGGATGTCGATCTTTTTGAAGATCCTATGGATTATCCTGACGAATACTACGTTTCTGTAATGGATACGATGTACATTCCATTAGAAGAAGCTTATAACGGTCAGCGTACGGTTGATGTGGAGAAGCTTGTGTTCAAATACAAGTATCTCGATATGGAAGCAGCCGCTCGCGAGAAAAATGGTTCGCGTAGAGATTTTATTAGAACTGAAGAGACTAAGATTTATCCTGATACCACGGTATGGATTAAAGATTTTGCTTATTCGTACAATGAGCCGATGCATAATGATTACTTCTGGCATAGTGCTTACGACGATTATCCTGTTGTGGGGGTGAGCTGGCAGCAGGCAAAGGCATTCTGTCAATGGCGTACAGACAACAAAAACTCATATAAAAAGCAAAGAGGTCAAGAGCTTGTGAACCGTTTTAGACTTCCTAGTGAAGCCGAGTGGGAATATGCTGCGCGTGGTGGTTTAGAAGGAGCAACCTATCCTTGGGGTGGCCCTTATACCAAAAATGATCGTGGTTGTTTTATGGCAAACTTTAAGCCTTTGCGTGGTGATTATGCTGCAGATCAGGCGCTTTATACCGTTGAGGCCGATTCTTATGAGCCTAATGATTATGATTTATACAATATGGCGGGTAATGTTTCAGAATGGGTAGGTTCATCATATGATCCTAATGCTTATGAATACATTTCTACAATGAACCCTAACGTAAGTGACAGTAAGAACGAGCGTAAGGTTGTTCGTGGTGGCTCTTGGAAAGATGTGGCATACCTTATTCAAGTAAGTACCCGTGATTATGAATATGCAGATTCTGCACGTAGTTATATTGGTTTTAGAACCGTACAAGACTACTTAGGAGTAGAACAGGACGTCAATATGAGAAATGGTCCATCTCGTCGTTAACCTCTAATATATTTCCCCAAATATATCTTAACCTAATTTCACTAAACAAAAAATCTATTTAAAATGGCAAAAAAAGGAAAACTTTCAGTGACTAACATGATTTACGGTCTAGGAGCGGCAGTAGTAATTGTAGGTGCACTATTTAAAATTCAACACTGGCCTTTTGGTTCAGAAATTCTTACCCTAGGAATGGTTGTTGAAGCTTTGGTTTTCGGTTATTCAGCATTTGAGAGACCATCACAAGAATTAGATTGGTCTTTGGTTTATCCTGAGCTTGCAGGTGATAGCCCGGCGGTTGTAAAGCCTAAAAAACAAGAAGAGCTTACCGAAACAAAAGGTTTGCTTTCAGAAAAATTAGATGCGATGCTTAAAGATGCGCGTATTGACTCTGAGTTGATGACAAGTTTAAGTACAAGCATTAGAAGCTTTGAAGGGGCGGCAAAAGGAATGGCGCCTACTGCAGAAGCAATGAACTCAACTAAAAAGTACAGCCAAGAGATGTCTCTTGCAGCTGCACAATTAGAATCTCTAAACAGTCTTTACAAAGTGCAGGTTGAAGCTGCAGGGCGTCAGGCTGAGGTTAACAAGGAGGTTGCTGATAATGCCGGAAAGCTTAAAGAGCAAATGGAGAGTCTGGCAACAAATCTTTCTTCTCTTAATGGTGTTTATGGCGGAATGCTTTCTGCAATGAATAAGCGCTAACTGAATTCTTTTAAACTAAATATTAAATAATTCAGTAGAAAAAATACATTATGGCAGGAGGAACACAGTCGCCAAGACAGAAAATGATCAATCTCATGTACCTTGTATTTATCGCAATGATCGCGATGACTACAGACAAAGAGATTTTAAATGCTTTTAAAATATTTGACGTAAAATTCACCAGTTCTAATACACGTTTAGAACAAGAGAATGAATTGGCAATGGCCGGCTTAGAAGAGAAGGCTGTTGAGCAACCGGCAAAATATGAGCCTTTGCTGAGTAAGGCAGAGCGTGTAAAGCAAGTTTCAGATGACTTTTACAGTTATTTAGGAAACATTAAAGACACTTTAACCGAAGGTGTCGACACCAGCAGTTATGCAAATCTTGATAAAACGGCAGTTCTTGATGAACGCTGGTTTACAGGAGATCGTTATACAAAGAAAGGAGAGGCTTTCTTAGCTAAAATTGACGAGTATAAGGCAGAGATGAAAGACGCACTTGGGCCAGAATTTAGCCAAGTGAATGCAATTATTGAAAGAACCTTTGCAGTAGAGCCGCAAACCAACAAAGACGGTAAAGAGATCGCTTGGTTGCGTTATAACTTTGAAGGTTATCCATTAGCAGCATCCATCACACGTTTTACACAAATGCAAAATGATGTGCGTACGGCTGAGTCAGAAGTGTACTCATCTTTATTACAAGGGCAGTTGAGTAAGGATGTGTCTTTAAGTAACTATCAAGCTATTGTTATTCCAGACAAAACAGCTTTCTTTTCAGGAGAAAATTTTAAAGGAAAAGTTGTTTTAGGACGTTTTGATAACTCGCTTAATTTTGACAAAGTAATCATAAACGGAACTGAGGTAGATAACTTGCAAGCTGGTCAGGTAGTATTAGATTTTCCGGCAGGAAATGTTGGTACGCGTAAGATTAGTGGTGAGCTTGTTTATACTGAAGAAGGAGAGCCAAAATCAATTCCTATCAACAGTGAATACGCAGTAATCAACAAACCAAACTCAGCAACTATTTCTGCAGATAAAATGAATGTGGTGTACCGTGGAGTTGCAAACCCTATGACCATTAGTTTTGCGGGAGTTGCAGATAACAATGTTACTGCAAGTGCTCCGGGTCTTTCTAGAGCTTCAGGAAGTAGCTATGTTATGAATCCAGGGCAAGGGCGTGAAGTAACCATTAATGTTTCAGGAACTTTGGCTGACGGAACTAAAGTGAGCGACTCAAAGCAATTCCGTATTAAAGATATTCCAAGTCCAATCGGAGCTGTTCGTGGAGAAGATGGAATACTAAAAATGCAACGTAATTCGTTAGAGATATCAGAAGTAAGTGCAAAATTGCCTGACTTTGATTTTGAATTGAATCTGCGAGTAACCGGATTTAAATTCAACGTGCCGGGACAGCCTACCGTTCAAGTGAGTGGTAATAAGCTTGATTCTCGAGCGAAAGATGTACTACGTAGAGCACAGCGTGGTTCTACAGTGCAAATATTTGACATTGATGCTCAGATTGCAGGAAACAGCAGTTACCGACTTAAAAAGGTATCACCTGTATTAATTGAGCTCACTAATTAAAAGATTAAGAGGTATGAAAAGCCAGATGCAAGCGTTAAGTGTTTTTTGTTTGATGATGTTGGGTACGGCCGTAATGGCACAAACCAATATTCTCAATGCAAAAATGCCTGGTGAAATGTTTGAGAAGACCGAAAGCCAGAAGCAGCTAGACAATGATAAACCATTACCATACGGTTATGTAGATAGCCGTGATGTGCTATGGGGTAAAAATACTTGGGAGATCGTAGATCTTGATGAGCGTGTCAATTTCCCGCTGTACTATCCTATAGATACAAACAATATTGGTTCAGATCGTAGATCGCTTTATGATGTTTTGGTTAAAAATGTTAAAGCAGGTAAGCTTGATATTTATGCAGATTCATACTTTAATCAAAAAATTGAATTAAGCGATATTGCTGCAGCAATGTCACGTGTTGATACCACAGATTTAGGTATCGAGCAAATCAATGCAGGTTATGAAGTCGATGAGCAATACATTGACCGTAGAGATATCTCTGCTGCTGATATTGAACAATATTGGATACGTGGTTATTGGTACTTTGATAAGCGACAGGGAGAATTAAAATATCGTCTGATTGGTTTAGCTCCGGTTGCACCAGATGTTAACTTTATCGATGATGAAGATCCTGTAATGGTGCCACTTTTTTGGGTTTGGTATCCTACCGCACGTGATATTTTACACGAGGCTAAGGTGTTTAACCCACAGAACTCTGCACAACCGATCTCTTTTGATCATATCTTGAATTCTCGACGTTTTAATGGCGTTATTTATCAGGTTGATAATATTCAAGGAGATCGTGAGGTTAAAGAGTATATCGCAGATAATGCGATGATGCAGTTGCTCGAATCACAACGTATCAAAGAACAAATACGCAACTTTGAAATTGATATGTGGAATTATTAAGTTCAAGTTCGCTAAAAACTACTTAATGGTAAGCCCAAGAAGCATTCGTTAGAGACGAATTTTCAAATTCACGGCTAGCCTAGGTTATTGAGCCTTTGGCGATGCCAATAAATTAAAACGCCTTTTTTTAAAGGCGTTTTTTTATACCCTATTTTTGCTGAATGAAAGAAGTAGATTATATCGTAGTGGGTTTTGGTTTAGCTGGAATGGCGTTCTGTGAGCAGCTCGAGCGCAATGGACACAGCTTTGTTGTGATCGATAAGCAAACCGAAGCTGCTAGTAGAGTCGCTGCAGGATTGATCAATCCTGTGATCTTGAAACGCTATACGATGCCGTGGCAAGGAGAAGAGCAATTTGATTTGGCTAAAGCCTTTTTTAAACGTTTACAAAATCGATTAGAAGTTGAGGCGATTCAGGAAATCCCCGTTTATAAATTATTTGCTTCAGTAGAAGATCAAAACAATTGGTTTGAAGCTTCAGACAAACCTGTGCTTTCGCGTTTTTTAGACGCCACTTTAAAGACCGATGTTTCTTCAGCTGTTGATGCTCGACTACATTGCGGTGAGGTCAAAGAAACAATCAGAATACACCTTTCAAAACTCTTAGATGCTTATCGAGTCAAGCTCCAAGAAAAGGGGCGATACTTGAACGAATCTTTTGAACACGATGCTCTGGTTTTTGATTCAGAAAGCGCAATCACCTATCAAACTTTAAAAGCAAAGCGCATTCTTTTTGCTGAAGGTTTCGGTATAAAGAAAAACCCTTTTTTAAATAAGCTTCCGCTGGTGGGAAATAAAGGTGAATATATCACCATCGCTGCTCCTGACCTTCAAATGACTAAAGCCTTAAAATCTTCCTTTTTTATAATTCCGTTGGGCGACGATTTGTATAAAGTAGGTGCAACCTTTAATTGGCAGGAGAAAGACTGTCTTACTACATCAGCTGCCCGAGAGGAACTTGTAGAGAAATTAGAAGCGGTAATTAATTGTGATTATAAAATAGTGGACCAGGAAGCGGCGGTACGCCCCACTACAGGTGATAGAAGGCCCTTGCTAGGCGTGCATCCCGAGTATCCTCAGATGGCGCTTCTCAATGGTCTGGGAACACGTGGCACAATGATGGCTCCTTATCTTGCAGAGCAGCTTTATAAGCATTTGGAGTATAATGAACCTTTGGATCCAGATGCTCAGATTTTGCGCTTTCCGAAGAAATTTTAAGAGGTCTTTTTCGCTTTTTGAGCGTCGTAATCAAAAAAGAAATTGATCCAGATATTTCGACTAAGGCGCATAATTATTGGTGCAAAAACGAAAAGTGTCCCAATGATCGCGACAAAAGCCGTGACCAAGCTAGAGCCTAAAAAATAATAGGAAATGATAAATGCTGCAACCGCAAAGGCAATACCCACAGCATAACTCACATACATTGCTCCATAAAAAAACGAGGGCTCAATTTTGTACTTTGTATCACAGTGTGAGCAGCGTTCGTGCATTTTGAGGGTGTCAGAAAGTTTGTACGGATTGCTTTCTACATACATACTTTCTCTTTGGCAAACGGGGCAGCTGCCCGTAAAAATGCTGTATAAAGGATTCCCTTGAAGAAGTTTTTTCATAAAGCAAAGTTACTTGATTTCTTCTGAAATCTAAGTAACTCTTGTTACCTAAAGCAATCAATTTAATCCTTTAAAGTCTCTTATTTAATGATAACTTTGCGCCTTAAAATTATGCAAGATGCTTAACATACATAACCTTTCTGTTTCTTTTCAGGGAGAATATTTATTTGAAGAAGTAACCTTTAGGCTAGGGGAAGGAGATCGAGTAGGTCTAGTAGGGAAAAACGGAGCAGGAAAGTCAACGATGTTGCGCATTATTTCTCAAGAGCAGGAATATGATACCGGGCAAATTGCAACCGATAAGGATATTGAAATAGGCTTCTTGAAACAGGATATTGATTTTGTTGAAGGACGCACGGTTCTTGAAGAGTCTTATCAAGCTTTTGAGTTGATCAAAAAACTAGAAAAGCGACTGGAAGAAATCAATACACAGCTAGCAGAACGTACTGATTATGAAAGTGAGTATTATCACGATTTGATGGTTGAGCTTAATGAGGTGCAGCAGCAATATGAGATTCACGGGGGATATAACTATCAGGGTGAAACAGAGCGTATCTTGATGGGTTTAGGTTTTAATCGTGAAGATTTCAATAAAATCACAGATACTTTTTCCGGTGGATGGCGTATGCGTATTGAGTTGGCAAAATTGCTGCTTCAAAATAATGATGTGTTGCTGCTGGATGAGCCTACAAACCACTTAGATATTGAATCGATAATCTGGCTTGAAGGCTTTTTACGCAACTATGCCGGGGCAGTGGTTATCGTATCGCACGATAGAATGTTCTTAGACAATGTAACCAATCGTACCATAGAGATTTCGCTTGGGAAAATCTATGATTACCCAAAGCCTTATTCAGAATATCTGGTGTTGCGTAAAGAAATGCGCGAGCAACAAATGGCAGCGCAGAAAAATCAGCAAAAAGAGATCGAGCAAACTGAAAAGTTAATCGAGAAATTTAGAGCTAAAGCATCTAAGGCGACAATGGCGCAGTCGTTGATCAAGAAGCTCAACCGTATGGATGTGATAGAAGTTGATGAGGATGACAACAGTGTGATGACGCTTAATTTTCCGGTTTCTATTGTGCCGGGGAAAGTAGTGATTGAAGCAGAAGATGTTAAGAAAAGTTACGGTGAGAAAAAGGTTTTAGAAGGAATCGACTTACTTGTAGAGCGCGATAGTAAAACTGCTTTTGTTGGTCAAAACGGTCAGGGGAAATCTACATTAGCAAAAATTATTGTAGATGAGATTTCTTATGAAGGTAAGCTGAAGCTGGGGCATAACGTTCAAATTGGTTATTTCGCCCAAAATCAAGCCGATCACCTTGACGGGAATAAGACCGTATTAGATACGATGATCGATGCTGCAAATGAAAAGAACAGAAGTAAGGTACGTGATATTCTTGGTTCCTTCCTATTTCGGGGCGAAGAAGTTGAGAAGTACGTGCGTGTGCTTTCGGGAGGGGAACGCAACCGCTTGGCTTTAGCAAAACTGATGCTTCAGCCGTTTAATGTTTTGGTAATGGATGAGCCTACAAATCACCTTGATATCAAATCTAAGAATGTACTTAAGGAAGCTTTGAAGCGCTTTGAGGGTACTTTGCTTATCGTATCGCACGACAGGGATTTCCTTCAAGGATTAACCACAACAGTTTACGAGTTTAGAGATCATCAGATCAAAGAATATCTGGGTGATATCGATTATTATCTAGAAAAACGTGCAGTTGAGAATTTACGTGAAATTGAAAAGAAAGATCCCAAAGTAAAATCAAAAACCACTACGGCTACTAAAGATTCGTATAAAGACCAGAAAAAGATAAAGTCTTTAAACAATCAATTGAGTAATATAGAATCTGAGGTGAACAAGCTGGAGCGCCAAATGAAAACTATGGACGACGAACTGGCTGCCGACTATGAGAAGACCAGTGCTAATCCGGAGTTTTTTGATAAATACCAAGCTAAAAAGAAAAAGGTAGAGCAACTCATGGAAAAATGGGAAGCATTATCTTTAGAACTAGAAGACTACAGTTAGTTTTACTTTTATGTTTTTTTTAACTTATTGAGACAGATAGACGGGTATTTTTGTCAATAGTTAATTTTTTCATAAAAAGTTCTTTACATGCTCACAGCTGTACGCTCTATTCTAGCTATCCTGATTTTGGGTATAGCGGTTACCATTGGGTATTTTATCGCAACGCGCGATAATGAAATACCAACTGAAATTGCCAAAGAGGTAAAAACGGTTTTTGTTCAAGAGGTAGTCAACGACACAGTTCCTATTATCATTCCGGCAAACGGAAACCTCACTGCAAAAAATAGGTTAGAATTATATGCTGAAGTGCAAGGTGTTTTCAGGAGTAGTGCACACGATTTTAAGCCGGGTCAGCCCTACAGTAGAGGACAAGTTTTGCTTAATCTGGATTCTTCAGAATATTACGCTTCGGTACAGGCTGCAAAAAGTGAGTTGTACAATTTAATTACTTCCATAATGCCGGATTTACGTTTGGATTATCCGGAGTATTTTGAAAAATGGCAAACTTATTTAGATGGTTTTGACATCAATAAAAGCACGCCGCAACTTCCAGAAACCGCTTCAGAAAAAGAACGCTATTTTATAACCGGTCGAGGTATTTTCTCTTCATATTATAATGTAAAAAACCTGGAACAACGTCTAGGAAAGTATCGCATTGTAGCACCATTTTCGGGGATATTAACAGAGGCTTTGGTCAATAAAGGAACTTTAGTTCGCTCAGGGCAAAAGCTGGGGGAGTTTATAGATACTTCGGTTTATGAATTAGAAGTAGCCGTAAGTAAACGTTTTGGCGACCTTTTAGAGTTAGGAGAAGAGGTAATGCTCTCAGACCGTAATGATATAGAGCAATTTACCGGAAAGGTGGTGCGCATCAATGGCCGCGTAGATCAGGCTACACAAACCATTCGGGTTTTTATAGAAGTAAAAGGTTCAGATAAGCTCAAAGAAGGCATGTATTTGCAAGCAAATCTTGAGGCTAGAGATGAGCCTAATGCGATTAGTATTCCGCGTCAATTATTGGTAGACAATTCGCAAATCTACGTAGTACGTGATAGTATTTTGGATTTGGTAGAAATCAATCCGGTTTACTTTTCAGATAAAGAAGCTGTGATAAGCGGTTTGCCTGACGGTACGCAATACCTGTCAAAATCTGTTCCCGGAGCTTATGCCGGAATGCGCGTGAAGATTTTTGAAGATCAACAAGAATCAACACAGTAGGTTTATGAAAAAAATTATAAGCTACTTCATTAAGTATAGTGTTGCCGTAAATGTGGTGATACTGGCTTTCGTCATTTTTGGGATCATTGGTATTCTAAGAATGCGTTCGTCGTTCTTTCCACTTATAGACTCACAAATCATTACCATAAGTGTTGCTTATCCGGGTGCTGCACCTCAGGAAATTGAAGAAGGGGTGATCCTAAAAATTGAAGACAACCTCAAAGGCCTCGTTGGGATAGAACGTGTGACTTCAACTTCACGCGAAAACGGCGGAAGCGTAACAGTAGAGATTGAACAAGGAGAGGATATCAACGTGATTCTTGCCGAAGTTAAAAATGCGGTCGATCGCGTTCCCAGCTTTCCTACCGGTATGGAACCGCTCGTGGTGGCCAAGCAGGAAGCCATTAGACAAACCATCAGTTTTGCGATAAGTGGCGAAACCTTAGATCTTGCCACGCTGAAGCAAATCGCGCGGTCTATTGAATATGATCTTCGGGCAATGGACGGGATCTCTCAAATTGAAATTACCGGTTTCCCTGAAGAGGAAATAGAAATTGCAGTACGTGAAAACGACCTGCTTGCTTATGGTCTAACCTTTCAGGAAGTTGCACAAGCCGTATCCAGAGCCAATATTCTCACCACCGGTGGAAATATTAAAACCGAAACCGAGGATTATCTCATACGCGCAAATAACCGCGCGTATTATGGTAAAGAACTTACCAATCTAATTGTTCGTGCAAACCCTGATGGTTCGCTTATACGCTTAAGCGATGTGGCGGTAATAAGAGATCGTTTTTCTGAAACGCCTAACGCATCCTACTTTAATGGGAATCTTGCAGTAAACGTAGAAATTAGCAATACCAATAACGAAGATCTATTACCTACCGCAGCTAAGGTTAAAGATTATATAGAAGACTTTAATAAGCGTTATGATGCCGTTCAGATCGATATTACTTCAGATTCTTCGATACGTTTAGAGCAGCGTACGCAGTTGTTAGTGGTAAATGGAGCAGAAGGTATCTTACTGGTATTACTCTTTTTGTCTTTCTTCTTAAATACGCGATTGGCATTTTGGGTAGCTGCGGGGATTCCGGTAGCGTTTTTAGGAATGTTCATATTTGCAGGAGGCTTTGGTGTTACGATAAACGTGCTTTCCCTTTTTGGGATGATCATCGTGATAGGTATTCTGGTAGACGACGGTATCGTGATCTCAGAGAATATTTATCAGCATTATGAGATGGGAAAAACGCCAATTCGTGCCGCAATTGATGGTACGATGGAAGTTATTCCGCCAATTATCTCTGCAATCATACAACGGTTCTGGCCTTTTCAACTTTCTTGTTTTTAGACAGTAGAATAGGAGAATTCTTTGGCGAAGTCTCCACGGTGGTGATTCTTACTTTGGTGGTTTCGCTGGTAGAAGCCTTGATCATTTTGCCGGCGCATATTGCACATAGTAAAGCCTTGGTGAATGAGTCTGATGAAGCTGTTGCCTCCAAAACGGGCATTGATAAATTCTTATATAAACTGCGCTTTTTTAATGAAAAGGGTGATCAATTCATGTCTTACATGCGGGATAAGCTATATACGCCAACACTCAAGTTTGTATTAAAAAATCAATTGCTTTCGCTATGTGTGCTTTTAGCGCTTTTTGTACTTACGATAAGTTCTATAATGGGTAGCGTGGTAGGCGTAACTATATTCCCCAACGTGGCTAGTGATACGGTTTCTATTGAATTGCTGATGCCGGAAGGAACAAACCCTGAGCGTACCGATAGTATAATCACTATGGTAGAAGATGCGGCCTGGGTAGTGAATGAAGATTTCACTTCGCGTCAAACCGATGAAATGCAGGTTATTGAAAACATCATCAAGCGCGTAGGTCCAGGGAATAACAAGGCTTCTTTACGTATCAACCTCCTGCCGGGAGAGTTTAGGGATTTTTCCTCGCCAGAAATCACCAATGCGATACGAGATGAAGTTGGTGGAGTTTTTGGTGTAGAACGCCTCACGTTTGGTTCTGGTGGTAATTTTGGTGGAAGTCCGATCTCTATTTCTTTATTGGGTAATAATACCGAAGAATTAGAAGCTGCTAAAGAAGAGTTAAGAGCCAAACTAGAAGATAATATTTTACTACGAGATGTTGTAGATACCGATCCTGAAGGAATAAAAGAAATTCAAATTGAGCTGAAAGAAACCGCATATTCCTTAGGTCTTAACCTGAACAGTGTGATGGCGCAAGTGCGTAGCGGATTTTTTGGTACACAGGCGCAACGTTTTCAGCGTGGACAAGATGAGATTCGAGTTTGGGTGCGCTATGATCGCAGCGACCGTAGCAGCCTAAACGATCTTGATGATATGCGCATCGTTACGCCTTCAGGAGATCGAATTCCGCTGCGCGAAATTGCAACTTATACCATTTCACGTGGAGACGAATCTATAAGTCATTTAGAAGGACAGCGTGAGATTCAAGTCAACGCAGATATGGCAGATCCTAACGGAAGTGTAACCGATATTATGGCCGATATTCAGCAGAATATTATGCCAGATATTTTATCAAAATATCAAACACTTTCAGTCTCTTATGAAGGTCAAAATCGAGAAGCTGAAAAATTAAGCAGTTCTGCAAATAAGGTGGTTTGGGTGATTTTGTTCCTGATCTACGCGACCATCGCTTTTACCTTCCGTAGTTATAGTCAGCCGTTTTTACTGTTGTTTATGATTCCTTTCAGCATTATTGGTGTCGCCTGGGGGCATTATTTTCACGGGTTCCCAATCAACGTACTTTCAGCATTAGGGATTATTGCATTAATTGGTATTATGGTTAACGACGGACTGGTGCTTATAGGTAAATTAAACGGATCGTTAAAAGCAGGAGTTAAGTTTGAAGAAGCACTTATGGATGCCGGTAAATCGCGTTTTAGAGCAATTTTCTTAACGAGTATCACAACCATTGCAGGTCTTGCTCCATTATTGCTTGAAAAGAGTAGACAGGCGCAGTTTTTAAAGCCTATGGCGATCTCTATTTCTTACGGAATTGGGATAGCGACAATACTTACTTTATTGATGTTGCCGTTGCTTTTATCAATTTCCAATACCATTAAAACCAAAGCAGCTTGGGTAAAAACTGGTAAGGAGCCTTCTCGTGAAGATGTTGAGCGCGCAATTAAAGAATTAAAAGAAGAAGATGAAGCTCACTAGTATACAATTTTTAGTAGTCGGTGTATTTGTGCTGATGCTGCCTTTTTGCGCTACAGCTCAGGAAGAAGTGCTCTCCAAGTCTGAGGCGATCGCACTTACTCTGGAGAATAATTACAATATTGCTGTTGCCGGTAATACGGTGGAAATCGCAGAAAATAATGCAGATTTATTGAATTCTAATTACTTGCCTAGCATCTTTGGTCTTGCCGGCGCAAATTACAGTGTTCAAGATCAACAGACAGATAGGGACGATGGACAATCTTTTGAATTGAATGATGCCAGATCAGAAAGTTACAATGCTTCATTAAATCTGGAGTATACCCTTTTTGATGGTTTAGGAAGATTGTACAATTATAAAAGTCTAAAAGAGAATTACAACCTTTCAAAATTAGAGGCAAGAGAAACTATAGAGAATACGGTTTTACAATTATTCTCTGTGTATTATGAGGTTGCACGTCTTACCGAAAATGTTGAGATCCTAGAGCAAACGCTTGAGATCTCGAGAAATAGAGTTAAACGAGCCGGATATCAGTTTGATTACGGCCAAAACACAAAGCTAGAGGTGCTTAATGCTGAAGTTGATGTGACCAATGACAGTATTAATTTGATGAACACCCGCCAACTTTTGCAAAACACAAAGCGCGATCTTAATGTGGTGCTCGCCAGAAATTTGCAAGCAGGATTTGCAGTAGATACCAATGTGACGTTTATTCCAAAAATTCAATTGGAGTCTTATATTGATCTCGCTCAGGAAAATAATGTGCGCATCTTACAAAGCGAATCAGCAATCACGCTGAGCGAATATGATATACAATCTTCTAAGGCGCGTTTTTTACCTACGGTGGGACTTTCGGGCTCTTATGGTTGGAATGAGTCGATCTCTCCGGCTTCTGCTTTCTTTGGCGGTAGTACACGGCAAACTACAGGATGGCAAGGCGGATTAAGCTTACGCTGGAATCTTTTTGACGGTGGTACTAGCATAACGCAGTTTAAGAATGCAAAAATAGCCAAGGATAATCAAGAATTATTGAAGCAACAAATTGAACTTGAGGTGGAGCGCGACATTGCAAATGCACTCGGTAATTATGAGAATCTTGTCGACGTTTTTGAAATTCAAGAGCAAAATGTGATCACCAATAAAAACAACTTTGAACGTTCAAAAGAGCGCTTCAATCTGGGGCAAATCACTTCGATAGAGTTTAGGCAGGCGCAGATCAATCTCATCAATGCGCAAACCAACAAAAACCTGGCGAAGTACGAAGCGAAGTTTGCAGAGCTTCAGCTTTTGCAGCAAATAGGCCAGTTGCTTAATATCGAATTTTAAGATGGAAGAACACTTTTTTCAATGTCCTTATTGCTGGGAGGAGATCTCGATGCTGCTGGATACTTCGGTACGCTATCAGGTATATGTTGAAGATTGTGAGGTGTGCTGTAACCCTATTGAGCTCACTGTTGCTTATGAAGATGCGGTGCTGACGCAATTTCAAGCCTCAAGTATTGAGCAATAAACCTTAACTTTAAAGGCGTATGCTGCAATAGAATCGCAATAATTCGAGAGTTGATTTAAAAAATATCAAGTGCTTCTAGATTTTAGTTTATCTGAAAATTCAATAGGTTACATCGTAGAAGGCACGATGGACTATAAAGCTGTTCAGGAATTGAAAGGTGCGATTCTGAAAAAACTTGAGAAACACGACAGCATCAACCTTTACCTTGAAGATAACAATATTGACCGTTTTACGCTAGATGCTGTGTTTATCGCCGGTATTTTCCCCATGCAGCACAAAAACCAACTCAATAAAATAGCGATGGTAACCAATCGCAAATGGATTCATATGATCGCCAACTTCAATAAAGCGGTTATAGGAAAAGATATGCGCAATTTTACGACCGACCGGCGCACAGAGGCAATTGCCTGGATCGCTTCAGATTAATCTAATGCCGTAACGGTTTTCAACATTCCATCTTTTAAATTGAGCCATAGATAATTAAAAAAGGACTTGGTTTGATTTCTGTTAACGTCTCCAGAACCTTCTTTAAAACCACCTTCATCATTCTTGCTGGTTTTGGAAATGAAAATATTAGCCAAAGTTGAAACCAGCCATTTTTTCTTTCCTTTCTCTTGATTGAGAATACTCACTTTAAAATCATCATAAGTCATCTGCATATCGATGTGCGAACTGTAGTTGTTACCGTAAATGGTAAAATAAGTGCGGGCTACGCTTCCGGTCATTTCAACACCCAGATTAGGACCTGTAAATGCTTGTAGTTGTTTTGCAGGTAAGTTAGAAAGTGTTCCTACAAATCTAAATTTATCCTGCGCGTCTTGAACGTCAAAATCCCAATCTACAGAAAAGGGTGCGCTTTTCATAAACCGGGCATTAAGGTCAATTTTAGTCTTCTTTTCACCTTTTTTGTAAGTGTTACCTACGTTTGTTATGGTCGCATTCAGGTTGTCAAAATACAATTTACCGGCCTGCTCTTGATTATTTACACGTTCGGTATACGTGATGCCTCCATTTTTGAGTGCAATCGTATCTATCATCAAGTCAAACTTTAGCTCACGCAGCATTTTTGAATACAAAGCTTTTTTGCTATTGTCATCAGCGACACGCTTATCGCGATAGATATCTAAAAAAGGTTCTTCTAAAGTTAGTTTTGGCGCTTTAAAGAAGAACTTGTCGTCATTTTGCCCGTAGGTTAGATTAGAGATGTCAACCTTTTTAATCGTGAAATTCATATGGTCTCTTTCCTTAGAAATCAACTCAGACAGTCTGCTTCGGGAAACTTCGGTAACTAACTGGGTTTCGTTTAGGCTTAAAGAAGAGCCGTTCCATTCAAGATGATTTATCTTAAGTGCGTCATAGGCATTTGTTTTGTAATAGATCGAGTCGGTTTTAATCAATACACTTTCATATTCAAAAGGGCGTAAAATACGTTGCGATTCTGCCGGCGTGACGTTTTTAAGGTCAAGAGAAAAATGAGCGGTGTGTAAAGCGACTTCGCTTGATCGAGGTTTTAAGATTTGAATATAAGCCGCCTTGAGGTCAAAATCTTTGATTTTAAACTTTCGATCTAGTTTTTCTTCGGTTAATGGGTTATCTAGGCTGTCTGAATTGGTTTGTTTTTTAGGTTCAGCTGAGGACTGCTTATAATGCGTTAGCGTATCGGCTTCAATACTTACTTGATTAAAGTAGATGTCTTTGCTTTTAAAATAGCGCCAATGCTTAAAACCTTTCAGGTTAACTGTTGCATTTTTCACTTCGCTTTTGGGGACACTGTCAGAAATATTAATGCGTACCGTTGCATTTTTTAGGCTTGCATTTCCTTGCCAACTATCGATGTCTAATTCCTCATATTCGATAGCTAAGGAAGAAGGTAGTTTGGTCTGGATGATATCTCTTAGTTGATTTTCCAGATAGGTGTTGAGGTATAAAGCAGCTGCTCCCAGCAGCACTATAAATATTAAAAGGCCAATTAAAAATTTTTTCATCCTGCTAAAGATATCTAATACTCAGGCTACTAAATGTTATTGAAACGATAATATTCTAAAAGAATAAAAAAATATCAAAAAGGGGCTTGTGAGAACAGAAAAAGGGTTGTATATTTGCCGTCCAATATCGCGGGATAGAGCAGTAGGTAGCTCGTCGGGCTCATAACCCGAAGGTCACTGGTTCGAGTCCAGTTCCCGCTACTAGATATATAAAACCCTCAGTAAGCACTGAGGGTTTTGTCGTTTAAGGAAAAAAGTGTTACAAATTTGACAAGATCTTTATCTTTAATTGTATCTAAACAATTGGTAATTATGCTGTTGGGTGAAAAGGGCTTTTGGCCAGTGTATGAAATGAGCATAATTAATTAGAAAAGTTATCTTAGCAGTATGGGAACAGAGGTGAATATCGAACCAGATATGTTGACTTGGGCAGTGGCTCGAGCTGGTTTTGATTTGAACGAATTTTCCGAAAAGTTTCCAAACTTAACAAAGTGGATTAATGGTGAAAAAAATCCAACTGTTAAGCAGTTAGAGGCTTTTTCCAAAAAGGTTCATATTCCTTTTGGATACCTATTTCTTGCCGAGCCGCCAATCGAAAATTTACCTATTCCTTTTTTTAGAACAAATTCACCGGAAAGCGATCAAATAAATCTGAATATTTACGATACTGTATTGCTTATGGAGCAAAGACAGGATTGGCTTAGTAATTATCTTCAAGAGAATAATTACGATAAATTAGACTTTGTTGGAAAGTATGAGGATGTTTTCGATGAAAGGACAATTGTCGATGATATTCGTAAAACTCTTAATCTTTCCGAAACTTGGGCGAGCAATTATGGTACTTGGGAAGAATCTTTGAATAAACTTGTTGAGCATATAGAGGATTGTGGGATTATAGTTGTGTTTAATGGAATTGTTGAGAACAATGTTTATAGAAAGATACCTGTAGAAGAATGTAGAGGTTTTATTTTAATTGATGATTACGCGCCGTTTATGTTTATTAACAATGGCGATTCTAAAGCAGCACAGATGTTTACAATTGTGCACGAGTTGGCACATGTTTGGGTAGGGGCTAGTGCAGGATTTGATATCGGAAAATTACTTCCGGCAGATGATCCAATAGAGATATTATGTGATAAAGTTGCTGCTGAGTTTCTTGTGCCGGAAAGAGCATTTAATTTGTTCTGGCAACATAATCCAGTAATAAAGAGTGCATCCAAGTATTTTAAAGTCAGTGAAATTGTAATCGCTAGGAGAGCATTAGATACGAATAAAATAAGTAAGGCAGAGTTTTTTGAATTTTATAATGAATATAAAAATAGAGAGTATGTAAAAAATGAAAATAGGAAGTCTGGAGGCAATTTTTATTTAACTACTAAAAAAAGATTAAGTCCAACTTTTGCAGCTCATATTAATAATGCTGTAAATACAGGCCAGTTACTTTATAGAGATGCATATAAACTTACAAGTTTGAAAGGAGATACCTTTAAGACTTTTTTTACTGAACATCTTTAATGAAAGTATACGTAGTTGATAGTAATTTTTTCATTAACGCTCATAGGGCATATTATCCCCTAGATGTAGCGCATAGCTTTTGGAATAAAGTGAAAGAATTGGCGGAAAAAGGATCAATAATCAGCATAGATAAAGTCAAAAACGAAATTTTTGATCGAAACGATGATTTGGAGGCCTGGTGTTCTGCTAATTTACCGGAAGATTTTTTCAAAAGTACAGATTCTGTAATTCTTGAATATAGCCAGGTTTCCAATTGGGCCGTTTCTCATTCTTCCCATTATTTACCTAATGCCCTTAATGAATTTTTGGGTGCAGATGAGGCTGATGCATTTCTTGTAGCTTTTTCATTAGCCGATCATAGCAACAGAATAATAGTAACTCAAGAAGTTAGTCAGCCTCAACGCAGAAATAAAATTAAGATTCCAGAACCGTGTAACCATTTTAATGTTCGCTATATGCCGACAATGGACATGCTAAGAGATTTGGGAGAAACCTTTTAGCCTTTTTTAATGCGTCTAAATTGAATTCTTATACAATAATATTAGGGTGTTTTTCTAATGAGTAAGGTAGTCATCGACCGTTCATCCTGCACATTGGTGGATTTTACCGGTTCCAGCAATTCGATAGGAAATTCTTCTAAAAGTTTAGAAATACGATCGCGCGTTAGGTAATAGGTACCTTTTTGTCCGGTGACTTTATATTTTATAACAGGAGCATTTCCGTCTAACCCAATATCTGAAGCCATCCTGATCAACAAACTTCCCTCAGGTTTCAAAACTCGAATCAATTCGCTAAACATTGCCGTAAACTGGTTTTCGTCTTCTGCAAAATGCAATACCGCACAGCATAAAATGTGATCAAAGCTAGCGTCTGCATACGGCAACGCGTCTAAATTTTCTATTTGAAATGCTGATGCCGAATTGGGGTAACGCTCTTTAGCTTCTGCTATAAAATCGCTATCGATATCAATTCCCGCGATTTCAAAGTTGTTTTGATAAAACCAATTCAGATTACGACCTCTGGCACATCCGGCATCCAGAATGTGCTGTCCGGCTAAGTAACGCTGTTTTAAAATTTGGTCGATGACATAAATGTCGGTATTGCCAATGGCTTTATGCAGTTCTTGTTGATTCATACTAATGTGTGTTAACTGTTTAAAAATACAATTTGTGGCAAGAAGTTTTTTAAAGCCTTAAGTAACAATGATTACCAAAACTTTGATTTCCCGCCTGTATTTTTACAATTGCTTAAAACAAATAATTTAAAATCATTGTGTTATGGGAATACTTAGTGTGCTTTTTGGGGTTCAGTCTCCAAAATCAGAAAATATAAAAATACTTGCTCCAGCCGAATTTAATGCGGCTATTACTCAAAAGAACGTTCAACTTGTAGATGTGCGTACGCCACGAGAATTCAGTGGTGGTGCCATTAGAAATGCGATTAATATTGACGTATTTCAGAAAAATCTATTCCACGAAAAAGCCAATAAATTAGACAAGCAAAAGCCGGTTTATCTCTATTGCAGATCTGGAAACAGAAGTCAGCAGGCAGCGCGAATGCTTGTTTCTGCTGGTTTTGAACAGGTATTTGATTTGCGAGGAGGCTATATGAATTGGCCGTATTAAGAGGTTGTAGCTATTGATGCATAAAATGTTCTGTAGAAAATAGTCTGAAGAATATCATAATCCTTTGAGATGCAATTTATCTGAAGTATGTATTTAGCGGTAACAAGTGTTAATAGATGAGTAATTAGAGCACTTAATTACGGCGATATGCATTTACATTGAAGCCATAATAAAGCTACTTTCAGTCACAGTTTCTGTGGTAAAGTGTGGACTTACTGTGGATTCAGTGTGGGATGAGTGTGGATTTATTTTATTAATTGTGAGGTTTATGTTGCGTTTTGGACTAGTGTGTTTGATGGATGTAATTTGTTTTTTAATCCTTCTGTTAAGCTTGCGGAACACTATTTCTTGGTCAGGTTGCTTCCACTATAACTAAAAAAGCGAGCTTTCTTCTATTTCGAAAAAAGCTCGTTTTTTAGATTTAATAAAAATGAGATTAGTTGAAACCTATTTCCTCAAGTCCTTTATGACTGATTTGAATCGCCTCAAGCGGCTCGTGATTAAAAGTCTGGTCTTGCTCTACAAAATAGTATTGCATTCCTGATTTATCTTTATTGGCTAAAATTTTAGCAAAATCAATGGTTCCTTCTCCAACAGGAGCAAAGCGTCCCTGATCATCCATGTCTTTCACGTGCCATAGTTTAAAACGTCCCGGGTATTTTTCAAAATATGTAACAGGATCGGCTCCGGCTTTGGTTACCCAATATAAGTCCATTTGAAAGTTTACAAATTCTGGATCTGTATTTTCAAGCATATATTCAATAGGTACGATGCCTTCAGCATTTTCTTTATACTCAAAGTCGTGGTTGTGATAAAGTAGTTTTAAGCCTTGCTCCTTACATTTTTTGCCCAAAGTGGTAAGAATATCGGTTAGTTCTTTTGCTGTTCCATCCATTCCCATAGTACGTGCTTCGGCATCAAAAGTGAACATACCCATAGGAGGCACGGGCACAACAAAATATTCAAAACCTGCAGCTTTAACGTCTGCGATCATTTGATCTGCATTTTCTAAGGTTACCGATCCTTGATGTGTACTCACCGGTTTAATATCTATAGACTCTAAAAATGATTTAAAATCCTGAGGAGTCATATTGTAAAATTTTCCATCGGCATATCCTGCAGCTTCTATGTAAGCATAACCGTCATCATAAACGGTCTCTAGTGTTCCTTTAGGATCTTCACCCATTGCGTCTCTTAGTGTATATAAAGCTAAGCCACCAAAGTTTGCTACTTCTTCGGTTTCGATAGTTGTAGTTATAGTTTCGTCAGTTTCAGACTTTTTCGTTTCACCACAAGAAAGTAGCAATGTGGTGCAAAATGAAAGGAGGAAAATTCTGTAAAAGAAATTAGGTATTCGGTGCGTTGACATGGTTTGTGTGATTTATATGAAAAGTTTTTCTGTTTAAATTATTAAATAACCAATTTAGGCATTAAAATATGATAAATATTTAATTTCTGTAAGAAGTCGATTTTTATTTGATAATTGTCAAAGCTAAGTTACATTTGCGCACCATTTTTGGGACATTAACTCAGTTGGTTTAGAGTGTCACGTCGACAACGTGGAAGTCATTGGTTCGAATCCAATATGTCCCACATAAGCTTTCAAGCAGATACGTTTGAAAGCTTTTTTTGTTTTGATCTGGTGTCTCTTGGTGTAAAATACCTTTTATCGGGTATTTTATAGGTCAATAATCACTTGTAAATTGCTAATGTAATATAAAGAACACCATCAAGGGTGGGGCTAATTACATAAAATTCATGTTGAATTTAGATTTGAATGAGCTTATAAAGAGTTAGGGGACTTTATAGGCTCATTTTTTTTGGCATTGCTATAATATCTACTTTCCCAAGCTTGTTCTGAATGTGTTTACTGTACTAGATCGAGTAAGGTTTCTAGTTTCATTCCGCGTGAACCTTTGATCAAGATGGTAGCATCGGCTAAAGCTTTTTGAAGGCTAACGGGAAGATTTTGTTCCTTAAGCTGATTGACATCGGTAAACTTAAAAGCTGTAGTATTGGTCTTCTCAAAATGTGAACCTAAAAGAATGAGATGGTCAATATCTAATTGGGCAGCAAGATTTGCAATAAATTGATGCTCGTACGCTGAGGTTTCTCCCAATTCAAACATATCTCCCAAGAAGGCAATTTTAGGTCCTTGGCGTTCTAGACCTGCAAAATTGCGTAGTGCTGCTTCCATACTTGTAGGATTGGCATTATAGGCATCAAGTATAATTGTTTGATCTCCGTTGTTTATAATTTGTGACCTGTTGTTTTTAGGTACGTAAGCTTCTAAGGCTTCTTTTATATCTTCTGCCGAAATTTTAAAGAATGTACCTATTGCTGCAGCAGCAGCAAGATTGATGGTGTTGTATTGCCCCATTAAATTACTGTTCACTGTAATTTCATCAAACTGAAAATTAGCAAAAGGCTGTGCCGTGTGGTAAACAATATTTAAATCGGTTTCCTGATGCGCGCTGAAGCAAAACGTGTGTGTGCTGCCGAGCTTTTCTGCCTGAATAGGATCGTCAAGATTTAAAAAGAGCGTTCCTTTATGAGCGATAAGATAATCGTAAAGTTCGCTTTTCCCTTTGATCACTCCTTGAACGCTACCAAAACCTTCTAAATGCGCTTTGCCAAAATTGGTGATGTAACCAAAGTCAGGAGCTGCGATCGCCGTCAAATCAGCAATTTCTCCGATGTGGTTTGCACCCATTTCAACGATACCCATTTCGGTATTTTTATTCATACTTAAGAGTGTAAGAGGTACACCTATATGATTGTTGAGGTTGCCTTGAGTTGCGGTGGTTTTGAATTTTTTTGAAAGTACACTGTTGATGAGTTCTTTTGTGGTGGTTTTACCATTGCTACCGGTTAACGCAAGCACCGGAATATCGAGATATTTCCTATGCGCATGTGCTAAGTCTTGAAGGGTTTGAAGCACATCCTCAACTAAAATAGTCTTGTCTTTTAAATGGTATTCTTCTTCGTCAATTACGGCATGAGAAGCACCGGATTTCAGTGCTTGTTGTGCAAAACTATTCCCATTGAAGTTAGCACCTTTCAAAGCGAAGAATAAGGTGTTTGGTTCTATTTTTCTGGTATCGGTGCTTATTCCGTCACTTTGAAGAAATAATGCGTGTAGATCTTGAATGCTCATAGTAGAAGTAAACAACCTCAGGACAAGTCTGTCTGCCGAAAACGGCATGCCCATGAGGCATTGGTTAAAAACGAATTTTCAATTTTGAGGCGAGCCTAGGGGTATAAAACCTTTAGGCGGTGCCAATAAAAAAACGCCCTGAGTAAATTACAAAGGGCGTTTCAATAATATGAAATATTTCTTTTAGTTACGCGGAGTTTTATTCTTTGTAGATTTTGAACCTACACGAGACATCGCATTTCTAAAGCCAATATCATCAGTCGCCATAGTTTGTGGTAGATATCTACGTTGTGCAGGATCTAACCAATACTCGCGATCTCTCCAAGAGCCTCCTTTATATACGCGTACTTCGTCATCAACAAGGGTTGTGCGGTCGTTCTCTTTATCATACTCTTTGATCATCCCTTCTTCCCCTTCTCTAATGCGGTTAATAGGTGAATCATACATACGATCACTGTCACTGTCGGCGTCTGAAAAACTTTGATAATATCTCGAAGATTGTTTGTCTCCATCTCTAAAGTTTCGGTTATCGCTTTCAGAGAACTGTGTTCTTAAATAAGTTTCCTCATCATCTACAGGAACCTGAGCGATTTCTCCCGGAAGACCTCGTGCTACAATTTTACCATTTTCTAAAGTGTCATAAACAATATCTTCTGTAGTGAGAACTTTTACGGTACCGTCTTCGGTGATTGCATTTTTAGTATAAACGTTACCACGATAGTAGTTAAAGTCGTTGTACTCATCATCTACAATCGGTCTATAAACATCAGCAACCCATTCAGAAACGTTTCCGGCCATATCATAAAGACCATAATCGTTGGGTTCGTAGGATTTAATAGGTGCGGTAATGTCTGCATTGTCATCAGACCAACCTGCGATTCCACCATAATCACCATCTCCTTGTTTGAAGTTGGCTAATTGATCGCCGCGATTTCTTCGGTTACCAGATCTTGTGTAAGCACCGTCCCAAGGATATTTTTTTCTTCCGCGATAAACATTGTATTCTCTAAGGCCTACAAGACCTAAAGCTGCATATTCCCATTCAGCTTCAGTGGGAAGTCGGTATTTTGTAGTTGAAATGATACCGTCTTTCATCTGAACATAAATGTCTTTAGCTTCACCCGTAGAACCTGGATTGTTAGGGTTGGGTCTGGGTGTGTTATTTTTTTCACGTCGTTCTGAAGCTTTTCCTCCGCGAATTACATCATCCTGACCTCCATAGGTTAAGCTAGGAGCTTGTAGATAGGTGTCAGTATCAAAAGTTGATTGTGCGTCAACATTGTATTTTGCACCTTTTTGAGTAAAACCTTCTTGCTCTAGAACATATTCGTTGTAACGGTTAGTTCTCCACGTACTGAATTCTACAGCTTGAATCCAACTTACACCTACAACAGGATAGCGGGCATAAGCAGGGTGTCTTAGGTAGTTTTCGGTCATGGTTTCATTAAAACCTAAGCGGTTTCTCCATACCAACGTATCTGGCAAAGCGCCGTAATAAATGTTTCTATAATTCGCTTCTTCCGGAGGGAATACGCGTTTTAAGTAGTCTAGATATTCGAGGTACATCAGGTTGGTTACCTCTGTCTCATCCATATAAAATGACTGCACATGTTGTTGGGTAGGTGTGTTGTTCCAATCATGCATCACATCGTCCTGAACACGCCCCATAGTGAAGGTTCCACCTTCAATGAAGATCAAACCTGGCGCAGCTTCCTGTTCCTTGTAATCTGTATTTGCTTGAAATCCTCCGTCACGGTCATTTATACTCCATCCGGTGGCGCGGGAACTGTTTTTGTAGTCTTTGCCGTTACGGCCACAGCTCACTAAAAGCATCGTTGAAAGGCCAAAAACAAGCGTTTTAAACACAAGATTCCTATTCATATGAAAAAATTCTTAAGAAGATTTGGGACTGCAATATACTATAAAGTGCCCAAATTGCAATAAATAATTCATTTTTGCAAACGCTTAATCGTTATGATTCATTGGGGTTTACAGGGCATATAACGAAAATCAAATCCATTTAGTATAGTAATCTGATTTAAAAGGTTTATGTTAGTTTTAAGAACTGATTTGTATGAGAGCGAATTACCTTAAAATCTTTATGTTTTTGTGTGCGTTTTTGATAGTGCGCAATTCAGTTCTGAATGCTCAAGAAAAGCAGGTTGAGATCCGCTGGTCAGCGCCGGTTAATGTTGCTACTACAGAAAAACCGCTGATGGTTCCTAGTTTTGAAAAGGCACATTTTAGTTATTCGGTAAGCGAAGGTTTACGATTTGCAGATAAATGGAAGGTTTCGGCGGTATTTGATGCTTCGAGTGTTCAGCTTGGTGATGTGGTGTATGAGGCTATTTCTTCTACAGCCTTAAAAGATCTGAAGCTGGAGCTTATTCCTGATGCTCCAAATTTAATAGCAGCATTTTCAAAAATAAGAGGAGCTTCCTATTTTCAGTTTAGCATTTCGCCTATTGTAAAGAAAAACGGAACGGTAAAACGAATCACGCGTTTTTCGATTCGATATAACGCACAGCGAAAGCCAACTATCCAACAATCCCGATTACCAGGGCGTAGTAATTCTATTTTGGATTCAGGAGATTTTTATAAATTTCACATAGATACCACCGGAGTTTTTAGGTTGGATTATGAATTCTTAGAACGTTTAGGAATGGATGTTCAAAACATCAATCCGCAGCATTTGAAAATCTACGGGGATGGTGGAGCGATGCTTCCATTAAAAAATAGCGACAACACCATTTTTGATCCTCAGGAAAACGCGATAAAAGTTGTAGGTGCAGAAGATGGAAGTTTTGACCGTGAAGACTATATTCTTTTTTATGGCGAAGGCACACGGCAATTCAATGCTGAAAGCCTGACGCATGTTAACGCGTATGATAATAAGTCTTATTATTTTATTACAGCGAGTGGTGCGCCTGGATTACGCGTAGCGCCTATGGTTGAACCGGCAGGAGTTCCTGCGCGCACCATCACAACATTTAAGGATTATCAATTTCACGAGCGCGATACGTATAATCTGCTTAATTTGGGTAGGCGATGGTTTGGAGAGCGCTTTGATGTTGAAAATGAACAGCGTTTTGATTTTACATTTCCTAATCGTGTAAATAATACGCCTCTGGACATCAGAGTTTATACTGCAGCAATTTCAGAATCTCCCACTTCCTTTGGGTTAAATGTAAACGGTCAGGCGATTACGAATCTTAATATACTGCCGATTAACGAGTCGGTTCTGGCTCGAGAAGCCTTTTATGACAGTTATCGTTTTCCTGGTGCAAACCCTGCGATCAATGTTTCAGGAGATGCTATTAGTGTGGTGTTGCAATACAATAATAACGGTAATCCATCGAGCGAAGGCTATTTAGATTTTATTGCCGTTGAAGCGACACGCAGTTTAGCCGGTGTTGGAAACCAACTTTTATTTGATGGGATTACTCCTGAAATAGCAAATGAGATAGCGCGCTATGAGATTCAAAATGCTGCTGCTTTTACCGAAGTTTGGGAGATCGCGAGTCCTTCAGAGATAAGTAGTTTTCAGAATACTGAAGCTGCAGCTACCATAACTTTCAACACTGTGTTGAGTGCGACTAAAAAATATGTCGCGCTTCACCCTGAGGATTTCTACGAGCCTTCAATTGACGCCGGGAATACTTCCGTAGCAAATCAAAATATAAAAGGAACTATATTGCAGTCGGGGGGTGTTTTTACAGATGTAGATTATTTAATGATCACTCCCAATGAGCTGCGCACACAGGCTGAGCGACTGGCCCAGCACAATCGAACTTATAGAAATCTAAGTGTAAAAGTGGTTACGCTTGATGCAATCTATAACGAATTCAGTTCAGGAAAACAGGATATTGGCGCTATACGTAATTTGGTTAGGTATGTTTATGAAAACGCTTCATCATCAGAAAATAGATTAAAGTATCTCTGTTTGTTTGGAGATACCTCTTTTGATTACAAAGACCGAATTGACAATAACAATAATATTGTCCCTACCTTTAATACGTATTATAGTTTCTCGCAATCACAATCGTATATGAGTGATGATTTCTTCGGGAGTTTGGATCCTGAAGAAGGGGTGATCGAAAATAACAGTCCAGCAGGGAGTGGCGGTTCTGATCGTTTGGACATTGCTGTGGGAAGAATTCTCGCCGATACGCCATTGCTGGCCAAAACCGCAGTTGATAAAATCATTAGTTATGATGCGCGGGCTTCGTTTGGTCGCTGGCGTAACAATTTTGTGTTGGTTTCTGATGATGTTGATCAGCCTTGGGAATTTGCAGAGTTGGAGTCGACCATTGATGCTTTGGGGGATCAGATCCAGCAAGAGAAGCCCTTTATCAATGTCAAAAAGATTCACGCAGACAGCTATCAGCAACAATCTTCGGCAGGTGGGGATCGATATCCTGAGGTTAATGAGGCAATTGTAGATGCTTTAGAGTCTGGCGCTTTGGTAATGACTTACCTTGGGCACGGGGGTGAGAATACGCTGGCTTCAGAATTTATTTTTACTCGAGAAAATGCTCAGAATCTTGCAAATGGGGAGCGACTGCCGCTCATTGTTACAGTGACCTGTGAGTTTACCCGATTTGATAATCCCAATAGGGTTGCTGCCGGAGAAGAATTGTTTTGGAATGAATCCGGAGGGGCGGTTGGTCTTGTAGCGACGACTCGAGAGATCTCGGTCCGTTTGGGTGTCATATTTAATGAGGCACTGGCGTCTAATTTGTTTTCTTTTGGGACTAACACCATTAAAAGTGTTGCTGAAAATTTGCGGGAAACCAAAAACCAGATCAATGATGATAATCGAAGAGTGATCTTTTATATAGGTGATCCTGCGATGAAGTTGGCTTTTGCAAAACCTGATATTCGATTGACGGCGATAAACGACGTGCCTCTGTCGCAACCGGTAGATACACTCAAAGCGCTGAGTCGTGTTAAAATGAGTGGAGAAGTTGTTGATGAAAGCGGTCAGTTGATTCCGCAATATTCGGGTACGCTTTCAGCAACGGTTTATGATAAGTACATCAATCAGCAAACCTTAGGGAATGACGGTACCACAGATGCAAATGGAAATCTTCTGATTCTTGACTTCAAGACCTTAGGCGCTATTTTATACCGCGGCCAAGCCAGTGTAACTAATGGTGTTTTTGATTTTGAATTTGTAGTTCCTAGGGATGTTGCTATTCCTTTAGGTAATGGGCGTGTAAATTTTTACAGCGTACGTGATGGTGTGCCAGAAGATCAAGCGGGAGCTAATGAGCAAATTCTTGTAGGTGGACTCAATGAAAATGCTGCTGAAGATACCGAGGGGCCGCTTATCAATCTTTATATGAATGATGAGAATTTTGTGAGTGGAGGGATTACCAATACATCGCCTACACTTCTGGTAAAGCTAGAAGATGAAAGTGGAATTAATACAGCAGACGGTATAGGGCACGATTTGATCGCAATTTTAGACGGAGATGAAGAAAATCCAATTATCCTGAATGACTTTTATGAGAGTGATGTAGATAATTTCAATCTGGGGCAGGCTTTGCGAACTTTACGCGATTTGGAGCCTGGTTTACATACGGTAACTGTTATTGCTTGGGATACGTATAACAATTCATCTACGGCTGATTTACAATTTGTGGTTGCGGGGGATGAAGAGCTTAAGCTTGAGCGTGTGCTTAATTACCCTAATCCTTTTGTGAATTATACCGAGTTTTGGTTTAATCATAATCGGCCTTATGAGCCGCTGGAGGTTCAGGTTCAAATTTTTACAATTTCCGGAAAGGTAGTTAAAACCATCAATCAACTGGTGACGACTACCGGATTTTTATCAAGAGAAATCACTTGGGATGGACTTGATGATTTTGGTCAAAAATTAGGAAAAGGTGTTTATGTGTATAAGATTACCGTAAAATCTACGTTAACGAACAAGAAGGTTGAAAAGTTCGAGAAATTAGTCATCCTCTAAGGTTTATCTATATATTTGTGAAAAGACCCCGTATTAATGAATAGATCATTACTTGTTTTAGGCCTTTGTTTTACAGTTCTTCAAAATTTAAAAGCTCAGGAAGTTGAAGGGCGACCCATAACTACCGGAGTTCCTTTCTTAGCGATTGCAGCAGATGCACGTTCTGCGGGAATGGGAGATCAAGGGGTGGCGACGCGTCCAGATGCATATTCGCAGCAGTGGAATCCTGCGAAGTATGCTTTTGTTGAGCAGCAACAAGGAGTGGGTTTTAATTACACACCTTATTTAAGTCAGATTGTTGATGATATTTTTTTAGGTCAGGTGACCTATTATAATCGAATTAATGATCGAAGCGCTTTTGCAGGGAGCATGCGTTATTTCAGTTTGGGAGATATTGAGTCTATTCAAAGCAGTAACCCGTCGCAAGCCGAATTAGAAAATCCGCTGATTTTAAGTCCGAATGAATTTACGCTCGATCTATCTTATGCCTTGCGTCTGGGAGATCGTTTTTCAATGGCTGTTGCCGGGCGCTATTTGCGTAGTAATTTGAGACTTCAGATCAACGAAGAAGATGCCAGTGCAGCAGGATCAATAGGTGTAGATATCGCTGGTTTTTATCAGTCAGAAGAAATAAGTTATGACGATTTCAATGGGCGATGGAGAGCAGGATTCAATATTTCAAACATAGGTCCAAAAATTCGATATGATGAGGCAGGTCAAGAAAACTTCATTCCTACCAACCTACGTCTAGGAGGTGGTTTTGATTTTATTCTTGATGCGTTTAATGTCATAGGGGTAGGTCTTGAATTCAATAAGTTGCTTGTGCCATCTCCGCAAGATTTTAATAATGATGGGGTGATCGATGGTTCTGATGCAGAAGCCTATCAGGCGATTGGCTTTTTTGAAGGAATGTTTCAATCTTTTGGAGATGCACCTAACGGAATAAGTGAAGAAATTAAAGAAGTGACCTGGTCTTTAGGTGCAGAATATAAATATGACGATGCGTTTGCTCTGCGTGCAGGGTATTTTAATGAAAGTGATTTAAAAGGTGCTCGTAAGTTCGCTACACTTGGTTTAGGATTCAAATATTCTGCAATAGATATCGACGTTTCTTATTTGTTCTCTACAACTCAAGTACGTAATCCATTAGAAAACACGCTTCGTTTTGGGATTACCTTCAGCTTTGGTAATGAGTATGTAGAATACTAAATTTCAGTATGAAAAAAATTAAAATAGAAGCTGAACTTGAGGTTTATGAAGACTTTTCAGAATTACCTCAAGATATTCAGCAGCTTATGAAAGATGCTTTTGCGGCGCGAGATTCAGCTTACGCACCTTATTCAGAATTTCACGTGGGAGCTGCTTTGTTGCTTTCTAATGGTGAGATTGTAAAAGGAAGCAATCAAGAAAACGCTGCCTATCCTTCTGGTCTTTGTGCAGAGCGAACTGCGATTTATTATGCAGGAGCCAATTTTCCCGACGAAAAACTTGAGGTTATGGCGATCTCTGCGACAGGAAAGCGCAAGCCTTCTACGACACCAATACCACCTTGTGGTGCGTGTCGTCAAGCTATAGCGGAGTATGAAGTAAAGCAAAAACAGCCGGTAGTGATTTATTTTATGGGCGCTAGCGGTAAGGTTTTTAAAAGCGATTCGCTTAGCAATTTGTTGCCGTTTATTTTCACACAAGAATATCTGTAAAATAGCGCGCTAGCTAGCGCTTAAATCCCCTGCGGATTCCCTTCAATTTTTTCTTCAAAGATTTTCACGCTTCGTCCTGAATATACTATTTTTGTTCTCCGTCTTTTTAGGCGAAACGATTATGCCGAGTAAAAATCTTGGTAGGTTTAACAAAATGATGATTTGAAGAGGTTTCTCAAATCGTTGATAAAACTCACAGCGTGAGTAAAGTGTATAGATAAATCTATAATTTAATGAAAGAAATCACAAAAGAGGTATACCTAAACTGGTATGAGGAGATGTCCTTCTGGCGCAAGTTTGAAGATAAACTGGCACAAGTTTATATTCAGCAAAAGGTGCGAGGATTTTTGCATTTGTATAATGGTCAAGAGGCAATACTCGCTGGTGCCCTTCACGCAATGGATCTTACAAAAGATAAGATGATTACGGCTTACCGTAACCATGTGCAGCCAATAGGTATGGGAGAAGATCCTAAACGTGTTATGGCTGAACTCTACGGAAAGAAGACGGGTACTTCTATGGGATTAGGTGGTTCTATGCACATCTTTTCTAAAGAACATCGTTTTTATGGTGGTCACGGTATTGTAGGGGGGCAGATTCCTCTAGGAGCCGGTCTTGCCTTTGGTGATAAATACTTTAAGCGCGATGCGGTAACCTTAACCTTTTTTGGAGACGGTGCTGCGCGTCAAGGTTCGTTGCACGAGACGTTTAACATGGCGATGAACTGGAAACTTCCGGTGGTATTTTGCGTTGAGAACAACGGTTATGCGATGGGGACTTCAGTAAAGCGTACGGCAAACCACGAGGATATCTGGAAGCTTGGTCTTGGTTATGAAATGCCTTGCGGACCAGTAGATGCGATGAATCCTGTGGCTGTGGCAGAAGCTTTTGACGAGGCGATCGCTAGAGCCCGTCGTGGAGATGGGCCAACGTTCTTAGAATTGAAAACCTATCGTTACAGAGGGCACTCAATGAGTGATGCTCAAAAGTATAGAACAAAAGATGAGGTAGCAGAATATCAAAAGATCGATCCGATCACACAAGTGAAGGATATCTTGTTAGAGAAAAAATTTGCTACAGAAGAAGAATTGAAGGCAATTGATAAGCGTGTTAAAAAACGTGTTGCCGAGTGTGAGAAATTTGCTGAAGAAAGTGACTTCCCTGAGAAAGAAGTTATGTATGATGTAGTTTACGAGCAGGAAGATTATCCATTTTTAGCACATAAACCAGAATAATATTATGGCAGAAGTAATTAAGATGCCCCGCCTTAGTGATACAATGGAAGAAGGAACCGTTGCATCTTGGCTAAAGAAAAAAGGTGATAAAGTAGAAGAAGGAGACATCCTTGCAGAGATTGAAACGGACAAAGCGACGATGGAGTTCGAATCATTCTATGAGGGAACGCTACTACATATAGGAATCGAGGAAGGTGAGACAGCAAATGTTGATGCGCTGCTTGCAATAATCGGTGAAGAAGGAGAGGATATTTCTGGTTTGATCGATGGAAGCGCAGATGCAGGATCTGATGCTGAAGAAGAATCTTCAGAGGATGATAGCGCAGAAGATGCTGAGGCTTCAAATGAAGAAGAAAGCGATGATGCTGCTGAAGAAACTTCTGATGATGCTGGTTCAGAAATTCCTGAAGGTGTTGAGGTGGTAACTATGCCACGTCTTAGCGACACGATGGAAGAAGGAACCGTTGCATCTTGGTTAAAAAAAGAAGGTGACAGCGTTGATGAAGGAGATATTCTTGCAGAAATAGAAACCGATAAAGCGACTATGGAGTTTGAGTCGTTTTATAAAGGAACTTTACTTCATATCGGTATTCAAGAAGGAGAAACTGCAAAAGTTGATTCACTACTTGCAATCATTGGTGAAGAAGGAACTGATGTTTCTGGTGTTATTAGCAATTTCAAATCTGGAGGAGCTAAGAAAGAAGCGCCGAAGAAAGAAGAAAAGCCTAAAAAAGAGGCTCCGAAAAAAGAAGAAGCTAAGAAAGAAGCTCCTAAAAAGGAGGCGCCTAAAAAGGAAGAATCAAAACCGGCAAAAAATACTTCATCTAGTGATGGTCGTATTTTTGCTTCGCCATTGGCTAAAAAACTGGCTGAGGAAAAGGGTATTGATCTGGCAAAAGTTCCGGGAAGTGGAGAGAATGGTCGCGTAGTGCGCAAAGATATTGAGAACTATACTCCGGCAGCTTCGGGAGCAGGTGTGCAGCAATTTGTTGCAACAGGTGAAGAAAGCTATGAGGATGTAAATAATTCTCAAATGCGTAAGGCGATTGCCAAGTCTCTTGGTAAATCAAAATTCACCGCACCGCATTACTACTTGAATGTAGAGTTTGATATGGAAAACATGATTGCTTTCCGCAGTCAGTTTAACCAGCTTCCGGATACTAAAGTGTCATATAACGATATGATTATTAAAGCGGTTTCTATCGCTTTAAAACAGCATCCTCAAGTAAACTCGCAATGGTTTGACGATAAGATGCGTTTAAATAATCACGTGCATATTGGTGTGGCAGTTGCTGTGCCAGACGGACTTGTAGTTCCTGTTGTTGAATTTGCAAATGAGAAGTCTTTACAGCAAATCAATGCTGAAGTAAAAGAGCTTGCAGGTAAAGCACGTAACAAAAAACTAAAGCCGGAAGAAATGCAAGGAAGTACCTTTACCATTTCTAACCTGGGAATGTTTGGTATTACAAACTTTACTTCGATCATCAATCAGCCTAACTCAGCGATCTTATCAGTAGGATCGATCATTGAGAAGCCGGTGGTGAAAGATGGTAAAATTGTAGTTGGTAACACAATGACCTTGTCTATGGCTTGTGATCACCGTACTATTGATGGTGCCACAGGTGCTCAGTTTTTACAAACATTGAAAACCTATATCGAGAATCCGGTATTGATGTTGGCTTAATTTAAGCAGCATTTTAAAAATAGATAACTTAAAAACCCATCAACATTTGATGGGTTTTTTTATATTGAACGTATGAAAAGAATTTTTTTAAGTCTGGTATATTGTACAGTATTGGCCTGCGGAAGCACTGCTGATGTACGTCAAGTTGATGCAGGAGCTGCCGCAGAAGCTTCAGAAGGTTATACGGTCTCAAATGAGCCGGCAGAAACCATCAAATCAACGGTAGCGCCTGATCCTGCTTCGGTTGCATTTCAAAAGCACGTTGACGCTTCAGCTATCAAACGACATATCGAATTTTTAGCTTCTGACGCCCTTGCCGGTAGAAAAACAGGCACAGATGGCATAGAAGAGGCAGCGACCTATATTATTAAAGAATTTCAGCAAGCTGGTGTAAAGCCTTACTTCACTTCGTATCGGGATAAGTTTGATGCAAAAGGTGTCGACGGTTACAATGTGGTTGGGATGCTTGAAGGAACTGATGCTGACTTGAAAAAGGAATTTATTGTGATCGGTGCACATTATGATCACATTGGTACGGCGAATGCTGACGGTGAAGACACTATTGCCAATGGAGCTAATGATAATGCTTCAGGAACTTCAGCTGTTATAGAATTGGCTAAGTATTTTGCTAAGGCAAAAACCAATAAGCGTAGTATTATCTTTGCGCTTTTTTCTGCGGAAGAACTGGGGCTGTTAGGATCAGCACATTTGGCTGAACGTCTTAAAACGACGAGCATCAATCCGTATGTCATGTTCAACATAGAAATGATAGGTGTGCCGATGACCGATAAAGATTATACGGTTTATCTTACCGGATATGAGAATAGCAATATGGCCCAAAAATTTAATGGGTATGCAGGGGCCAAAGTAATGGGCTTTCTGCCGCAGGCAAAACAATTCAATCTGTTTAAGCGCAGCGATAATTATGCATTTTATGCGCAATTTAAAATTCCGGCGCAGACGGTTTCAACCTTTGATTTTACCAACTTTGACCATTATCATAAAGTAGGTGATGAGGCAGCTGCTATGAATTTTGATCACGTGGCTAAGGTTGTGAATCAGTTGATTCCGGGAGTAGAAGGAATGACCAACAGTGTGACTCACGAAATACTTTGGAATGAGTAAGAATATAATAATCACAGGAACAAGTAGAGGGATTGGTTTTGAAATGGCCAGACAATTTGCTGCCGAAGGACATCAGGTTTTAGCCTTGTCGCGCAACGAGAAGCCGTTGAAAGAATTAGGAGACGACAATGTTCATTCCGTTTCATTTGATATCACTAAGGCTGAAGATTTAAATAAAATATCGGCTTTTGTTAAGACTGAATGGGAAGGCGTTGTAGATATTTTAATACACAATGCCGGTGCATTGGTCAATAAGCCTTTTGAGGAGCTTTCTCAAGCAGATTTTGAACAAGTATATGCTGTAAATGTATTTGGGGTCGCGACTTTAACTCAGGCTATATTACCCTTTATGAAGCCAGGTGGTCACGTGGTTACTGTGAGTAGTATGGGAGGCATTCAAGGCAGCGTGAAATTTGCAGGGCTAGCTGCGTACAGTTCGAGTAAAGGTGCTGTGATCACTTTAAGCGAATTGCTTGCTGAAGAGTATAAAGAACAGGGAATTGCCTTTAATGTTTTGGCGTTGGGAGCTGTGCAGACCGAAATGCTAGAAGAAGCTTTTCCTGGATACCAAGCACCACTTTCGGCTGAAGAAATGGCGGCATATATTAAGAATTTTGCGTTGACAGCAAACAAATTTTATAACGGAAAAGTTTTGCAGGTTTCGGCGTCTACGCCATAAACGATGAAGAATATCTTAGGCAAATACATACCAGAGCAAGCGGTTGACCCTGTTTTTGAGTTGATCAAAAATTTTGGCGTTCATCTAAAGATCGTAGATGAACGTGTCACGCGTCACGGAGATTATAGAAGGTTGCCTGGTGGCGGACATCAAATCACGGTGAATACCAATTTGAATTCCTATCGTTTTTTGATAACTTTAATTCATGAGATCGCCCATTTAGTAGCCTTCGTGAAATTTGGTAACCGAATAAAGCCGCACGGTAAAGAATGGAAATATACCTTTCAAAATTTAATGCTGCCATTTATTAGGCCCGAGATCTTTCCAAAGCAACTCTTACCGGTTATCGCCAATCATTTTAAAAACCCTAAAGCGAGTAGCGATACCGATGCGCAATTATCATTAGCGCTTAAGCAATTTGACCCACCCAACGATAAAAGCTATATATTTGAAATTCCGCGGGGTAGTCTTTTTAAATTATATAACGGAAAAGTTTTTCAAAAAGGAGAACGTAGAATCAAACGTTATGAATGTGTAGAGACCGCCACGGGAAAAGTTTATTTATTTCAACCTAACGCAGAGGTCGAACTTTTAACTTAACAACACCAGATGACAAACAAAAACTATTATGCAATTATAATGGCCGGGGGAGTTGGTTCCCGATTTTGGCCACTGAGTAAAGCAAGTTATCCCAAGCAGTTTCACGATATTTTAGGAGCAGGAGAGACTTTAATACAACGTACTTTTGGACGTTTGTCTCAAACCGTGCCTTCAGACAATGTTCTGGTGTTGACGAATGAGAACTATAAAGGACTGGTGAACGAGCAGTTGCCTAAGGTTAAAGATGAAAATATTGTCTTAGAGCCCGCAATGCGTAATACAGCTCCGTGTATTTTATTGGCGGCTTTAAAAATTTACAAGGCGAATCCCGATGGGGTAATGATCGTTGCTCCCAGTGATCATTGGATCGAAGATGAGCAGGCTTTTTTAGCAGATTTAAACACCGCGTTTGAAGCTTGTGCTGCTGATGATTCTGAAGAAAAATTGTTGGTTACTTTGGGTATTGAGCCAACCTTCCCGCATACGGGTTATGGGTATATTCAATATACAGCCGGAGACGACGCTGTAAAAGGAGTTAAGGCTTTTAAAGAGAAGCCCGATTATGAAACTGCGAAGCAATTTTTAGCAGAAGGGAATTATTCTTGGAATGCCGGTATCTTTATTTGGAGTGCCAGAGCTATTATCGAAGCCTTTGAAAAATACCTTCCGGAGATGTATGCCTTATTTAATTCTGGTTTTGAGGCGCTAAATACAGCTGCAGAACAGCAATTTATTGTTGACAATTACGCTAAAGCCGAGAACATCAGTATCGATTATGGTATTCTTGAAAAAAGCGGTCACGTTGGGGTAATTCCTGCAACATTTGATTGGAGTGATCTTGGCGCTTGGGGTGCTTTATACGACAACTTAGAGAAAGACAGCGAGGACAATGTGGTTGTAAATGCTAAAACGGTAATACGCGATTCAGAAGGTAATCTCATTCGTTCTGAAAAAGGAAAAGTTGTTGTTGTGGAAGGTTTAAAAGATTATATCGTAGTAGATAGTGATGCCGTTTTGGTGATTATGCCAAAGGCTAAAGAGCAAGATGTGAAAATTATACGTGCTGAAGTTGAAAAGAAGTTTGGGTCAGATCTCGTTTAAGCGTGAATGGAAGAGCAAAATAAGATAGTGCAGGACGAGAAAGTTTCGAATGAAGCAGTCAAGAGAGATGCAAAAACGCTTTGGTATAGTGTGCGTACTTTTTTGTCTGAATTACTTGATATACGAAGCGATACCGATCGGGATTCGACAATAGAAGCTGTTAAAAAGGATATTTCATTTAAAGGGCATAATGCCTGGATTTTGATCTTTTCCATATTTGTAGCGTCTATAGGTTTGAACGTAAGCAGTACTGCGGTAGTAATCGGGGCGATGCTTATTTCTCCGCTTATGGGACCTATCGTGGGCATGGGACTTTCTCTTGCGATTAATGATATCGAAACGCTCAAACGCTCTTTGATCAACTTGGCGGTGATGATCGTGCTCAGCGTACTCACAGCAACACTTTATTTTGCTGTTTCTCCTATTTCTGAGTTGACTCCGGAACTTGAAGCACGAACCTATCCAACCATTTTAGATGTTTTAGTTGCTATTTTTGGTGGTTTGGCACTCATTGTAGCTAAAACCAAAAAAGGGACCATTGCGAGTGTGATTTTTGGTGTGGCTATCGCCACGGCCTTGATGCCTCCTTTGTGTACCGTAGGCTACGGACTGGCAATGGGAGAATGGCAGTACTATGCGGGAGCCTTTTATCTCTTTTCGATCAATGCGGTGTTTATTGCACTTTCGACATTTTTGGTAGCTAAATTTTTACGCTTCCCGATGGTGAAATATGCCAATTCTAAGCGCAGAAGATTTGTTACTCAAATGGCTTCGTTGATCGCATTGGTTGTGATGATTCCCAGTCTCTATTTGTTTTACATACTTTACAAAGAGCAGGTGTTTACTTCAGCAACTAAAGATTATGTGACTCGGGTAATCCGCTATGAGGGTGCTGAAGTTGTGAAGTTTTCACAAGATTATAAAGCCAAGCGTATCGATGTGTATCTCATTGGGGCATTGGTCCCAAAAGCTAAAATTCAGGAGTGGTACAATCAGTTGACAGAGGAGGTTTCTTTGGCAGATGTAAGTCTTAAAATACATCAGGGTTCTGATCAATCATCGCAAATGGCAGAGCAGCTTTCAAGCGCTGTAAAGTCGGGTATTCTTGAAGATCTCTATGTCAATAATCAGCAGGCATTGGCAGATAAGAATTCGCAAATTCAGTTGCTGGAAGATGAGATCAACAGACTTAAAGCTTCGGCTTTGCCTTTTCAAAGCTTGAGCGAAGAGGTGCACATTAATTATGAGAACATTGCACGTTTTGGTTTTTCGAATACGATAAATACCAATTTTGAAGAAGCAGATACTATTCCCACATTTCTCATAGAATGGAAGCCGTCACTTTCAGAAAATGCTAAGCGTAGAGAAGAGTTGAAACTGCGTGCATGGTTAAAAGTTAAGTACGATCTAGATACGCTTTCTATAGCGCGCTATTGATTTTCTTTAATAACCGCTTCGCGTACTTTTTTAAACAAGTCTGAAGAATATACAAAGTTGGTCACATCATCATTATCAGCCTTAAATATGGTTTCTTTAGAACCTTCCCAGGCAAGATGTCCTTTTTGTAGAAAAACGATCTTTTCACCAATTTCCATCACCGAGTTCATGTCGTGCGTATTGATGATGGTCGTGATCTCATACTCGTGTGTGATCTCTTGAATGAGGTTGTCAATGAGTGTTGCGGTACGTGGATCTAAACCAGAGTTTGGTTCATCACAAAACAAATACTTTGGGTTGTTTACAATGGCGCGCGCAATCGCAACACGCTTTTGCATTCCTCCTGAAATTTCTGACGGAAGCTTATTATTAGCATTGATTAAGTTTACCCGTTTGATTACTTCATTGGCACGTTCTCGGCGTTCTGCTTTACGTTGTTTGGTAAACATCTTTAGCGGAAACATAATGTTTTCTTCAACCGTCATCGAGTCAAACAAAGCGCTGCCTTGAAAAACCATTCCCATTTGCTCGCGTAACGTGCGTTGCTTTTCTGAAGATAATTCAGAGTACGCTTGACCATCATATAAAATTTTACCTTCCGTAGGTCTGAAGAGCCCTAAAAGACATTTTAAAAATACGGTTTTACCAGAACCACTCTGACCAATAATCAAGTTGGTTTTTCCTTTTTCAAATGTGGTAGAGATTCCTTTTAAGACTAATTCATCTCCGCCAAATCCTTTCTTTAATTCTTTAACTTCGATCATTAGCTTAGGAGTAATTGGGTGATTAGATAATTTGAAAGAATGATGAATACACTCGTCCATACAAAGGATGTGGTACTTGCTTTACCTACTTCAAGCGCACCACCTTTCATATAATATCCAAAATATGATGGGATAGTGGCCAATAGAATTGCAAAAACAAAAGTTTTTATAAACGCATAAACCAGCTGAAAGGGAACAAAATCTTCTTGTAAACCTTGAATAAATTGATCTCCGGTAGCAAAACCACCTAAAACTGCCGCGGTGTATCCGCCGAGAATTCCTAAAAACATAGCAATTGCGATCACAAACGGATAGAACAACATCGCGATTATTTTAGGAAAAACCAGATAATTGAGGGAGTTGATCCCCATAACTTCTAAAGCATCAATCTGCTCGGTAACACGCATCGTACCTATGCTGGAGGTAATAAAAGAGCCCACCTTACCGGCCATAATAATCGATATAAAGGTTGGAGCAAATTCAAGTATGATTGACTGCCGCGATGCAAAACCGATTAAGGATTTAGGTAGAATAGGATTGTCCATATTAAGAGCGGTCTGTATGGCGACCACGCCGCCTACAAAAAAGGATATAAAACAAACAATGCCTATTGAACCAATGATCAAATCATCAATTTCTTTCAACACCAGATTTCTAAGGACAGATGTTTTTGTAGGCTTTATAAAAACCCCCTTTATCATCATAAAATAAAGACCGATCTCTTTTAGGTATCCCATAACTATTATTTCAGGGTTAAAAATAGGAAAAATACACGGTAAGGCTATTTAAGATTAACTTAATCTTATTAATGCTTGAAAGCTTTAGTTTTGTAGCATAAAACGAAATTATATGAAATTCACAGCCTTTAAATTCCTTGGTATTACCCTAGTTACGGTACTTTTTCAGCCCATTTTGGCTCAGAACAGCTCAGAAAATCCAAAGCTTGTCGTGGGTATTGTTGTAGATCAAATGCGTTTTGACTACTTAACCCGGTTTGATACACAGTATGGTTCTGATGGTTTTAAGCGTTTAATGGCAGAAGGTTTTGAATGTCGCAACAATCATTTTAATTATGTGCCTACCTATACGGGTCCGGGGCACGCTTCTATTTATACGGGAACCACACCGTCGAATCACGGTATTATTTCAAATAACTGGTACAATAAATTTGAAAAGCATCAGGTGTATTGCGCGGGGGACACCACAGTCGCTTCAGTAGGTGTTGCAGGATCTGCCGGGCAAATGTCGCCACATCGTATGTTGACCACTACGGTCACCGATCAAAACCGTCTGCATACGCAAATGCGGGGTAAAACCATTGGTATTTCATTGAAAGACCGCGGTGCGATCTTGCCTGCCGGTCATACAGCCAATGCAGCCTATTGGTTTGAAGGCGGTGACGAAGGCAAGTGGATTACCAGTACGTTTTATATGAATGAATTGCCAAAGTGGGTACAGGATTTTAACGCTTCCGCGAAAGCGAAAAACTACCTTAAAGAATGGAATACCTTAAAACCTATTGAATCTTACCTGGAGAGTGGTGCAGATCTTAGCCCTTACGAAGGCGGATTTAGAGGAAAGGAACAAGCAGTTTTTCCATATGATTTAAGTGCGCTTGCTGAAAAAAACGGAGGTTATTCACTTTTAAAATCTACTCCCTACGGGAATAATCTGACGACAGACTTTGCGATTGAAGCCATTGATGCAGAAAACTTGGGACAGGATGCAGATACTGATTTCTTGGTTATCAGCTACAGTGCTACAGATTATGTGGGGCATAACTTTGGCGTAAACTCAAAAGAAGTTGAGGATACCTACATTCGTCTGGATCAGGATTTGGCGTGGTTGCTTAAGACTTTAGATCAAAAGGTTGGTAAAGGCAAGTACACGGTTTTTCTAACCGCAGATCATGGTGCTGTAAACGTACCGGCTTATTTGAGCGATCAAAAAATACCTTCAGGATATTTTGACAATCGGGCATTTGAAACTGCGTTAAATGAGTTTGTCGTTTCTGAATATGGAAAAGAAGGCTTGATTGAAGATATTTCAAATTATCAGGTGTTTTTCAACTACGAAAATCTTACTGCTGCCGATATTAATGCCGAAGACCTTCAGAAGAAAATCGCGCATTTTGCTTTGCAATATGATCTTATGGACAAGGTGTATACGCGTGCTGAACTCAATCAGGCAAACTATACCAGCGGGGTAGCAGCTTTGATTCAAAAAGGCTTTAACCAAAAGCGTAGCGGAGACGTTTTTTTGGTACTTGATCCCGGGGTAATTAGTTATTCGCGTACCGGGTCTACGCACGGCTCAGCATTTTCCTATGATACGCACGCGCCGCTCTTGTTTTATGGTGCCGGAATCAAAAAAGGTAAAACCTACGAGCTCACCGAAATTCCGGATATCGCGCCTACCATTTCGGCTTTGTTAGGAATTGAATTCCCTAATGGAACCACCGGCAAAGTGATCGCTGAGGTTTTAAAATAGTTCTTGAGTGATCCTGCAAGACTAAGAAACTTCACCGAATGCTCTTGCAAGAGGTAAAACAAAAAAAGGATTTTTAGAACAGTAGCATTAATAGAAGACAAAAACATTTTTCATTTTTTCTTGTTTTATGTGCTCCATTATATTTTGCCAGATCCCCTACGCAAATTACGACCGTTTCAGCATATAAATTATTAACATAATTTTATAATAAATAATGGTAATAATAACAATAGCACCTTATATCTTTAAGTAATTATTATGAAAAATTTTAATGTGAAAAATGTTGTTTTAGGACTAATTTTTCTTTCTAGTTTCTCAATGGTAAGTGCTTTTTCAATCCTTGATGAACGCGTAGCTTCGCGTTGTACTTTTACAGGTGAGATAGGTGATTCTTGTATGGTAGGTGAAGTGGGAAGAAATGTAAGGGTTTTAAATTGTACAAGAGGAGCCACTTCTTGTTATTATGATTCACCACCTATTATAAGTGAGGATTGATATATTGAATTGAACAGAGAAGGTAGTTAAAACAGTATTTTTATCTAAATAAAAATACTGTTTGTGTTTTTAATGAAAATCTATTTATATGAAATTTTTGACATTTTTAAAATTGCTTTTAATCTTTTTGGTGATTAATTCTTGTAATTCACAGGCTCAAGAAATTAATGATGGGGCAAAAATTTTTACAAAATTTCCTCTAGAACGCAAAGTGAAAAGCAAAGACTTTAAATCTTTAAAAAATTACAGTGTTGACAGGATGAGCTTAGTACGGGATAGTGTTCTTTTACTGCTTACTGCAAATATGACAAATCAAATACTATTCATTAATGCTTTAGATTCTGCCGAGATGGGTCACATGATAAAATCTGGTAGAAAGAAGGGAGAGGTTATGGGATTCTTTTCTTACGGTGTTATTGAAGATAACTTATGGGTCTATGATATTGTGAAGTCTAAAGTTGTAACCTTTGATTTTAAATCACTTTTAAATCAATCAACACGTGTAGATACGATCTATGATGTAAATAAAAATTATTATGCTGCGCAGCTGGTTGATAAATACAATATGATTGCAACCGGAGATTATGATTCAGCATACTGGTTGTCGTTGTATAATTTACCATTAGGAGAGGTTACTAATCAATTTGCTCCATACACTACAGGCTCTGAGGAGGTTTCTAAAACTACAAAAACGGCTTATGAAAGTATCCTTCATATAAAGCCTTCGAGGGATAAATGTGTTATGTCCGCCCGATATTCAGACCGTATTCAAATTCTCAGTTTGGATAATAAATCTTCTAAAATTATTTTGGGACCTGAAAATTATGAACCTGATGTGATTGTAATGGAAGATCATCTGGGAGAGGATGTGAGTGCGCGTGGACCGCAGACGCGTTATGCTTTTGTGACTGGGGCGACAACAGATCAATTTATTTATCTACTTTATTCTGGCAATAATCATCAAGGCAAGTATCGCTCATACGGGAAATATATTTACAAATACGATTGGGAAGGCAATCCCATTGAGCGTCTAGAATTACCAGAATATACGCGTGATTTTGCTGTGACCAGTGATGATCGTATAATTTATACGTATGATCCTAAAGATAAAGTGATTAAAAAGGGAGTTCTTGGCGATGAGTAAAGTTTTAATTCTTTCAACTATTATCTTAGTTTTCTTTTCTTGTACTAATCAAGCAGAAATAGAGAATGTTAAGGTGCCAGAAAAAATAGTTTCTTACAACACCGAAACTCTTAAAGAGGAAGAAGTTGAAATGGAGTCTATAGCAGGAGATTTTAAAATTTATACCTTAATTGATGTGAGTTGTGCCACTTGCTTAATTAATATTGAAAAGTGGGACGCATTTGCTCATGAAAAAGAAGCTAACGGCCTTACAGTTTTACCTATTTGCTATTCAAAAGACAATTTTGAACTTTTAAAATATCTGGTTGAGAGTGATAAATTAGGAAATGTTTCAATACCGCTATACTTAGATACTAATAATACCTTCATGCATCAAAATGATTCCTTAATCAGTGAGCACGGAAAGTTTACTGCGTTGACAGATACCTATGGTAAAATTCTCGCTAAAGGCGATCCTACAGAGGATTCAGATGTTAAAAAAAAATATTTAAAGCTGATAATTCATGAATCAGAATAAGAGTAACCCAATGGTGAGGTTTGTAATCTTTATTGGAATATTTCTCAGTATTTTAGCGCAGGTTAACGGGCAGGAGACTACGGTACTTAATGTTGTCTATGAGTTTAAGCACATTCGAAATCTTGCTAATCCTGAATCTCCTTATGTAGCAGATATGGTGCTGTCCCTCGCTAAAAATACGAGCCGGTACACGACCCTTTACGTTTATAACAATAATAAGCCCGCAGCAGCAGCTCAGCAGGAACAGTTGCAAAGCACTGCGTCTTCATCTTCCGCAACCACCGTTGTAGGAGGTTTGGGTTTACTGGTGAATAATGGTGGTGTGTTTCTACGCGAAGAAACCTTAAAAGACCTAAAAGAACAAGCATTAACACAATACACTTTTTTAGGGAATAAGACCTATTTATTAAATAGTAAAATCCCAAAAATAAATTGGAAGATTACAAAAGACAAAAAAGAACTGGGCGATTATAGCTGTCAAAAAGCAGTAGGAGATTATGCTGGTCGTACCTATGAAGCCTGGTTTACCACAGATTTACCTTTTCAAAATGGACCCTGGAAATTGGGAGGATTACCGGGTTTGATTCTGGAGGCACGGGATTTAAAAGAAGAAGTGCAATTTATATTTAAAGAAATAACACGCAATACAGATCCTGAAGAAACTACAGAGACTTTTCAGTTATACCCACAGTTAGCAATACCTGTTAACGCTAAAGAATTACGCAGGTTAGAACTTTCATTTATGAAAGATCCTATTGGTGTTTTAAATGCAGTTTTTCCAGACACCCAGGTCGCAATAATGAATATGGAAGATCCCAGCAACCGTTCACTTGATAAAATAGAAGAATACAATCCTTTAGAATTAGACTAAAATTTTACGACAGGCCTATATCATACAATTCATTAAGAGAACTGTTCTCCATTTTTCTTTTCTGGGGATTTTTTTTCTGGGATTTATAGCAATGGCGCAAAATAGAACAATAACCGGGACAGTCACCGGTGAAAATTCTGAGAGGCTTGATAGAGCAAGTGTTACAGTAGTGTCAAATGATTCTGGTGATATTCTCGCCTATACCATTTCAGATGATCAGGGTTATTTTGAGCTGGTACTTCCCGTATTAAATGGCGAATCGCAAATCTTTTTAGAAGTAAATTATTTGGGTTTTAAGACCCAACAAATAGAACTGATTGATGCTAAGGATGTGTATCGCTTTGTTCTGGAGCCTGATGCTACTGCTTTAGATGAAATCGTTATAAAGAATAGACCAGTAGTCAAACGCAGTGGTGATACTTTAAAATACAGGGTTTCTAGTTTTCAGAAGGCGGAAGATCGTAGTATAGGGGATGTATTAAAGCGTATGCCGGGAGTGCAAGTAGGTGATGACGGTGCGATTTATTTTAATGGAGAGAAAGTTTCAAATCTTTACATTCAGGGTGATGACCTTATGGATGGCAGGTATGGTCTCGCGACTAAGGCCATACGCAAAGAAGATATTCAAGGGGTAGATGTCATTAAAAACCATCAGCCCATCAAGGTACTTCAGGATAAGGTGCTCACAGAAAAGGTAGCCATGAATCTGGTTTTAAAGGATGAGAACAGTATGGCTCTTTCTGCAAAAGCAGATATTGCCGGTGGGTTGCCGGGGCTCTATGATCTTTCAATAACACCTATACTACTTAATAAACGTATCAAAATGCTCAATACGCTTGCGGTTAATAATGCGGCAGTAGATTACCGGGCAGATTTTAAACAATTAGGTGATGCAGACTTACGTTCTGATATCAGTCAGGACCCTGCTTCTTTTTCTTTATCACTGGGTACGGTAGGCGCACCAGACCTACCTTTATCGACCTATTATTTCAATAAATCTAAAGTTGTTAATCTAAATAACCTCTACACCACAGATAGCGGCTTACAACTTAAATTAAATGTACAGGCGTTTACTGATACAAATGTTTTGAGCTATAACAGTAGGGTTGCAAATTTTACTGCAACAGACACGCTATCCTATTCTGAAGATCAACGCATTACCCAAAGGCCTTTTTTGTTTAATAGCACATTGAACATACTGAAAAATCAAGAAACCAGTTTCTTTCAAAACAAGTTGAGTTTTAATATTGATCAAAAAAACAGTGATGCAGGCATAGTCTCTAACCGCCAAAACTTTGCTCAGGAACTCCAACAAAAATTTTGGACGCTTTCTAATGATTTTAACTGGATACCTCAGTTAAAAAATGAAGGGGTGTTTGAGGTTCGCTGGTTATCCCAATACAGTACGAATGATAAAAAACTGAGTATAGGAAATGGTTATAATTCTGAAATTCCCGGATTTATGGGGATGAATGATGAGGTTAATCAATCTTTTAGATTACCCACATTTAATTCAAATGCTTATGTGTCCTACATAAAAGGAAGTAAAGTTGTTAAGCAACAATATCAATTAGGCTATTTGATAGAAAGTCAGCGTTTAGAAAGTGGTTTGACTTTTAGGAATAATGATCAGGTTGAAGAGTTTCAAATGGATTGCGGGAACAATCTGCAATGGTTGAGGCAGCAAGCTTATTTCAAACCATCCTATCAGTTTGCTACTACAAATTTTGAAGCCTCATTAAATGTACCTGTAATATTTCAGACACTTTCTTATCAGGATAAAGCTTACGAACTGGATAAAAAAAAGACAGACTTTTTTATCAATCCTGAACTCAGCATAAAGTATAAAATAGCTGCTGAAGAAGAACTGACGGCGCGTTATGCATATGGAAAAACCTTTGGAAACATCACGCAAGTTTTTAGAGGCGCTGTTTTACGCAATTACCGGTTTTTAGAATCAAATGAGGCAGATTTGCAGGAAACCCGGAGACAGTCGTATGGCCTCAATTATAAATTTGAAAAGTCTGTTGCACTGTTGTTTTTAAATGCAGGATTGTCTTACGAGAAAAGTCAAACAAATTCAATATTGAGTTATACCATTGAAGATGATATACAGACCATTGTCAGTTTACCCCTAAGTAACGAGACGAAGACGTATAGTGCAAATTTGAGTTTCAGTAAATATGTGTTTGCGCTAAGAAACGTGCTTTCTTTCAAATCTGGGTATAATTATTCAATCTTTAATAGACTAATTAATGATGAATTAGTCCCTTTTACAAATAACTCATTTGTCTTTTCAACACAGTTCAATAAAAAGTTCTTTAAGAAATTGACTTTCACTTACAGACCACGCTTAATTTTTAGTACAACTAAAGTAAACGAGGGATCTAGTGACAACTTAAATTATCAAACTTTTAGAGTAGATCAGGAAGGGGGTTTGAATATTCAACCTTTTCAAGGTTTTCAGCTAGGAATTGATTTAAAGCACAGTTATATGGATCAGGGCGAGCAGGAGGCGCTGCAATACTTGTTTTGTGATCTAAATTTGAAATATGCCTTAGCAAAAAAGGATGTCGATATCAGCTTAGCGCTAAATAATATATTTAATACTAAAGATTATCAGTTGTACGCTGTAAACGAGAATCAGCTACTGTCTAGTTCATACACGCTTCGTGGGGCTATGGCACTACTCAGGGTAGAGTGGTTTTTTTAGAATAATTTCTGCTTGATTTTACTCCAGCGGAGCTTTCTTATAAAAGCACCTTCATCTTGGGTAACCAAATACGGAAGGTGTTTTTTTTGTGCCTTCAAATAGCCGTTGAGGTAGTCTTTAAAGAGCTTAAAGCTTTTCTTTCTAAAGGCCAGTTTACCTGAAGCGATTGCGGTTAAAGCAAGTCCATAACGCATCCCGTAGAAGGCCTCGCCTTGCTTATATTTTGCTTTTGCAGAATAGGTGTGTCCGGTAGGTTTTAGGTGTTTTACGTGCAGCGCTTCATTGGTAGCAACTGCCCAGCCGTGATATTGTGCCAGCAATTCGTCTAAAGTATCCCAGCCCATCGCTGTTTTGAGTCCGCCAATGGCTTCAAAACAAGCTTTTCGATAACTTTTGAGCGCGCCGCGGATGTGATCTTTATTAGTAAGGTTTTCGAGCTCCCAAGAGCCGTTGCGCTCCACATAGCAAAAACCACCGTACATCCCCAGATTTTGATTTTGTTCGAAAGCCTTTACGACGGTTCCTAAATAGTTTTCAGGAAAAATCAAATCTGCATCAAACTTGCACAGTATGTCATAATCAGTATCTAAACGCTCCAAACCGTAATTAAATGCTTGCACGACTTTGCTCCCGGGTAAATGTGCAGCTTCAGAAGATTTCTGTATCAGTTGAATGGAAGGATTCCTTTCGACATACTTCATAACCACCTCAGGAGTTTCATCGGTGCTTCCGTCATCAACAACAATTATTTTTTCTGCCGAAAAACGTTGCGCCAGAAGCGAGTCTAAGGTTTTACCGATTAGTGCAGCCTCGTTATACGCCGGTATGATGATTACTAGTTTCATTTTCGCTCTGCGTAAACAAGGTAATAGCGCGGTGTAAAAAGTCGAAGAAGAGGTCTAAAACCTATTTTTTTTACCGGATGCGTGAATTTTTCCCGCTTTTTGATTTCCCAACCTGATTTTTCTAAAAGCCAGTCAAACTGCCAATCTTCAAACTCGTGATAATGCCTATCCCACATATCGGTTTTACTACGATATGCGGGAGCAAACCAGAGCCTGAGTGGAATACTTGCCACAAGCTTAGTAGCCTTAATGTCTTTTAAAACCTGATATGGTGCTAGTAAATGCTCAAAGATCTCAAAAGCAGTCACCACCTCAGCGTTGGTGTTTTTAACGGCAGACGTATCAAGATCGAGATCTTCTCCGCCCGTGTTTGTAACCGAATATCCTTCAGCTTTCATAATTTCAGAAAAAGGATTTTCAACTCCCAAATCAAGGATTTTAGCTTCTTTGGGCAGCACTTCTTTTAAGAAGCGCGTTGTGATCGCATAGCGTTTGTTGGGAAAAGTTTTTTCGTACACCGTAAAAAAATTGAATTGCTAAAGCAGCAAATGTAACAGATTAGGTTGATTTATTGGCGCCGCCAAAGGGTGTAATACTCTGAGGCTTTCCCTGAGGTAGTTTTCTTAGATGGATATAAGGCTTTCTTATGTTACTATTGACGAAAATAATTTTACTTTTAGCCTACTGTTGAGAATTACGTAAATTTGCGGCTTGTTCTATAACTGACTTACCAATTATGGCAGACCACCAACTCGACCCCCAAAAATGGGTGGATAAATACTCTGATTACCTCTACAATTACACGATTGTAAAGGTGAACGATAAGGAGGTGGCCGAAGATATAATTTCTGAAACCTTTTTGGCGGGATTGAAGTCAATGAAAAATTTTAAAGGAGAAGCCAGCGAGCGTACGTGGCTGATTTCTATTTTAAAACGTAAAATAATTGACTATTATCGCAAAATAAATTCTAACAAGGGCAAGGCAGAGGTTCGTATGAACTATTCAAACGATGAAGAAGCAGGCGACTGGTTAGAAGAACGTGTTGCAGATCCTTTTGATCGTACCGCCGAAGATGATCTTGAAAATACCGAATTGGGTGTTGCGATCTATGCGTGTCTGGGCAAATTGCCAGAAAAACAGGCAGCTATCTTTAGAAAAAAAACGATAGAAGGCCAGGATACTGAAACTATTTGTAAAGAATTTGATATTACGCCGTCTAATTTGTGGGTAATCATTCACAGAGCCCGTACGGCGCTAGCAAGCTGTCTTGAAGAAAATTGGTTATAAAAGATGAAACTATTTGTAGATTGTAAAAAAGCAGGACACTTATGTGACAAAGGTCAATATGAGGATGCTTCTTTTTTTGAAAAGCTTAGCGTGCGTATGCACGTGATGATGTGCAAGCAATGCGCCAAGTACTCAGAGCGCAACGCAAAGCTTACCAAACTTTTGAAAGATTCTAAGTGTAAGCAAATGCCAGAAGAATGCAAGAAGCGCATACGTGAAGAGTTAGCACGTGAACTTGCTAAAAAGCCAGAATAAAAATTGCCCATAAGATCGGGATTCCTTCCACAAAGAACGAAGCATAGTAAGAAGATTGCTTCGTGCTCGATTTTAGAATTGCAAAGGCTGTGATCAATAAAATACAGTACTGTACAATGCTGTAAGCAGAGAAGGTTTCAGTTTTTAAAACTTCCAGAATAACACACCCTAATACCATTGATAAACCAAATAGCTTGGTTTTTTTTATGCCTAATACTTGCGGTAAAGTTCCCAGCGCGGCTGAGTCATAGGTAAGATCGCGTATCTCAAAAGGGATGATCAAAGCCAGAACCAGCATAAAGCGTTGTGCAAGCATCAGGTAGAATTCGGTTGTAAACGCAGATGCCTCATACACTACCGGTAAATACACAGAAACACCGGCCCATACTACGGCAATGATGAAAATTTTCAGTGTGGGTAAGGTTCTTAAGTTGGTGTTATTCGGTAAAAAAGGGACTGCATAAAGAGCTGTCAAGAGAGCCAGCGGAGCGCAGGAAAGCCAAAATTCCAAATCAAATTGAAACGCAAAATAGGCTAAGGCTAAAATGCAAACGAATGAAAATAGTTGAATCACCTTAAGCCTTTTGGTGAGGTTGCGATGATGTAATCCTGCTACCGAAGCATATTTAACAAAGTTGTAGCCGGTAATTGTACCTAAAAAGATAAAGGCGTTGAAGTTAAAATCGAGACTCAGCTCAAGTTCTTTTTCGGTTACAAAAACAAGAGAAAGCACAGCAAAAGCCACGTGAATACTGCTGTTGATGTAAAAATCAAAAAGCCCCTTAAGGTGTTTCATCAGGTAAAGATAGGGTATGTGTTAATAAGTGCTTTAAGTGGTTAAAAAAGTAGGAGGTATATCGATGAAAATATATATCTGAAATTGTACTTTTGCGCCATTCTAAACACACATAAATTGCATATGAGAACAGATGTTTTTTCACTAAGACACATTGGTCCAAGACCTGAGGAGAAAGAGGAGATGTTAAAAGCGATCGGGGCAGAAACTATAGATCAATTGATCTATGAGACCTTACCTGATGGAATTAAATTGAAAAAAGCCCTTGATTTGGAGCCGGCGCTTAGTGAGTATGAGTATGCCACGCACATCAATGCTTTGGCCAATAAAAACAAACTGTTTAAAACCTACATTGGTTTAGGATACCACGAGTCTAAAATCCCTGCGGTTATTCAGCGTAATATTTTAGAGAATCCGGGTTGGTACACAGCCTACACGCCGTATCAAGCGGAGATTGCTCAAGGTCGTCTTGAAGCTTTATTGAACTTCCAGACGATGATAAGTGATCTAACCGGGATGGAACTTGCCAATGCCTCATTACTTGATGAGTCTACAGCAGCCGCTGAGGCGATGACGCTACTCGCAGCAGTTCGTAGTCGTGCTCAGAAAAAGAACGATGTGGTTAAATTCTTTGTTGATAAAGAAGTATTGCCACAAACCTTATCTGTATTAGAAACACGAGCGCTTCCGGTAGGTGTAGAGTTGGTAATAGGAAATCCGCAAGAATTTGACTTTAGTTCAGAATTTTTTGGAGCCTTGTTACAATACCCTTCAGCATCAGGGGAAGTTCACGACTATGCCGGATTTATCGCTAAAGCTAAAGAAGCAGACATTAAAGTTGCTGTTGCAGCAGACATAATGAGCTTGGTGCTTTTAGAATCACCGGGGCATTTAGGCGCAGATGTTGTGGTTGGTACTACCCAGCGTTTCGGAATTCCGTTAGGATACGGTGGGCCACACGCTGCTTATTTTGCGACACGTGAAGAATTTAAAAGAAATATTCCGGGGCGTATCATTGGGGTGACCAAAGATCGCAATGGAGACCGTGCGTTACGTATGGCGCTTCAAACCCGTGAGCAACATATCAAACGCGATAAAGCGACTTCAAACATTTGTACCGCGCAAGTACTTCTTGCTGTGATGGCAGGGATGTATGGCGTGTATCACGGACCAAAAGGTCTTGAATATATCGCGACCAAAATTCAGCGTACTGCAGCTACCCTTGCCGATGCATTAGAAAATTTAGGATTGTATCAGTTGAATTCTGCTTATTTTGATACTATTCGTGTAAAAACAGATGCGGCAACAGTGCGCAAGTATGCAGAAGCAAATGAAATCAACTTTTACTATCCGGATGCTGAAACCGTTTCAATTGCGGTAAACGAAGCGACAAGCCTTTCTGATCTTAATAAAGTTATTTCCGTTTTTGCTGAAGCTTTAGGTAAAGAATTCACGCATTTAGAAGCTTTGGTTGACGAGATTACGATCCCGGAAGCTTTAGGTCGTAAAACAGAATTTATGACCAACGAGGTGTTTAACAGCTATCATTCTGAAACGGAGTTGATGCGTTACATCAAGCGTTTAGAGCGTAAAGATCTTTCGTTAAATCACAGTATGATCTCGTTAGGATCGTGTACGATGAAGCTGAATGCTGCTGCCGAAATGCTTCCGCTAAGTGATGCGCGTTGGGGCGGAATTCACCCGTTTGTGCCGGTAGAACAAGCCGAAGGATATCAAACGGTTCTTAAAAAATTAGAAGATCAACTAACCGAAATTACCGGTTTTGCAGGAACAAGTCTTCAGCCTAATTCCGGAGCGCAAGGAGAATATGCAGGATTGATGGTGATTAAAGCCTACCACGAAAGTAGAAATGATCATCATAGAAATATTTGCTTAATTCCATCTTCTGCACACGGGACAAACCCTGCAAGTGCCGTGATGGCCGGGATGCAGGTAGTAGTAACCAAAGCTACTGAAGCAGGAAACATCGACGTTGACGATCTTCGTGAAAAAGCTGAAAAATATAAAGATAACCTTGCTGCCTTGATGGTGACTTATCCATCAACACACGGAGTTTATGAAAGCGCGATTCAAGAAATTACTTCGATCATTCACGAGAATGGTGGTCAGGTGTATATGGATGGTGCCAATATGAATGCGCAGGTTGGTTTGACCAATCCAGGGAAAATTGGTGCCGATGTTTGTCACCTTAACTTGCATAAAACCTTTGCAATTCCTCACGGTGGTGGTGGACCAGGCGTAGGACCTATTTGTGTGGCAGAGCAGCTGGTTCCGTTTTTACCAACGAACCCGGTGATCAAGACCGGAGGCGAACAAGCGATTTCTGCGATTTCTGCAGCACCTTGGGGATCTTCTTTAGTGTGTTTGATCAGTTATGCCTACATCAAAATGCTAGGCGCAGACGGACTGAAACAATCTACGGAAGCTGCCATTCTAAATGCCAACTATATCAAAGAGCGTTTAAAAGGTGCTTTTGAAGTATTGTATTCTGGTGAAAAAGGACGTGCGGCTCACGAGATGATTATCGATTGTCGCCCATTTAAAGACAATGGGATCGAGGTGGTTGATATCGCTAAGCGTTTAATTGATTACGGTTTTCATTCGCCTACGGTATCTTTTCCGGTTGCAGGAACAATGATGATCGAGCCTACAGAGAGTGAAAGCAAGCAGGAGTTAGATCGTTTTTGTGATGCAATGATCAGTATTAGAAAAGAGATCGATCAGGCAACTGCAGATAATGATAATAACGTGCTTAAAAATGCACCGCACACGATGCATATGTTGACTGCTGAAACTTGGGATTTTCCATACACGCGCCAGCAAGCGGCTTATCCGCTGGAGTATGTTGCAGATAACAAATTCTGGCCTTCTGTACGTCGAGTAGATGATGCTTACGGGGACCGAAACCTAATCTGTACCTGTGCTCCAATTGAAGAATATATGGAAGAAGCGTAGTCTTCTAAAACATAAATTAAAAAGCGCCATTCATAACGAGTGGCGCTTTTTTGTTTACAGCAGATCATCATCTAAATACAGTCCAAAAGGAATACAGATAACGAGTGCTGGTAAAGAGCCCATTACAAAACAATAAAGAGGAGAGGCCCACAGCATTGTCAAGTTTTCTGAAAAGTGTTCAGGATTTATAGAGCAATCATAAATGAAATAAGGGATGTCGAAAATCAACGAGAAGACGAGTAATGACAGGAATGTATAGGCCAATCCCATCAGTTTAGGATTTCGGCCTCGGCGAATTGATTTTAAGCAAAAAGCACTCGTACCGATACTAACCAAATAATTCAACATGCAGGCTATTAAAAAGAAGTAAATTATTTTGCTATCAAATACAGTTTTTATTGAATCAAATAAAAAGTGCATCATAGCCAAAAATGAAATAAGAGCAAACGTGCCTAGTAAAATACCTCCTTTGATGGCTTTGGATTCAAGTCTCATTATTCAACAGTATTTAAATGTTGTCTGGATTTTTTTCTTCCTCTAAAGAATAAAAAGATATTAAAGAAGAGTATCAAGCCTAAATAGATTGTAAAACCACCAATCTTTGAGCTTAGAACTTCGGCTAGATTTTGATAGGTGTTATCAAAACCATAGTCTTGGATTTCCATAATGAGCAAAGCAAACCCAATATTCAAAAGATAGAATCCTACCTTAAAAAGTCGGTTAGTAGCAAGGGCGATTTCCTCTTTCCCTTTAAAAATATCTATCATAAATAACCTTCCATTGGTGAACAGGATATTAGATACAAAAAGCGTTAGGGTGATTGTAATGGGTAAATAGATGAGGTAACCGATTAGAATTTTTGAAGTTTCCATAAGTAAGTGATTTTAAGAATTAAATAGTTTATTAAATAAATGTGTAATAAAGTAGATGTTGAAATAGTGAAGTGTGGCCAGCAGAAAAAGTAAGAAGCCTATATACTTGCTTAGTTCGTGTATGATATCAATCGGACTCGTGATCTTAGGCCAACCACTGATAGTCACAATTACAAACCCAATGTTAATGAGGTAATAGCCTGCAAGTAGAAGTTTGTTAGTGCGATCTGTAAGGTTATGGTCTTGAACTACATTGAAAATAAATGCTCTTCCATTGGTGTAGCATACTTTTCCTATATAATAGATGACGCCAATCATTAAAATGAGGTAAACAGCATATGTGAATAAATTATAGTTCATATCATTATTTTTAAACTTTCAGAAAATATTGAAATATATAATTGTGAATGTTTCTGGAAAATTCTTCTCAGCCTGAATTTATTCCATAGAAACCAAAGCTTAGATCTAGGTCATCAGTTTCATGATGGTTTTAGTGATCCAATTTTCTTTTTGGTTAACGATTTTCTCCAGCATCGTATCTGCTTTGTTTACAAAATCGTGAAGCTCTTGCGTTTTCATTTTAAACTTTAAAGCTTCCGGACTTTCATCGGTTTCGTCAAAGTTTTTTACGCCTTCTAGAACGCGAAGTGCCGGTTTGATCTCCCGTTTGCTCCGTTCCACAGCAATCTTGCGGGCCAGGGAATCAACGTCCTGATCAGCTTTAAAATACTCCCGACGCTCACCGGGTTTGTATTCTTTATATACAATGCCCCAGTCAATAAGTCCGCGCAGGTTCATACTGGCATTACCACGAGAGATCTGCAACTCTTCCATCACATCTTCCATAGAAAGCGAATCTGGAGAGATCATTAATAATGCATGAATTTGCGCCATGGTTTTATTAATGCCCCATTGCGAACCTAATGCGCCCCAGGTTTGTAAAAATTGTGCTTTTGCTTCGTTGAATTCCATACTCAAATATAATTAAATATTTTAAAGTTTCAGTAATTATTGAAACTTATTTACTGGTACCGCCAATAGGTATAATTTTTAAAGACTTGATTCGAAATTGAAAACCAGTTTCTAACTATTTCTTCAAGGACTTGCAGTGAGGTTGTTTACTGCTTTAGTAAAACTATCTTTGCGCTATGAACGCATTAATTATAGGTAATGTTTGGCCGGAGCCGGTTTCGTCTGCGGCGGGAACGCGCATTATGCAACTGCTGGGAAGCTTGCAAGCCCAGGGGTATGCTGTGAGTTTTGCTTGTGCCGCAGGTAAAACGCCCTACGCTGAAGACTTGAAGGCGCTAGGTGTACAAACGCACAATATTCAATTGAACAACGCTTCATTTGATGTCTTTATCAAAGAACTCAATCCCGATCTGGTGTTGTTTGACAAGTTCGTGATCGAAGAGCAATTCGGTTGGCGGGTAAAAGAGCAGTGTCCGGGTGCGCTACGTGTTTTAGAAACGATTGACTTGCACGGCTTGAGAAAGGGGAGAGAGGCTGCTCTAAAAGCGAATGAAGCCTTTTCTGAAAGGCATTTGCATACCGATTACGCAAAGCGCGAGCTCGCCAGTATCTATCGTTGCGATCTCTCCTTAATTATTTCGGAAGCTGAAATGCAGTTGCTGCAGGAGTTTTTTAAAGTGCCCGATTCGCAATTGTTGTACTTGCCGTTTATGGTTGCACCAATTACCTCGGAAGAGCAGCAGGCTTGGAAATCTTTTGAGACGCGGAAGCATTTTGTGACGATCGGGAATTTTAGACACGAACCCAATTGGCTTTCGGTGCGGTATTTAAAAACGGAAATCTGGCCGCTCATTCGTAAGCAGTTACCGGATGCCGAAATGCGTGTTTACGGTTCGTATCCCGCAGAAAAGCATACGCAGTTGCATAATCCTAAAGAGCATTTTTATGTTTTGGGCAGAGCCGAAAGCGCGCACGAAGTTATAGAAGAAGCTCGGGTATTACTCGCACCTTTACTCACAGGAGCAGGTTTAAAAGGAAAATTACTGGACGCCATGCAATGCGGAACGCCGGCAGTAACGACAAGCGTCGGTGCAGAAGGAATGCACGGCGAACTAGACTTCAACGGAAGCGTGGTCGATGATCCTAAAGCCTTTGCAGAAGCTGCAATCGCATTATATAAGGACAAGAATAAATTTGCAGAAGCGCAAGCCAATGGGGCAATCATTGTAAATCAACGCTTTTCTAAAGAAGAATGGAATTCTGTTTTCAAAAAGCGGCTGAGTGATTTACAAGACAATCTGGAAACCCATCGCTTTTCAAATTTTACAGGCGCGATGCTTTGGCATCAATCGCTACAAGCCTCTAAGTTTATGAGTAAATGGATCGAGGAAAAGAATAAATAAAAAAGCCTCATCAAGTGATGAGGCTTTAGCTTTTCTATTGTATCAATCCGGCTCTTTTTAAAAGTGCTTCAGGATTAGGTTCTTTTCCGCGGAAGCGCTTGTATAAAACCATTGGATCTTCGGTGCCTCCTTGAGAAAGTACGTGATCTTTAAATTTTTGTGCGACTTCAGCATTAAAAATACCGTTTTCTTTAAAGTAAGCAAAAGCATCAGCATCCAAGACTTCTGCCCATTTGTACGAGTAGTATCCGCTAGAATATCCACCTTGAAAAATGTGAGAGAATGAAACACTCATACAGTTTTCGGCAACATCCGGATACAGTTTGGTGTTTTCAAAAGCAGCTTTTTCGTGTGCTTTTACGTCTGTTATTCCGCTAGGGTCTGCACCATGCCAAGACATATCCAAAATGCCAAAACTCAACTGGCGAAGCGTTTGCATCCCCTCTTGAAAGTTGGCTGCTTTTTTGATCTTGTCGATCAATACCATCGGGATGGTTTCTCCGGTCTCGTAATGCTTGGCAAATAGTTCTAAAGCCTCAGGCTCGTAACACCAGTTCTCTAAAACCTGACTTGGTAATTCAACAAAATCCCAATATACAGATGGTCCAGACAGGCTAGGGTAGGTGGTGTTTGCCAGCATTCCGTGAAGTCCGTGGCCAAACTCGTGAAACAGTGTAGTCACCTCGTTAAAGGTTAACAAAGACGGTTTTGAAGCCGTTGGTTTTGTGAAGTTGCATACATTTGAAACGTGTGGTCGCTCATTCACTCCGTCTTTTTTAAACTGACCTTTGTATTGCGTCATCCAAGCTCCTGCACGTTTCCCTGCACGTGGATGAAAATCAGCATAAAAAATAGCAATGAAATTATCTTGGTCATCAAAAACCTGATAGGTCTTTACGTCTTTGTGATATTTTGGAATGTCTTGCACTTCAACAAAACGCAGCTTGTATAATTTCTGAGCAATAGTGAAGACGCCGTTAATAACATTCTCTAATTTAAAGTAGGGCTTCAGTTGCTCATCATCCAATTCAAAAAGCTCTTGCTTCAGTTTTTCAGAATAAAAAGCGCTGTCCCATTTTTGTAATTCTTCGATGCCATCGCGTTTCTTAGCGAAGTTGGCAAGTTGTGTAAATTCGCGTTCAGCCGCAGGTTTAGCTTTCTCCAGTAGATCTTGTAAGAAACGTTCTACATTCTCAGGGCTTTTAGCCATACGCTCTTCGAGAACAAAATGCGCATGGGTTTTATAGCCTAAAAGATTAGCGCGTTCCTGACGCAGATTCACGATTTTAAGAACATTCTCCTGATTGTCTAGTTCGTCATTATGAAAACCTTTTGCCCCGAAGGCTATCGCCATTTTTTTACGCAATTCACGGTTTTCAGCATATTTCATAAACGGAATGTAGCTAGGATATTCAAGTGTAAACACCCAGCCTTCTTTCCCTTTTTCCTCAGCGGTTTGTGCTGCAGCTTCTTTGGTGCTTTCCGGTAATCCGGCAAGGTCTGCTTCATCAGTAAGATGCAACTCAAACTTGTTTGTTTCGGCTAAAACATTTTCGCCAAATGTTAGCGAAAGCTTGGACAATTCGGTATCGATCTCACGTAAACGTGCTTTTTTGTCTTCAGCTAAATTAGCACCGTTGCGAGAAAAACCTTTATAGCGTTTATCTAATAACACTTCCTCTTCTCTGGTAAGATCAAGAGACTCGCGTGAATCGTAAACATTTTTAACGCGTTTAAACAAAGCTTCGTTAAGCGTAATGTCATTAGAAAACTCTGATAATAGCGGAGAAACCTCTTGGGCCGTTTTCTGAATCGTCTCGTTGGTTTCGGCACTATTCAAGTTAAAAAAGATGCTGGTTACCCGGTCTAATTGGTAACCTGCATAATCCAGCGCGGCAATGGTATTCTCAAAAGTTGCGGGTTCTGGATTGTTAGTTATTAGATCTATTTCTTGTCTTGCCTGAGCGATAGCTGCTTCAATCGCAGGCTTATAGTCTTCATTTTGTATCGCATCAAAAGGTGCGATATCAAAATTTTGCAGCAATATATTTTCTGAATCTTTCAATTTTCTCTAGATTTTTTTGAATTAAATGTATTTTAGCTAGTATTATGATATCTTTGACGATAATTTTCTTTACTTTAAAGTAAATTTGTTACTCCAAAAATACTAGCACAGATATGTAGCAAGGGTTTGATTAATAATATTTAGAATGGTTAATAAATACTTTAATTTACCTTATACATTTCTCGAGAGCCGTTTTTAACGGCTCTCTTTTTTTGCACGGCTAAAAGGTTGAAGAATAAAGGCTTGCCTAAAAGTCCTTTACTTTTTGATCGAGGCAGCGCCTTTGATCACTTTTTCTTTGAGTCCGTTTTTGAAGGCAATGATATTCTCACGAATCTTTACATCTGAAGCTCCAAGAATTTGAGCAGCCAGTATTCCTGCATTTTGAGCGCCGTCAAGGGCTACCGTTGCCACAGGAACACCTCCCGGCATTTGTAGAATAGAAAGCACAGAATCCCACCCGTCTATCGAATTACGGGATTTTACGGGTACGCCAATTACGGGTAGCGGAGATAATGAAGCGATCATTCCCGGTAAATGTGCTGCACCACCAGCACCGGCGATAATCACCTGAATACCGCGCTCATGCGCGTTTTTACCATAGTCAAACAATTTATCTGGAGTGCGGTGTGCCGAAACGATATCAACTTCAGTTTTGATTCCCAGTTGTTCAAGAACATCTATCGCTGCTTGCATCACCGGCATATCGCTGGTGCTTCCCATGATTATTCCTACCATAATTGTTTTTTTAGTACGCTAAGTGCGTTTTGAATTGAATTTATTTTGTTGAAGTTCAGAAATTATTTGGTGATCACGCGAATAGCATTTTTAACTTGTTCGGCAATTTTGCGCGCTTCACTCAAGTCGCTGTTCACGATCGTCACGTGGCCCATCTTTCTAAAAGGTCTGGTCTCGCGTTTTCCATAAATATGCGGAGTAACGCCTTTAAGCGCCATAATATCTTCGATCTTCTCGTAGTACACGTCGCCGGTGTAACCTTCTGCTCCCACAAGATTTACCATCACAGCTCCTATTTTACTTTCGGTTTCTCCTAACGGAAGGTTTAAAATCGCGCGTAAATGCTGCTCAAACTGATTGGTATAACTTCCTTCGATGCTATAATGACCGCTGTTGTGCGGGCGCGGAGCAACTTCGTTTACTAAAATCTCATCATCTTGAGTCTGAAACATTTCTACAGCTAGCAATCCCACGTGTTCAAACGCTTCAGAAACCTGAGTGGCAACTTCACGCACTTTTTTTGCGACTTCATCATCAATGCGGCCCGGGCAGATCACATACTCGACCTGATTGGCCTCTGGATGAAATTCCATTTCTACGACAGGATATGTTTTTACTTCACCTTTTGGGGATCGTACCACGATTACAGCCAACTCATTCTTAAACGGAATCATTTGCTCTGCGATGCACGGCGTGTCTGTAAGTTTCTCGAGATCTTCCTGAGAGCGAACGACCTGAACCCCTTTGCCGTCATAGCCGCCTTGCGTGCTTTTCCACACAAATGGAAAGCTGTTTTGATTAGCGGTAAGCGCAAGTTTAAGATCATCGAGCGTTGGATATTTTTTATAGGGTGCCGTCGGAATATTTTTTTCGGTATAAAAATCCTTTTGAATTCCTTTATCCTGAATTTTTCGCAAGGTTTGCGGACTAGGATAAACGGCGATTCCCTCGTTTTCCAGTTTTTCTAAAGCGTCAACATTTACGGCTTCGATCTCAAAAGTCACTACATCTGCCTGCTTTCCGAAGTTGTAAACGGTATCAAAATCCATCAAGTCTCCTTGTTGAAAATAATTGGCTGCTAAGCGAGAAGGCGCTTCCGGATTAGGATCTAAAACCAGCGTTTGGATATCAAATTTACGGGTCTCATAAAGTAGCATTTTACCCAATTGACCACCGCCAAGAATAGCGAGTTTAAAATCTGAAGAAAAATATGAGGTCATTAATTCTATGTCTTTATACGATAAAAAATTAGTCTTGCAAAAGTAACTTATTACCTATAGAAAGTCGAATTGCGTCGGCAAATACTTCGGTTTAAAAAGCTCAAAAAAAGAATTAAAGCGGGTTTAGTGTAATTCAATGTTGGTCAACCCAATATTCATCTACAATATGTATATTTGGCATCTAGCTAGAACCACAGCCAAACTAACCATGATCACGTTAAACGGACTTCAGTTTCAGGAGTATATTTCAGAGGCTACATTGCTTAAGGCGATTGATGAGGTTGCCGCTCAAATCAATAGTGATTTTAAAGGGAAAGAGCCCGTTTTTTTAGTCGTGCTCAACGGTGCTTATAAGTTTGCGACAGAGCTTTTAAGCAGGTTTGAAGGCGATTGCGAGATCGAGTTTATTAAAATGAGTTCTTATGATGGGACCTCAAGCACAGGGCAGGTTCAAACGCATATTCCTTTAGAGGCAGATCTTGAAGAACGCGAGGTCGTGATTGTTGAAGATATTGTAGATAGCGGTAACACTATTGAAAAAATAACGCAAATGATGGTACAGGCCGGCGTAAACAAATACCGTATTGCAAGTTTGTTTTACAAGCCCGAAGCCTATACCAAAGAATATAAAATACACTATGTTGGCCTAGAAATTCCCAATGATTTTATTGTAGGATATGGTCTTGATTACAACGGTTTGGGGCGTAACCTCAATGCTATTTATAAACTAAAAACCACAAAAATGACAAATTTGGTATTGTTTGGCCCTCCTGGAGCAGGTAAGGGTACACAAGCCTCTTTTTTAAAGGAAAAATACAATCTGGTTCATATTTCTACCGGAGATGTTTTTAGATACAACATTAAAAACGCTACAGAGCTGGGAACCTTGGCAAAATCATATATTGATAAAGGACAATTGGTTCCAGATTCGGTAACCATAGATATGTTGAGTGCAACAGTAGATGAAACTCCAGATGCCAATGGGTTTATTTTTGATGGTTTTCCTAGAACAACAGCACAAGCTGAAGCTTTAGATAAACTTCTTGCTGAAAAGGGAACTGAAGTTTCTGCAATGATCGCGCTAGAAGTTGATGACGAGATTTTAGTAAAACGTCTTTTGGAACGCGGAAAAACTTCAGGAAGAAAGGACGACGCAGATGAGACTGTAATTCGCAACCGAATCAAAGTGTATTATGATGAGACGGCGATTTTAAAAGGCTACTATCAAAAACAGGATAAGTATTTTGGTGTAGACGGTGTAGGCGAAATAAACGAAATCACAACACGCTTAAGCAGCGTTATAGATAAGCTTTAAACAGTTTAGGGTTTCGCGTTTGCAGTTTAAAAGCAGGGAAGTTTGGCGACAGTTGAAAAATTCGAAGATCTTGAAGTTTGGCAATTATCTCGGGATTTATGTCAAAAGATAGAGGCTTTAATTGCTTCAGATGAATTATCAAGACGTTACGCGCTAAAGGATCAGATAGATAGAAGCTCCGGTTCAATTATGGATAACATTGCTGAAGGCTTTGGGAGATCGGGAAGTTTAGAATTTAGAAATTTTTTAGGCTATGCTAAAGGCTCTTGCTCTGAGTTAAAATCACAAATTTATCGGTTGTACGATAAGCAGTTAATACTACAGAAAGATTACGAGGATTTAATAGAACAATGCGACCATATTAACGCAAAACCAGGCTCTTTCATTAAATATTTAAGCTCAACAAAATACAGAGGAACTAAATTCAAATGTTAGTTTCAAAACAGAAAACAATAAACAGAAAACAGAACAGAAGATGACCGAAGGAAATTTTGTTGATTATGTAAAAATGCACGTAACCTCAGGAAAAGGAGGTGCAGGCTCTGCGCATTTGCGACGAGAAAAGTTTGTGGCAAAAGGTGGGCCTGATGGAGGTGATGGAGGTCGCGGCGGTCATATAATTGCGCGAGCCAATCCAAATCTATGGACGTTACTTCACCTCAAGTTTAAGAGACACCTTAAGGCAGGTCACGGTGCCAATGGTGGAAAGCAAACCAGTACCGGAGCTGATGGTGAAGATGTGTATATCGAAGTGCCTTTGGGAACTGTGATACGCGATACAGAAACACAAGAAGTTTTAAAAGAGATCACCGAAGAAGGCCAAGAATATATCATCGCGGAAGGTGGTATGGGCGGACTAGGAAACTCGCATTTTAAAACAGCGACCAATCAGACGCCGCGCTATGCGCAACCCGGTATAGACGGGCAAGAAGTTGATGTGACTTTAGAGTTGAAGGTGCTTGCAGATGTTGGTCTTGTAGGTTTTCCTAACGCAGGTAAGTCCACTTTACTCTCTGTAATTACAGCAGCAAAACCCAAAATAGCAAACTACGAGTTTACTACATTGAAGCCTAACTTAGGAATTGTTCAGTATCGGGATTTTCAGACTTTTGTGATTGCAGATATTCCGGGGATTATTGAAGGCGCAGCAGAAGGGAAAGGATTAGGATATCGCTTTCTTCGGCATATAGAGCGTAATTCTACCTTACTTTTTATGATTCCGGCAGATGCGCCAGATATCACCGAGCAATACCAAATACTATTACACGAATTAGAAAAATACAATCCGGAGCTTTTAGATAAAGATCGGTTGATCGCGATCACCAAAAGCGATATGCTTGATGCTGAATTGAAGGCAGAACTTAAAGCAGAGTTAGATAAGAATTTGCCTATTGAGTATATGTTTATTTCTTCGGTAGCTCAACAAGGACTCACGGTATTAAAAGACAGACTTTGGGCTATGCTTAACCGTCCCGCTATAGAAGAATAGCTCTGGTTTTAGGATTTTATTGACTAGAAGGATGCTTCATTTTGTCTAATTTTAAAAGAAAAGACAAGATGAAGCATTTTTTAATTTTAGTAAGCATAATTACTTTCATTTCGTGCGGTTCTACCAAAGTTGCCTATGATTATGACGAGCAAATCGATTTTACCCAGTACAAGACCTACAACTTTATGACCGATATGGATAGCGGTTTGAGTCAGCTCGATTTAAATCGCCTTCTAGATGCTACTGAGGCCGTGCTGCAGTCAAAAGGATTCACCAAGTCTATAACTCCTGATTTGCTTATAAACATCATTGCAGATCAGTATGAAGATGTTCAGCGCAATTCGGTAGGAGTAGGTATTGGTGGCGGAAGTTACGGTGGCGGTGTAAGCGTTGGAGCGGGTTTTCCACTTGGAGGAAACAAAAATCACCAGACCATAACTCTCGATCTGGTTGATGCTCAAAAGGATATTCTCGTCTGGCAAGCGGTAAGCGATAGTAATATTGCTATAAATACTAATCCGCAGGACCGTGTGAGTTATTTTACCAAAATTGCAAATAAGATTTTTGACGAATTTCCGCCAGGGGAATAATTCGTCGGTTTAAAATTACTACATAGAATGGCGTGCTTTTTGTTTAGTTTTGATACAAACAACCATTTATGCATTTGAAATTCTTATTTGCACTGCTTATTTCGGCTTCTGTATTTGCTCAGGATGCAGCATATCAAAAAGCCGAAGCCTATTTCAAAGCTGAAAAGTTTGCACTCGCAAAACCTATTTTTTATAAATATCTGGATGCTAATCCTAAACACGCTAAAACCCGGGAATATCTTGGCGATATTGCGGCCTATGCAAAAGATTGGGATACTGCCATAACCTATTACGAACCTCTAGTAGAAGAATCGCCGTCAAGTGCTAATTATCATTTTAAATATGGTGGCGCGCTAGGGATGAAAGCCCTTGAGATTAGCAAATTGCGCGCCTTGACCTATATCGATGATATCAAGGAACATTTTACCAGAGCTGCCGAGTTAGATCCCAAGCATATTGAAACGCGCTGGGCACTTGTAGAGCTATATCTTCAGCTTCCCGGGATTATAGGCGGAAGTACAAAAAAAGCCAAAGCTTATGCGATGGAGTTACAGGATATTTCGCCGGTAGACGGTTTTCTTGCTCGAGGTTATGTCGCAGAACATGAGGATGAGATGGATGAAGCCGAAGCCTTATACAAAAAAGCTATTGAGGTTGGTGGTTCTCCCACAACCTATGAGAAACTTACCAATTTGTATGAAAAGAAAAATCAGCCTAAAAAAGCCATAGACAATGCAGCTTCCAGTTTAAAACTGCACAAACGCAATCAAATCAATTATCAAATCGGAAAAATTGCGGCCGAATTTGATATGGAGCCTGAATTGGGTTTAGCCAGTTTAAAGCAATACATCGAGAATCATTCAGTCAAAGATGGTGTTCCGGTGCGATGGGCGCATTTTAGAATGGCTCAGATTTATAGAAATAAGGGAGATAAAGCAAGCGCAACGCACTACATAAATTTAGCACTCGCCGATGAACCCGATTTTGAGCAGGCTTTAGAAGAAAAGAAACGCATTCAAGAATTATAGGTTAGAATACGGTATTATTTCGTTTTCTGAAACTGTGATTTCTTAACTTGCAGCATCTATTCTAAAGATTCTACACAGGACTATGCGAGTACATTTTATAGCTATTGGAGGAAGTGCGATGCACAATTTGGCTTTAGCCTTACATCATAAAGGATATGAAGTAAGCGGAAGCGATGACGCGATTTTTGAACCTTCCAAATCCCGATTGGCTAAATATGATTTACTGCCGCCAGAACTCGGCTGGTTTCCAAAAAAAATAGATACGCAATTGGATGCTGTAATCCTTGGGATGCACGCAAAGCCTGATAATGCAGAACTTTTAAAAGCACAAGAACTCGGACTTAAAATTTACAGCTACCCCGAATTTCTCTATGAGCAATCTAAAGAGAAAACGCGTGTGGTGATAGGAGGTTCGCACGGGAAAACGACAATTACCTCAATGATCTTACACGTGTTGCATTATCACGATCGTGAGGTAGATTTTATGGTTGGGGCTCAGTTGCCAGGTTTCGAGACCATGGTGCATCTCACCGAAGAAAATGATTTTATCCTGCTAGAAGGTGACGAGTATTTATCTTCTCCTATAGATCGTCGTCCTAAATTTCATTTGTATAAGCCCAATATCGCTTTGATCAGTGGGATCGCCTGGGATCACGTGAATGTGTTTCCAACTTATGAAAACTATGTAGGACAGTTTGAGATCTTTGCTGATTCTATTTCGCGTGGCGGAATTCTCGTTTACAATGAAGAAGATGCTGAGGTGAAACGCATCGCCGAAGCTGCTACAGCTCCCACACGTAAACACGCTTACACCACTCCAGAATATAGTATTGAAGATGGCGAAACCTTGTTAGAAACACCTGAAGGTCCTATGCCAATCTCGGTATTTGGCAAGCATAACCTGAGTAATCTGGCAGGCGCAAAATGGATTTGCCAGCATATGGGGATCGATGAAGATGATTTTTATGAAGCAATTGCAAGCTTTGAAGGTGCGGCAAAACGCTTAGAAAAAATAGGAGAAACAGCGAGTAATATTGCTTTTAAAGATTTTGCACATTCTCCTAGTAAAGTGGCTGCAACGACAAAAGCGGTGAAAAATCAATTTCCTGACCGAAAGCTTTTTGCTTGTTTAGAATTACACACGTACAGCAGCTTAAATGCTGAATTTATAAAAGGCTATAAAGGAGCTCTGGATGCTGCCGAAGAAGCTGTTGTCTTTTATTCGCCAGAAGCAGTTGCGGTAAAACAATTAGAGGCTATTAGTAAAGAGCAGATCGAAGTTGCTTTTGATCGTGATGATCTCATCATCTTCACAGATGCAGAAGCGTTTAAAACTTACCTGAAGCAACAGCAATTTGACAATGCCGTGTTACTCCTTATGAGTAGTGGTAATTATGGCGGTCTCGATTTTGAAACCGTTCAAGAATTGCTCTAATTCTTTTTGGTGACGTGTGAACTGTAGATCTTTTCGAGATACGAAGGCATTACTAGGCTGTAATTTTGAAGTAGTGCTTCTTTCGCTTGTATTTGGTCTTTCTTGTTTTTGTCTTGAGAGAGTTTGAATTTTCCTTCCCACGCGGTGATTTTTAATTCAAAACCGGTGACATAATTTACAAAAGCTTCCATTCTAGAATTCTCTTTTTCCAGAATATAGCGCTGCGCATCACCTTCAAGAAACGAGGTTAATTCGACCATAGCGTCTTTTAATTCTTCAGCATTTAAAATTTTAGAAACTTCTACTTCAAGGTGTAGTTTGATGTAATTCCACGTGGGTAATTGCGTAGTTGTATAAATGCTTGGCGAAATATAGGTGTCTGGCCCATTAAAGAGCACTGTAGCTTTGGCTCCTAACTTCAACTGTTGGAGTTGTGGATTGTTGTTATCTATATGACCTACGAGTTTGCCCAAATGATCGTCTACCTTATAATCTAATGGAAGATGAGTGATTACGGGTAAACCTTCAGAAACTGTTATAAGTGTCGCAAGCGGAAACGTTTTTAAGGTTTCTATGATGTTGGTGTATTCAGCTTCTTGATGATGTGCCGGTGGATACTTACTCATAAGTTATTTTTAATTTAAATCGCTACAGAATCTATAAGATTTTGAAAATTAGATTTTTACTGAATATTTTAATCTCTAAACCTGAAATTCTAAAAATACATTTTTTAAATTTAGACTGCGCGAGCTGCCCCTATGGTTCACTAATTATTTCAGCCCAACTGATATGCAGCAAAACTCAGAGAATTTTTCGATAAAAAAGTGGTCGCTTGATGATCGACCCCGAGAGAAGTTATTACACAAAGGAAAAGATGCACTAAGTGATGCAGAGCTTGTAGCCATTTTGATTGGTTCCGGAAGCCGAAACGAAAGTGCGGTAGCCTTGAGCAAGCGCATTTTGGCCTCAGTAGATCATAATCTGAATGCTTTGGGGAAACTGAGCGTTGGGCAGTTGATGAAATTTAAAGGCATAGGTGAGGCCAAAGCTGTGAGTATTGCAGCCGCAACCGAGTTGGGGCGTCGCAGACAATCAGATAAAGCCGAAGAGCCAACAAAAATTACCGGAAGCAACGCGGTTTTTAGATTGCTTCAGCCTATTTTAGGTGAATTGCCGCATGAAGAGTTTTGGATTCTTTATTTAAACAATTCCAACAAAGTCTTACATAAGCATCAATTGAGCAAAGGCGGAATGACCGGTACGCTGGTCGATGTGCGTTTGGTGCTCAAACTGGCACTAGAGCGCGGAGCGGTTTCTCTTATTTTGGCACATAATCATCCATCGGGAGGGTTGCGACCAAGTCAGGCAGATAAAGACATAACCACAAAACTTAAAGTTGCTGCTGCCAGTCTCGACATAAAGGTGCTTGATCATCTTATTATTACCGAAAACTCCTATTTTAGCTTTGCTGATGAAGGTTTGCTGTAATTCCTTCCGCTTTAATTAAAAATTACGGAAATTGCCGGTATAAAATTGCATATGCTCCTTATCTACACGCACAAGATCACTCCAAGACTGCGATATACCTTCAAGCATATCTGTACCAATATTTTGGGGATTCCTGTTAAGTTCACAACTGCGGTTGATGAATTTATTGTGCACGATAGTTTGAAGCTGTCGTATACCAATAAACCTCTGGGTAAGGAATTGCATATCAAAAGTCAGGAGCTGCTTTTCGAGCAAGGAATAAGTGATTTTGAGATCAAAGTACAAGATTGGCGCGAGTCCAAGTGCTTTTTTGTAACGGGTACCAAGAGTGCATTGCCTTATGATATTTTTGCAGCAGCTTTTGTATTGTTGAGTAGGTATGAAGAGTTTTTACCTCACGTTAAGGATGAGCAAGGAAGATTTCCCGCAACAGAGAGTTTGGGATATCAAGAAGAATTTTTGACTCAACCTGTTATTGATGTTTGGGCCTATTATTTTAAAGAGGTGCTTCAGGAGAAATATCCCGATTATAATTTTGAACACCGAAAGTTCTCATTTCAAGCCTTGGTTGATGTCGAACAGGCTTATGAAATGTATGGCATAGGGATTATGCGTTGGGTTACCAATTTTCTTGGTGATTTGGTGAAGTTTCAGTTCAGTAAGATTTTGTTGCGATTACAGGTAAGTCTTGGCTTGCGAAAAGATCCTTACGATACCTTTAGCTGGTTGATCAATGTGCAAAAAAATGCCAAGTTCAAGTTTGTCTTTTTCTTTATGGTAGGCAATTACTCGACCTACACGCGCAACATTAGATTCAATAAAAAGAATTTTAGAGAGCTTATTAAAATGGTAGGAGATTACAGTGAGATCGGACTTCTGCTATCTAAAGAGGCTTTGTTGAGCAAAAGGCAGATGAAATTAGAAAAGCGGCGTATTGAAGGCATCAATAATAAGCAGCTTAGCGCAGTGCGCTGCAGTAAGCATATGCAAAGTTTGCCCGAGCATTACCGCGAGATGATACAGTTTGAAATGAAAAACGATTACTCGATGGGATATCCTGAATATTTAGGATTTAGAGCGGGTACGTGTACGCCTTTTAATTTTTATGATCTGGATTATGAAACCATAACGCCCTTGCTTATTCATCCTATTTGTGCGCAAGCTTCGGCTTTTGAAACAAGTGCTTCAGATGAGAAAGAGCTCAATCATGAGTTAGATACTTTCTTTGAGATGAAGGAGGCTGTAGAACGTGTAAACGGTAATTTTGTGTTTAGTTTCCGGAATAAATCGGTGACCGGAAAAGGACAGGATCAGGGGCAATGGAAGCAATTTTTTAGAGAATTGGTAAATGACTAAGTTAAAGAATATTCAACACGTTTTTTTTGATCTGGATCACACCCTTTGGGATTTTGACCGAAATTCTAAGTTGGCTTTTGAAGATATTTTTAAGAAAAACAATATAAGCGTTGCCATTGATGATTTTCTTGAGGTGTATGTTCCCATTAATTTTCAGTATTGGAAGTATTATCGTGAGTCTCGTATTACCAAAGAACAGTTGCGTTACGGCCGGTTGAAAAACAGTTTTAAAGAGCTGGGAATTGCTATAGATGACTTTTTGATAGACCGTTTGTCTGTAGATTATATACATCATTTGCCTAATCATAACCATTTGTTTGAGGGAGCAGTAGACCAACTAAGCAATCTTCACAAAAAATACGAGTTGCACATCATCACAAACGGATTTCAGGAAGTTCAATCTTTAAAACTTCAAAATTCTAAAATCGATCATTTTTTCAAAACCATAACCAGCAGTGAGTCGGTAGGAGTAAAGAAGCCAGATGCACGTATTTTTAAGCATGCTTTAGAACTGGCAGCAGCAGATCCTAAAAAAAGTGTGATGATAGGAGATAATTATGAGGCAGATATTCTAGGAGCTCAAAATATGGGTTTACATACGATTTGTTTTAACTATCATAAAACCAAATTGCCAGAGTCGCTTGTCGCAATAGATGATTTAACAGAAATAAGCAATTTCTTATAAACTATTGCTCGGTTTTTTGCGTTAGGACATCAAATCCCCTAATCATGAAAATTGAAAAGTTACTTTTCTTTTTACTTGTATTGCTGGCCACTGGTTGTACAGAAGAAATAGATTTTAATCAGGTTGAAGAAGTATCCTTAACTACTACTCAGGATATTGATCTCGTACATTTTTTACTTACTCAAGACAATTTTGTAGATGATGGCGGGCAGACCCAACAGAATGGGCTAGTAGAAGCGGTAAAACTTGATTTTTTAGACGATCCCTTTTTTCAAAACCGTCTGGTTAGGATCGTTTTTGACTTCAGAATGACCAATACTTTTTCCCAATCGCTCACAGCCGTAATAAAATTTAATGATGAAGATGGAGTCACCCGTGAATCTATCACGCTCGAAGCTTCAGGGAGTACCAATGGCGAAGCTGTAGTTTCTGAATATGAAGTGGTAAAAGAAGGGACAGCGATAAGCAATATTACCACTGCCGATACTGTGCTTGTTGAGTATTACATCAATACCAATAGCGCTCCGATTGTAGGTAGCCTGAAATTTGAATCAAAAGCAGCATACACCGTTGAATTGTAGAAAATTTCTATATCTGTTGGTTTTATTGACTTCAGCCGGGGTTGCTGCACAATATCAGCAGCTATATGATACTGATTACTTGCCTCAAAGTCTATTGCTTAATCCCGGTAATAAAGTAGATTTTGATAAACACTTTGGTATTCCTTTATTGAGTGGTGTTGGGGTGCAAGCAGCAACAAGGAATGTTTCAGTGTATGATATTTTTCAGGTGAATGAGCGTGATGAGATCAATGAGAGAATACGTGCAAAAGTTGATCAATTGAGCAATAGAGATTATGCTGTGCTTCATCAAAGTCTAGAAATTTTAAGTGCCGGTTTTAGAACTAGGAAAGGAAATTATATTTCCTTTGGTTGGTATGAAGAGTTGGATGCTATTACCTATTTCCCGAAAGATGTGGCTACATTGGCCTATGAAGGCAATCAGCAGCATTTAGGATATGCTTTTAAAGCTTCAGATATTAAAGCACGCGCCGAGATGGTTTCGGTCTTTCATATAGGAATGAATAAAAAAGTAAATGAGCACTTTAGTATAGGAGGGCGTTTTAAGCTTTATAGTGGTATGTTTAGTGCAGAGAGTACTCATAACTCCGGGACTTTTACTACATACTTGACTCCTGACGGAAATAACTACTATGAGCATCGATTAGAAAATATTAACGGCGGACTTAAGATCGCCGGGATAGGAAGTTTTGAAGAGGTTTCTGAGTCTCAAATTTTGCAGAATTCCGTTTTCGGTGGAAATTATGGTGTAGGTATCGATCTTGGATTTTCATATGATTTTAATGAACGCTGGTCTGCAAGCGGAAGTTTACTTGATCTGGGTTTTATTAACTACCGAAGCAGAACGTATGAATATTACGGTAATGGAGACTTTGACTTTGATGGTATTGAATTTATATTTCCCTCGGTAGTTGATGAGAATACCGTAATAAGACCGTATTGGACCGATTTAGAAGAGGAGTTTAATGAAAACATGAACTTTGGCGAGCGAGCTGATGTAAGCTACACATTACTACGTCCTGTAAAGTTATTGGGCGGTTTAACCTATTCTTTTGGAGAGCGTCTAAAATGCAATTGTTTGAATCCGGAGGAAAATCGCTATCGATTTAAAACGGGCTTACAAGCCATAGCAATAAAGCGTCCGGGAGGTATTCAGGCCGGGCTTACTGCATTTTTAGATGCGCCCGTAACTTCATTTTTAAATACAAAGCTCACTTATGGTGTAGATTCTTTTACATATACTAATGTTGGCTTTCTCATTTCTGCCAAAATCCGTAGTTTTAATGTGTATTTGGCAGCAGATAATTTACTTTCATATTCAAATATTGCCGATTCAAATACGGCCAGTTTTCAAATTGGCTTTCAACTAATATCAAACACTAAATAATGAAGACTAAAAATTATATCATAGGAACTCTTTTTGCTTTATTCTCAATGGTTTCAGTTTCTGCACAGGAGCTGGCAGATTATAAATACATCGTTATTCCACAAAAATTTGAATTTCAAGATGAGCCCGGTCAATATGATCTTAATGCGCTTACCCGCTTTTTATTTATAAAATATGGTTTTAATGCTTATATGGAAAATGAAGCCTTGCCTGCAGATTTAAATGCTTCGGGATGTAACACGTTGTATGCCCGCGCTGATATCAGCGGATTTTTAAGCACTAAAGCGCTTATCACTTTAGTAAACTGTAGAGGGAAAGAAATCTTTGTGCTTCCTGAAGGAAAAAGTAAGATTAAAGAATTTAAAGCAGGGCATCAAGATGCTTTTAGAGATGCGTTTGAGGAGCTTGAAGAAGAGTATGGCTACACGTATTCTGATGAGATTGTCGAGCGTGCTGAACTTATTGAAGAGGTTGAAACAGAAGAGGAGGAACCCAAAACTTTGGTAGAAGCTGTGGCAAATAAATCTACTGAGAAAGAAGAAGTTGTCGTTTCGGCGATACCTAAAAATAGCAATGTGTTTATAAAGGAAGAAGTAAGCACCAAGATCAATTCTGAAACTGAAGCCAAAAAGGCAGAAGCAAAATCAAAAGTAACATCTGTTCTTACGAGTGCCGATGGCAGCTTTAGTATGCGTCCTACTTCAAATGGATTTGACGTATATGAAGGGCAAACCAAAATAGGTACTGCTACAAAAACTTCAGCAGGATCCTATCTGGTAAACACCAATCAATTTACAGGTGTTGGTTATTTTGACGGTACTGAGTTTACAGTAGAGCGCGAAATTAAAGGTGTAAGTGGTCTGGTGAAGATGATTTTTACGCAAAAATAGAAAACCCGAATACGCTTAAGTTTAGCTCGTTTTAAGTGGTCTTTTCCAAATTGAGAACACCATTTAAAGCGAGTTTTCTTTTGTAACACTTAATAATATAACATCTTAAAATAGTTTACTTAGAGCGGCTAGTAATCATATTTGTCTCCCCATCTATTTTTTAGGAATTTTCTAATTCCATCTTCACGCGCATTAGCGCCGGGATCATAAAGCTTTTGATTGGTGATTTGTTCCGGTAAAAATTCTTGAGCTATAAAATTGCCTGCACCATCGTGCGAGTATTTATATTCGTCGCCGTAGCCCAATTCTTTCATAAGTTTTGTAGGGGCATTGCGCAATGCAATGGGAATAGGTAAATCTCCTGTTTGCTTAACCAGTTGTTGTGCTCTGTTGATCGCCATGTACGATGCGTTGCTTTTGGGAGAAGTGGCAAGATAAGTAACGCACTGACTCAGGATGATTCGAGCTTCAGGATAACCTATTGTAGTGACGGCAGTGAATGCATTTGTAGCCATAATTAGAGCGGTAGGATTGGCATTGCCAATATCTTCAGAAGCAAGAATGATAAGTCTTCTGGCGATAAACTTCAAATCTTCACCACCTTCTAACATACGGGCGAGATAGTAAACCGCCGCATTAGGGTCACTGCCTCGTATTGATTTTATAAATGCCGAAATGATATCGTAGTGCTGCTCACCGGTTTTGTCATACATCACCGTATTTTGCTGCACTTTTTGTTGTACCATCGCATTGGTGATCACCACTTTTTCTGAAGTTTCTGTGGTGACCAGAAGCTCAAAAATATTAAGCAGTTTACGTGCATCACCACCGCTGATGCGCAACAGCGCTTCAGTCTCTTGAAGTTCTATTTCTTTTTTAGACAAAATGCTGTCCTGCGTCATAGCCCGCTTCAAAAGCGCTCTGAGATCGTCTGCAGAAAATGGATTGAGCACATAAACTTGACAGCGTGACAGCAATGCAGGAATCACTTCAAAACTTGGGTTTTCTGTAGTTGCGCCTATCAAAGTAACCCAGCCTTTTTCTACTGCAGCGAGAAGCGAGTCTTGCTGCGATTTACTAAAACGGTGAATCTCATCTATAAACAATAACGGATTTTTCTGTGTAAACAGACCTCCCGCATTTTTTGCTTTATCAATGACTTCACGTACGTCTTTTACTCCACTATTTATCGCACTTAAAACATAAAATGGACGTTTGGATTCTTCAGCAATTATAGAAGCTAACGTGGTTTTACCAACGCCCGGGGGTCCCCATAAAATAAGTGAAGGGATGACTCCAGATTTTATAGAAGAAGTTAAAGAACCTTTGTCTCCTACAAGGTGTTCTTGGCTCAAATAGTCGTCTAATGTTTTAGGACGTAAACGTTCTGCTAGCGGTGTATTCATAACTTCAAAATTATTTATTTGTACGGGATAAACTGCCAGTATTTCTTACTTTATGATTTTGGCCAAACAATTGCTAGATTAGATAATAGAATGAACGCTCAAAGACAAAATTCGGCTTTTCAATTTTCAACAGGTGTGGTTTTATACCCGTTGATTGTTGTATTGTCTTTATGGCTGGTATTTTGGTTTGAGTTGAGGTTTGGATATAATTTTACTCCTTTCGGCGTCAAACCTCGTGAAATTTCTGGCTTGGCGGGTATCATTCTTTCTCCGTTTATACATTCCACCTTAAGTCATCTGTGGCACAATAGTGTACCTACATTGGTTCTTATCGCAGGTTTGTTTTATTTCTATAAACCGGTGGCGTGGCAGGTCCTTTTCTGGATCGTTTTGGGTTCTGGCTTAGGGACGTGGCTTATAGGAAGAGACGCGTACCACATAGGAGCCAGCGGTGTGGTTTATGGTCTTGCTTCCTTTTTATTTTTTAAAGGAATTTGGTCTAAGCACTATCGGCTGACTGCTTTTTCACTAATTGTGGTTTTTCTCTACGGAAGTTTAATTTGGGGAACGATGCCTATACGTGATGGAATGAGTTGGGAAGGCCACTTATCCGGTTTTTTAACAGGTTTGATTCTAGCTTTTGTGTTCAAGGCTAAAATTGCAAAACCTGTAAAATATGTTTGGGAAACCGAAGCTTATAATCCGGAGGATGACCCTTTTTTACAGCAATTTGATGAAGATGGAAATTTTATAGATCCGCCTTCAGAAGAAGAGGAAGAAGATGAACTTACTTGATGCGTTGTCGTACGACTTCATAAAGAAAAGCCCCACAAGCCACCGAAACATTAAGCGAACTAATAGTTCCTGCCATGGGCAGTTTTGCCTTATGATCTACAAGTTTTAAAACTCCCGGTGTAACACCTTTTCCTTCACTACCCATTACAAGCGCGGTAGGTGTCGTATAGTCTAGATCATAAATAGAATCTTCGGTTTTTTCTGTAGCAGCGACAACTTGTACACCAGAACCCTGTAAGTAGAACAAAGCATCTTTGATGTGATCAACCTTAGAAATTGGGATATTAAAAATCGCTCCTGCTGAAGTTTTAACCGTATCATCGGTAACGGGAGCTCCACCAGATTTTGGGATGATGATAGCATCGACACCGGTACAAACCGCAGTACGGATAATAGCACCAAAATTACGCACATCTGTCAATTGATCTAATAGCAGAAAAAGTCCGGGTTTTGCAGCTGCCAAAACTGCTTCGGCGGTAGCTTCAAATTCGGCGAATTGAATAGGGGAGATAGTCGCAATTGCTCCTTGATGATTTTGATCAGAAAGTTTATGAAGTTTTTCCTGCGGAACATAAGAAACCGAAATTCCCTCCTCACGAATCAACTTATCTAATTCTTTAGAAAGTGGATTGCTTAAGCCTTTTTGAAGATAAATTTTACCAATTTCTTTGCCGGCTTGAATCGCTTCGATAATTGCCCGGGTTCCGTAGATGTTTGTGGTTTTTGACATACGGCAAAGATAAGTTGGTTAATTGGGATGCAGAAATAAAAAAGCCACCTAAAAAGGTGGCTTTCCTAAATCAAATAATAACTGGAGCGTTAGTCAACATCCCAAAATAATTGACTAAGTATGGTATCTCCATTTTCTAAACCTGAAGCAGCTGCTGCACGATTTTCACCGTTAAGCGTTTGCAAGATTTGTGGGTATCTTAAACGGAAAGGTAAATCAGTCACTCCGTTTACACCAGATTCAAAAGTGTATGATTCAATTCTATTATCAGGTGATTGCGCATCAATTTGATTTTGAGGCAAGGTTACTGTGTCACCAGGTAATAATAAAACATTAGGATATCCTGTTCTTCTGTACATTGCGTATGCCGTATTTGGCTGCATATATAAGGCAACATACTTTTGATTAAGTACATTCTCTTCAGAAGCAGCAGGTAAAGCGCTTACAAATGCAGTGATATCAGCATCAGCTACGCCCCATTTTTCCATAGATGCACGTACACCTTCCTCGTAATTTGCTTGGTCAAAACCATTTTCTTCAGAAAGGATGAAAGCAACTTCAGCATATTCCATAAGTACTTCGCCATAATCTGGTCTCAATACTTTACTACTCATAAAAGAGTATGAAGAGAATGGAAGTGCGTTCATGTTTCTAAATGCATATGGAGCACCTACATAATCTGCAGGATCATTGCTTGGTGTATAAGTCCCATCTTGTACCTCTTGAATTCCTGCTGAAATTGGCGCTGCCATTTCAAATAATCTAGGATCAAGGCCAAAGTTTCCACTTTCTCCTTTAAGAAGGTCAATAAATGGAGCAGTTACAGCAAAGTCAGTTCTACCAATAAAGGCTCTCCACCAAGGAGAAGCGTTTAGGTCAGTAGTCTCATAGCTTTGTACTGCGTTGTCATCGTTAGAAGTCATTACTCCAGACTGAACCGCCACGTTGATTGCATTAGAGGCAGTTGTTGGGTCAACTTCGCGAAGGTTGTTTGCTACTCTTAAGATCAATGAGTTTGCAAACTTTTTCCATTTTGCAGCATCACCGTTAAAAATGTTATCACCACTGGTGAATACCGGGCTGTTAACATTGATCATATCTGCAGACTGACGTAGTTCGCTAAGAATATCAGCATAGATTTCCTCTTGAGGAGCAAATACCGGATTCAAATCTTCATCAACATCAAGTGCCTGAAAATTCTCATTATTAGAACCGTAAGAATAGTAAGGTACATCACCAAAGAAATTGGTCAACTCATAAAACATGTAAGATAACATAATACGAGAAGCAGCAACTTGGTTGTCGTTATCTCCAGAAGCAGCAGCGTCATCCATTGTCGCTTCATCGGTGTTAAGATCAATGATAGACTTTAGATCTGATGCAACTAAGTATGTGTTTTGATAAATACTTTGAGCAGAAGACTCACGATATAAATAGCGATCTTCGTCAGCATAAGCTGTTTGCCCCCAGTATTCTACCCAGTTTTGCGTTAAACGTCCTGAATTAAAAGCGTTACGATTAAAATCGATAAAGCTTTTAGTAGCAGATGCAAAAATGTTTGCAGTAGGAACGACTTCAGGGTCGTTAGGGTTTATATTAACTTCTTCTAAGCCCTCATCACAAGAACTAAATCCTGCGGAGATGACGAGCATTAATAAGATTATAAATTTATTTTTCATCTTTTTCTTAAAATTTTAATTGAACGTTAAGTCCGTAAGAACGTGTTGACGGTAAAGAACCACCTTCAGAACCTTGAATGTTACCACTACCGGTAGTAGCGATTTCTGGATCGAAGTTGTCATTGTCAAGACCCCAAACGAGTAGGTTTCTACCAAATGCAGTTACACGTACTTCGCTAAATGCGTTACCTATCCAATTTTTAGGAAGGTTGTAGCCAAGGGTTATTTCACGTAATTTCCAGTAAGAAGCGTCAAAAACGTTTTGTGCATCATTACCAAAGTAGAAGTCAGTACCGTATTGTTGTGCTGAGATTACCTGAGTATTTTCAGCAGTATTTGATACGGTATAAGAACCATCGTCATTATACGTTACATCACCAGTCACACCAGGAAGCACTAAACCTTCTTCACGAATGTTGTTAGCGGCAGTTTGCTCTAAAATACCAGAGTAGTTACCCCAGATATTGGTTAAAGAACGGTATACACCACCTTTTTGTCTGTCGATTAACACACCTAAACTAATGCCCTTGTAAGTGAATGTGTTTCTAATACCCATATTGTAATCCGGTAGAATAGAACCAAGATTTTCAACATCTTGAGTTTCTGCGTAGCTTCCGTTAGAATTTACAACACGGTTTCCAGCGTCATCATATACATAGTTTGTACCACGTATTTGACCATAACGCTCGCCTACAACCGCGTTCAAAGAAACACCGTTAAAAGGGAAACTTGCTATTTGAAGCGTTTCAAGACCTTGTGCAAGACTTAATAAAGTGTTCTCGTTTTTAGCAAAGTTCCAAGTTACATCCCAAGAAAAATCATCGGTCATTATTGGAGTTGCATTAACAAGAATCTCAATACCTTTATTCTCTAACTCACCAGCATTAAGCACAGTGCTAGAGAAACCGGTAGCAGGATCAACTTGAACTGGAGTAATCAAGTCTTTAGTTAACTCATTGTAATAAGTTACATCAAAACCTAAACGTCTGTTGAAGAAAGAAGCTTCAACACCAAATTCATAAGTTCTTTTCTCTTCTGGAAGTAAATTAGGGTTTCTGTTACTATTGTTAAGTGAGAAAGGAACAGATCCTAAAAATGGGTTGCTTCCGATGAAAACATTACTAAGTTGGTATGGTGTGGTATCACTACCAACTTCAGCATAACCTGCTCTAAGTTTTAAGAAAGAAAGCCAGTCTGCATTAATGAATTGAGAAGCGATAAAACTACCACTAACAGAAGGGTAGAAGTATGAATTGTTCTCTGCAGGAAGGGTGGATGACCAGTCATTACGACCTGTAACTGTTAAGTAAGCGAAGTTATCATAGCCTAAAGAAACCGAGCCAAATAAACTGTTTATTTGACGTTGTGTATCACTTTCACTCACGGTAGGGTTATCTACAGAGTTACTAAGATTGTAGAATCCAGGAACAACAAGACCACCATTGGTATTTGAACCTAAGAAATGGTATTCATTAACCCTTCTGTTACCACCTACAAAAGCATTGATGCTTAATTTGTCATCAAATACAGTTTTGTCAAAGTGTAGTCTACCTTCGTAGTTGATCTCTTGAAAATCACGATCACTCTCAGAGTAAGATGCTTGTGCTTGTGAGCCTACAGCAGTTCTTTGATTAATTCTGAAATCATAAGTATCACCATACACTTTTGCTACCGCATAGAAATCATCAGTAAAGTTGTAAGTGGCACCTACAGTACCATACCAACGCGTTCTTTTATCTTCTGCAGTATTTTCATTCAATACCCAGTATGGGTTATCAGTATATCGAGGAGTAGGGTCGTCGTAAGCAACTCTGTTCCATGTTCTTTGAGTACCATCGGCAGTACGATAATTTTTCAATCTTTCATAATCAAGTGAAGTCTGTCCAAATTGATATAATTGAAGAATTACACTTTCTCCTGTGTAACCTGAAGCAGGTCTGTTAAAACCATCAGTTACCGTAAAGTTTACCGAAGCGTCAACTTTTAATTTGTCACCAATTTTTGTTGAACCATTGAAGTTGATACTCGTTTTGTTCAATTTTGTGTTAGGTAAAATCCCTTCAGTCTGCGTGTTGTTTATAGACATACGCATGTTAGAGTCTTCACCTGCTTGTGAAAAGGCTACGCCATTGTTGTAAGAATAACCTGTTTTGAATAGGGTACTACCATCATTTGCAGGAGCGACCCAAGGTCTTGTTTGTAAATAACCTGGTGTTCCTGGTTCTAAAGCATCCCAGTGTAATACCGGCTGACCTTCATAGCGTGGTCCCCAAGATTCATCAGTAGCATAGTCAACTAAGTTGTAAGTAGAACCGTTGATTGTCGCTTGGTTAAAACCTCCTTGATCTCCAATAGTGTAGTTACCACCACCACCTCCGTAGAGTTTTTGCGTTTGTGGTAAAATGTTTACTTCTTCAAAAGTGATTCCTGTATTTACAGTTACCTCACCTTTACCTTTTTTACCTGACTTCGTAGTAATCTGAATTACACCATTAGATGCACGAGAACCGTAAAGCGCTGCTGCAGCACCACCTTTAAGTACGTTCATACTTTCTATATCGTCAGGGTTGATGTCAAAACCAGTATCACCAAAATCACGGCCACCGCCACCATTTTGAGCAGAGGTACTGTTATAGTTACTGTTATCTAATGGAATACCATCAACAACTATAAGAGGTCTGTTTTCCTGAGTAATAGAACCAATACCACGTATTAAAATTCTAGAAGAACCACCCAAGTTACCACTCGCATTAGAAATTTGAACACCTGCTACCTTACCAGATAAGGCGTTAAGCGCGTTGCTGTTTCTTGTTTGTGTTAGCTCCTCATTACTTACTTCTTGAGTCGCATAACCTAGTGATTTTTTCTCTCTTGAAATACCTAAGGCGGTAACAACGACTTCGTCAAGTGCTTCACCTGCGGTAAGACTTACATTAATTGTGCTTGATGCACCAACTACTTGCTCAGAATCACCAAATCCTACATAAGAAAAGACAAGAGTTTGACCTTCTGAAGCTGAAATTGCATAATTACCGTCAAAGTCTGTTTGTGTACCGGTAGTGGTACCTTGGATGACGATGTTTACGCCGGGAAGCGGAACACCGCTTCCATCAGTAACCGTACCGGTTACTTCTTTGGTTTGTGCAAAAGAAAATTGCACTGCTAACGCCAAGAAAAGCGTTAGCAATCCAGTAAATTTAATTTTCATGTTATTGTTTATTTGAATTAGCCAGTGGCGAATTTGTATAAATAATAATCAATAACCAATTTATTCATCATAAAATTTAAAGGAGCTCTTGTTTAATTCTTATCCTAAACAGCGTATATATGAGAATATGTTAATGTTCTGCTCGTAAATTTGTATAATTTTAAAGTATTTGTAAAAAATATGTTAACGTGAAGTATAAGGCGCTGAAAGGTAGATGTTTGTCTGTGTTAATGTTTTGCCATGTAGTTTAGAATTTTTGGTGTTTATATCGTTTGAGAAGATGTTATATGTCTAGGAATAATAAGGGTGTTGAAATCCATTAATATACAAGTGTTAAAATTTGCTATAAGAAATAGATCACATAAAAAAAGCCTGCAAGTAAACTTGCAGGCTTCTTCGATTATTGGCTAATAATCTCTACGTGGTATCTTGATTTAGCTTATTGAGCACAAACAGTAATTGGTAATAAACCGGAGGCTTGCTCACCAAAATCTCCTGAATCGTAAACTAAAGAGCCATCTGGAGCATAAACCTCAAAACGAATTTCTCCGTAATTATCTCCAGGGAAGTTCCACTCAGCGCTTACTGTTCCTTCAGGAATAGTTACAGTTGCAACTCCTTCATAGCCATCATTTGGAGTACAGCCTCCTTGGCTTTCATCTAGGAAAGCACCGTCATTACATCCTCCATATGGAGAGCAAAGACCTACTTCTAGAGTCGTGGAATCAAGTACAATTGTAATTCCTGACCCTCCATTGCCACAGTCTGTTTGCCAACCATCACCGTAAGAATCAAACATTCTTACTGTGTAGTCACCTGGCTCTGGTGAACAGGTTAATAAAGCATTGTATTGGAATGGAGCTTGGAAAAATACACCGGTTAATACGCCAGAGCTACTTTCTGGTCCTAATGATCTTCCGTCAGTTAAGTTTAATACTAACTCAAAGATAAAAACGTCACCAGCGGTATACTCATTTTCTGTAATTCCCATAGCAGAAACAGCTTCACCAAAAGTTGCAGTTAATGTTGCTCTTGGTAATCCGACAGGACCTTCAGAGAATTCTGAAGCAGAAACCGTTTTTACAAGGCTTCTGTTTGGATCAGAAGTTCCGTTGTCACTTGTTAAGTCTCTAAGGGAAACGTAGATGTCTACACTTTCCATTAAATCCCCATCAAGCTCATCTTGCTCCTCTACGGTAACAGCAAATGTAGAAGACGGGTCGCTTGAGTTTAAGGAGGCGTTTATCACCTCAATAGTTCTTAATGCAGCACCTTTCTCATAATCTAAGACGGTGTAGATTGCATTATCTGGGTCGTCATCACAAGATATTGTGTTAAAGACAAGCCCTAAAATTAGTATGTATTTAAATAAATTTTTCATCTTCATATTGATTTTAGTTTGCAGGGTTAGTCACTCCAGAATCCCAGAATACCTGAGTTGCGTTATCTTGTCTTTGACTAACATTTGGATTCGCGTTAACTTCGCTTGAAGGATATAGAAGTGTTCTAGGGAACGGTCCTGGGTTAGGATCTATATTTCTAGCAAGTGTTCTTGGGTATCCAGTTCTTCTGATGAAGTTGAATGCATCAGCGCCACCTCCATACATTGCGATGAAGAATTGCTCACCTAGGATGTCTAATTTAGACTTTTCAACAGGCCATCCGAATGCATCTAACGCCGTGTCATCATCTGCATCAGCAAAATCATCTGTGATATCTGCGATGAAGTCGTCGATTTCTTCCTCTGTTGGAGCTAAACTGGTGTCTGCTGTAGGGTCAGAAAATGTAGTTACATAGCTAATAGATTCAGTTACACCAGCTTCAAATGCAGCTTCAGCATTGCTGTCTTGACCTAACATGGTATATGCTTCAGCTCTCCAGAATTCAACAAATGAAGATAATATGATAGGCTCGATACCAGCACCACCGGCTCCAAGGCCAAGGCCTACTGCTGCATCATAAAATGTGATGTCGCTTTGATCTGCTGAAAGAATTACCCAGTCTAAATTGTCGTCAAATCTACCTCCTGCTGGATATACACCAGACGCTGTTCTCAAGAATGAATCTGGTGGAATACCTTCGTTATTACCGTGAATTCTACCCCAGTATCCTAAGCGCATAGAACACCAGTAATCTTCTTCCTCGGTGAATTCTAAGTGACCAGGTACATCTTGTGCGGAACACGCTAATGCAGCTGCATCAACATCTCCATTGTATAGGTAATAACTTTCGTCTGCTTCCCAAAACAACAGGGTGAAACTACCAGGAGTTACAGCGTTTTGACGATAGAAGTAATATCTTCTACGTGGATCAGTATTACTAGACAGATCTCCATAAGTTCCTGCCATTAGGTTCATCAACCAGTTAGATCTATAAAGGTTTGCACCACTATCGGTATAATCACTAGCGTAATCAGGATGACGTGTGTCAGGTTGCTGTAGGTTTGTACCATAGGCAAATGCGAAATTGTCATCAGCACTTTCAATTACGTTAGTTGCATTAATAACACCATTGTAATCTCCGGTTGTAAGTGCTGCACGCATTTTAAGCGTATTAACAAATTTTATCCATTTGCTTGCATCACCTTCATAATATAGGTCTGTTGCAGTACCTGCACTTGAGCCCTGTAAAAGAGCAGAAGCTTCATCCAATAAAGATAGCGCGGCATCATACACTGCGGCATCATCATCTAATTGTGGATTAGGGAACTCTAAAGGCATGTTTGCTTCAGTCCAAACGATATCACCAATATAGTCAACCAATAACATCATCATGTGTGCTTGCATCGCCTTTGATGCTCCTAAGATATAGTCGTAAGATCCATCTGTGTTTGATTCTTCTATTACAGCAATATCAGGATTCATTGAGCTGAATAGATTTGCCCAAGGGCCGTTCATAGTACCACTTCCGTAATTGTTAAAGTAGATACGGCCACTCATATAGTCTATTCTTCCAAGCTGTGCACCGATGTTGTTGAAAGAGGCAACACCATTTCTGTAACTCAGCTGTACACTATTAAATAATAGTGTAGGGTTGGCCTGATCGGGGCTCAACGAGTTAGGGTTTTCTAGCATTTCTAGCTCAACGGTCTCACAACTTTGAAAGACTGTAAAGGCTGAAAGAAAAGCTATAAATAATACATTATATATTTTTTTCATATTAAAAATTTTTAGTAGATGCTATTATAATTGTAGACTTCTACGATTAGCTTAGAATGTCGCTTTAACGCTTAATCCATATCTTCTTGAACTAGGACCGTTGAGGTAGTCAAACCCACGTCCGTTACCAACACCAATACCAGCAACGTTAGGGTCAAAATTAGCGCGGTCTGGAGTGTTGTAAGCATCATACCATAAGTTATAACCTGCTGCAGTGATAGATAAATTACCGAACGGAGTTTTATCTAACCATTTTTTAGGCATATTGTAGCTTAAGGATAATTCTTTAAGACGTATAACTGAAGCGTCATAGATTCTTAATTCGCTAGGTCCAAAAAGAACATTATCAAAATAGAATGATGAGTTGTCTAATTGTTGTCTGTTAGGAGAACCATCGGCCAATACACCCGGTAATATAAATGGTTCTCTACGATCAGGATTAATTAATCCACGACCTAGTAAAGTTCCTATTGTTTGTGAGTAGATGTCACCACCACTTACGTGACTAAGTTGAAAACCAAGTGTGAAGTTTTGGTAAGAGATCGTGTTGATCAAGTTCATTACATAATCAGGGTTAGGATTACCGATTATAGGAGCGATAGAACGCGCTCCTTCAGTTCCTGCTTCTACTTCATTACCAGCATCATCAATGTAAACTTCTGTTTCAGAAACATAGAAACCATCGTTTCCTACAACATAATTTCCATTATCATCGCGAAGAATACGGCTTCCTACGATCACCCCAAGTTGCTCACCTTGAATAGCAGCGTTACCTAGGTTTGAGAATCCTGCATAAACAATTTGGTCACTTCCTAGTTCAGTAACGATTTGCTCGTTTGTAGTGAAGTTAACTCGTGTATTCCAATTGAAACCTGTTGGTTCAGAACTCTTAAAGATGTCTACTCCAAGATCAACTTCCCAACCGGTACCTTCTACTTTACCAATGTTTCCTGTAGTACTTGTGTATCCAGAAGATGTGGATAATGGAATACCTACAATCTGATCTGTAGTGGTACGATCATAGTAAGATAAACTTACATCTAGTCGGTTTTTAAGCAATCTAGCATCAAAACCAACTTCCCATTCGCTAATTAATTCTGGTCTTAGGTTAGGGTTTGCAAGACCATCGCTTACTGCATTGGTTACAATTCCGCCTGGTCCTCCAACGGCACCACCTGAAACTTGGGTAGATTGACCGATGGTGTTTACCGTAGGGTAGCCGCCAGGGAATCCTGCAGATGATCCAAGACCTGCTCTTAATTTAAGATAGTTTAGGCCTAAACTGTTTCCGCCGCCAAAACCTTCAAAAGCTGATGTTGGGATGAAAGAAGCACTTACACTAGGGTAGAATTGACTGTTGTTTTCTGAAATAAGGTTAGAGATCCAGTCATTTCTTCCAGATAATGATAGATAAAGATAGTTGTCGTATTCAAACGATAAATCTCCAAATAAACCTATTGTATTTCTTTCGGAAGTACTTTGAATTGGTAATTGGTTTTCAAAGTTGAAGTGTCTTTGTACGTTATATACAATTTGACTTGTACTTGCAACACCTTGTCTGTCGTAATATTCTCCTAAAGAGCTTCCACCTACAAGAAAGCTAACGTTTAGCTTTTGGTCTGCCGTTAAGTCATAGTTTCCTGAAAATGCTGCATAGTGATTAAAGTTAGTTCTATTGTTATCCCAAGTGTCATAATAACCAAAGCGGTCAGCATCACTGTTTACACCTCCTCGGTTTGAGTAGGAGTGGTTTCTTTCATTATAGATGTCGATACCTCCACGATATAGGAAACTAACATTGTCGTTAAACTCATAAGATAGCTGCGCGTTACCAAAAACACGATTAGTAAGCTGTCCGTTTTGAGCGTTTGCCACAATCCAACGTGGGTTTACGATGTCATTACCATTACGATAGTAAATACTACCGCCAGTTTCTGGAATTTCGTAAGGTAATCCCATTAGATCCACACCAATTGGAGTAAAGAATACTTGACCAAAAACAGATAGTCCGTAATTAGCGTTACCATCACCCGCAGCTACTGGTGGAGTTACAAAATTGGTTCTTGAGTAGTTAAGAATTCCTGTTACCGTAAAGTTATTTGTCAATTTAGCACGACCACCTACAGAAAGAGTGTTTCTTGTAAGGCTGTTTCCAGGTGTGAAACCTTCATCGTCTGTATGACCAAAGTTTACGTTGAAAGACATATTCCCATCATCAGAGGCTCCTCTTATGTTTAAAGAAGTACTGCTTACGCTACCTGTTCTGAAAAAGTTTTCAACACTGGCATAGGGTCTATAAGCATAATCAACTCCTTGGTAAGACTGATAAAGTTCATTTTCTCCTCCTAAGAAGTTTCTTAAGAATGCGTTAGTAGAATATGGATGAGGAACATTTCCATTTGCATCAATAATCCCGGCAGGGTCATTTAAATAACCGTCAACTCCGTTCGGGCTGAAATTTGGTCCCCAGTTACTAAAGAACCATCCAAAAGATTGGTTAAAACCTCCACCATACTCTTGTTGATAATCTGGAAGAGATGCGATTTCATTGAAAAAGAAAGACTGGTTCAATGTGATTTCAGTTTTCTTCTTAGCTCCTTGGCCACTATTTGCTTTAGTAGTGATTAATATAACCCCGTTTCTACCATCGGTACCGTATAGTGTAGCAGCTGCCAGACCTTTAAGTACAGTAACGCTCGCGATGTTGTTAGGGTCAATATCTAAGAAGCGGCTCGAACCTGTGTTACCGTTAACAAAACTTCCTGATGAGTTGGTGTCACTTGCAAAAGGCACACCGTCAACAACGAATAAAGCCTGGTTACTACCATTGATGGAGGTGTAACCACGTATTACCACGTTTGTTGCAGAACCGGAAGTACCGTTTTGTGCAGTGATCTCAACACCTGAAGCCTTACCTGATAGAACACGAGCAACGTCAGATTCTGGACGTTGTTCTAATTCGTCTGAAGCTACTTCACTTACAGCGTAACCTAGTGCTTTTTTCTCCCTTTTAATTCCTTGGGCGGTTACAACTACTTCTTCGAGTGCTTCACCTGCTGTTAATTGAACATCAATAGTAGAAGAAGTGCCTACTGTTACATCTTGCGGAGAAAATCCTACATAACTAAATGTAAGCACGTCTCCGGTTGATGCTTCAATAGAATACAATCCATCAAAATCTGTTTGAGTTCCGGTTGATGTTCCGGAGATAAGAACGTTAACCCCGGGAAGTGGGACACCACTATCGTCGGTTACCGTTCCAGAAATTGTTCTGGTTTGTGCAAAAGAAACTTGCACAACTAATGCTACAAAGAGCATTAGAAATCCTTGTAATCGTTTTTTCATGTTTAATATTTATTTGAATTAGCCGAGGATAAAAATGATTAAAAAAATAGACTCAAACAACAAATTTGGTGTTATTTTTAAATTTTTGTTAATTTAATTATGCTAATGTGTTAATTAAGGATATTTCTAATTTTTATCCTTTTTAACTGATAATACTTTAAAATTAACAGTATTTAACAATGTTTGATTTATCTTGGTGTTAAATAGTCAATTTTACTATTAGGTTTGTTTTGTTGTGGGTTGCCGCTCTTTTAGAAAACGGTTAAAAAAGTTAAATGAAGAATTGTGTTGGAAAAATCAAAACCTTCTTTTGGTTTTAAGCCGTTGGCGAGATTCAATTTTAATGTGCCTGATTGAGTTAAGAAAGAAGTTCCAAACCCGAATGAGTATAGTGTGTTTTTTTGGTTGGTGATGTCGTTTTTGATGTAGGCCAAGTCAAATATGCTGTTTATGTAGAGTTTTGAAGAGGGGGTGTATCTAAATTCAGACTGAATGCTGCTAAACGTGTTGGCGTTTAGGCTGTTTTCTTTGAAGCCTCTTAAGGTGTTCATTCCGCCAAAGCGCTCTAGTTCATTGGTGAGATAACTGCTCGATTGTAAATAGTGGGTTTTGTTCTTTAGGTGTATCTGTGTGTTGTTTGAAGTGTTAAATGATTTTATAGCTTCAATGCCTAATGCGAATTGTGTGACTGTGTTTTCTGTTTGGCGTTGTGCAAATCCTGTGTAAATTTTAATTGTTTCTGTATTGCTAAAAAATGAAAGCGTGGTTCTTCTGTTGTATTGAAAGCCTAGACCGATTCTGTTTTTAGTGAATTCTTCTGTAGATGCAAGTGGGGTTGGTGTTGTGGAGCTTTCAAAATTATAAGCTAAGCTGATCTCTGATTGTGGAGAGGGGTTGTAGGAGATCTCTAAGCCTTGTGTGGTGTTAGAGAAAGTACTGTCTTGTCTAAAGATATTGAGCTGAGCGTTAAGGCTTAGAGGTGTTTTTAAAATAAAAGGCAAGTGAGCGTGGAGATTGAATGTTTGTTGCTCATCGCCATTGCTTTTGTAGAGTAGATTTATTGATTCGCCATAATTAAAGTTGTTGGTTAGCGCTAAATCTAAGTTGCCGTCAACTCGTAGCTTGCTGATATCTTCTCTTGAGGCGAATCCTAAAAAGCCTTCAAGTTTGTTGATGTTTTTCTTCTTTATATATAAGTAAAGGTTTGTGCTGTCTTTTGAAAAGAATAGTTCTGGTTCCTGTGTTTGTTGAATGAAAGGGATGTTCTCTAGATTCTTTGTTTTTGATATAATTTCGTCTCGCTTGAATAAAGTGGTTTTGCTGATCTTTAGAAAGTGCCTGAGAAATGATTTTGGGAATTTGTCATATCCTTTAATAGTGACAGTATTAAGTGCGCGTTGTTGTTCTCTTGTTAAAATGAGTGTAGCTTGGGTGTGGTTATTAGATTGACGAATATTTACCAGGCTTACAGAGGAGAGTGGGAAACCTGAGTTGTTTTCGGCGGCTAGCAATTTCTGAAATGTAGGTTGTAATTCGTCTATTGCAATGCGGAATTTGTTTTCAGAAAATGGGATGCTGCTTTTTCTTATCGTTTCGATGAGTATAGGATTGGTTGTTTTTAGGGTGATCGAATCAGTTCTCTTTCCTAAATGAAGTTTTAGTGAGGTTGAATTCGAGCTGTCTGACTTTATGTCTGAAAAGTAATGTTGAAAATAGCCTCTTATATATAAGGAGTCGTTTAAGGATTGAATGGTTGCTTTTAATTCTTGTTTTGAATTGAAGTTGTTGGGTTTTGTGATGGAATTGATAATGCTATCCGCTGAAGCTGAATTGGTGAAAATGTTTAAATGGATTTTTTGTGCGGATATCGATTGACCTAAAAGGAAGAGTGTGCCGAGGATGAAGAATTTAAGCTTCAAAATTTAAATGGAGTTAGGTTAGGTAATCGTTAAGAATTTAATAATAGAAAAATCTCTTTGAAAATTAATGATTTAAGTGTTGAAATACTAGATTTATTTTGTAGCTTTGCACACCCTTAGAAAAGGGCTATTATAATAACTATAATTTAGGTAAAAGGAAATTATGCCAACAATTTCACAATTAGTACGAAAAGGAAGAGCCAAGATAACCAAGAAGAGTAAATCGGCTGCTTTGGATTCGTGCCCACAACGCCGCGGGGTTTGTACCCGTGTGTATACCACTACGCCTAAGAAACCTAACTCAGCGATGCGTAAAGTAGCGCGTGTTAGATTGACTAACGGTAAAGAGGTGAATGCATACATTGGTGGTGAAGGACACAATTTACAAGAGCACTCGATAGTATTGGTTAGAGGTGGAAGGGTAAAAGATTTGCCAGGTGTTAGATATCACATTGTACGTGGAGCTTTGGATACTGCAGGTGTTCAGGGAAGACTACAGCGTCGTTCTAAGTATGGAGCAAAACGCCCTAAGAAGTAATTAAAACTTTTAAAGAGAAGAAATGAGAAAAAGACAGGCCAAAAAAAGACCACTTTTACCAGATCCTCGTTTTAACGATCAGCTGGTTACGCGTTTCGTTAATATGATGATGTGGGACGGTAAGAAGTCGGTAGCCTTTAAAATCTTTTACGATGCAATGGATATCGTAGAGGAGAAGAAAAACAACGACGAAAAAACAGCTTTAGAAGTTTGGAAAGACGCCCTTTCTAATGTTATGCCTCATGTTGAAGTGCGTAGCCGTAGAGTAGGTGGTGCTACTTTTCAAATTCCTATGCAAATTAGACCAGATCGTAAGATTTCAACTGCTATGAAGTGGTTGATTAGCTTTGCTAGAAAGCGTAATGAAAAATCGATGGCTTCTAAGTTAGCGGCAGAGGTTCTTGCTGCAGCTAAAGAAGAAGGTGCTGCTGTTAAAAAACGTACAGATACTCATAAGATGGCAGAAGCAAATAAAGCATTCTCTCACTTTAGATTCTAAAAAAAAATGGCACAAAGAGATTTAAAATTTACAAGAAACATAGGTATTGCGGCTCATATTGATGCGGGTAAAACTACAACTACTGAGCGTATACTTTATTATACTGGTGTAAGCCATAAAATAGGTGAGGTGCACGATGGTGCGGCTACTATGGACTGGATGGAGCAAGAGCAAGAGCGTGGTATTACTATTACTTCTGCTGCGACAACTTGTACTTGGAAATTCCCAATGGAGAATGCACAGCCACTTCCAGATACAAAAGATTATAACTTCAATATTATCGATACTCCGGGACACGTTGACTTTACTGTAGAGGTAAACCGTTCTTTACGTGTACTTGATGGTCTTGTTTTCTTATTTAGTGCGGTTGATGGTGTTGAGCCACAATCTGAAACTAACTGGAGGCTTGCTGATAACTACAAAGTGCCGCGTATGGGCTTTGTGAATAAAATGGACCGTCAAGGGTCAAATTTCCTTGAGGTTTGTAAGCAGGTTAAGGAAATGTTAGGTTCTAATGCAGTGCCTATCGTACTTCCAATCGGTGAAGAGGCGGACTTTAGAGGAATTATCGACCTTGTCAAGAACCGTGCGGTTGTATGGCATGATGAAACTCAAGGATCGACTTTTGATGTTATCGATATTCCTGAAGAGTTAAAAGAAGAGGCAAAAATGTATCGTGGTATGTTGATCGAAGAGGTTGCTGCTTACGATGAGAATTTGCTTGAGAAATTTATGGAGGATGAAGATTCTATTACTGAAGATGAGGTGCACGCTGCGCTTCGTGCTGCTGTGATGGATATGTCTATCATTCCTATGATTTGTGGTTCTGCCTTTAAAAATAAAGGGGTGCAGTTCTTGTTAGATGCTGTATGTCGTTATTTGCCATCTCCTGTAGATAAAGAAGGTATTACTGGGATCAATCCAGATACTGAAGAAGAAGAAATTCGTAAGCCAGATGTTACTGCTCCATTTGCAGCATTAGCATTTAAAATTGCTACTGATCCATTTGTTGGTCGTTTAGCATTCTTCCGTACCTATTCAGGTCGTTTAGAGGCTGGTTCTTATGTGTTGAACAACCGTTCAGGTAACAAAGAGCGTATTTCTCGTATCTATCAGATGCACTCTAATAAGCAAAATGCTATCGACTTTATCGAGGCAGGAGATATTGGAGCAGCTGTAGGATTTAAAGATATTAAGACTGGTGATACGTTATCAGATGAGAAACACCCAATCGTACTTGAGAGTATGGAGTTTCCTGATCCGGTAATTGGTATCGCAGTTGAGCCTAAAACTAAGGCAGATGTTGATAAATTAGGTATGGCTTTGGCTAAGTTGGCAGAAGAAGATCCAACATTCCAAGTGCGTACTGATGAAGCTTCTGGTCAGACTATTATTTCTGGTATGGGTGAGCTTCACTTAGATATTATTGTAGATCGTCTTAAGCGTGAGTTCAAAGTAGAGGTTAGTCAAGGTCAGCCACAGGTTGAGTATAAAGAGGCTATCACTCGTGTTGCAGATCACAGAGAGGTTTATAAGAAGCAGTCAGGTGGTCGTGGTAAATTCGCAGATATCGTATTTACATTAGAGCCTGCTGAAGAAGGTAAAGTTGGTTTAGAGTTTGTTAACGAAGTGAAAGGTGGTAACGTTCCTAAAGAATATATTCCTGCTGTAGAAAAAGGATTCAAAACAGCGATGATCAATGGTCCTTTGGCTGGGTTTGAGGTTGATGCTATGAAAGTTACGCTTAAGGATGGTTCTTTCCATCCTGTAGATTCTGATGCATTGTCTTTTGAGCTTGCTGCTAAATTAGGATTTAAAGCTGCTGCAAAAGCTGCTGGAGCTGTTGTTCTTGAGCCAATGATGAAAGTGGAGGTAATTACTCCAGAAGAAAACATGGGTGATATTGTGGGTGACCTTAACCGTCGTCGTGGTCAGATGAGTAGTATGGGTGACCGTGCTGGAGCAAAAGTTGTAAAAGCTATTGTGCCGCTTTCTGAGATGTTTGGTTATGTAACTACATTACGTACACTTTCTTCTGGTCGTGCAACTTCTACAATGGAATTTTCACACTATGCAGAAACTCCTTCTAACGTATCTGAAGAAGTTATTGCTGCAGCAAAAGGAACTGCTAACGCTTAATTTACTAGGAAATGAGTCAGAAAATCAGAATAAAACTTAAATCTTACGATCATAACTTAGTAGATAAGTCTGCTGAGAAAATCGTAAAAACGGTAAAAAGTACCGGTGCTGTAGTTACGGGACCAATCCCACTTCCTACGCACAAAAAAATCTTTACTGTATTGCGTTCTCCACACGTAAACAAGAAATCACGTGAGCAGTTTGAGCTTAGCTCTTACAAACGTTTACTTGATATATACAGTTCATCTTCAAAAACGATCGATGCGTTGATGAAGCTTGAATTGCCAAGTGGTGTAGAGGTAGAGATCAAGGTATAAGTAACCTTCCGCATCGCGGAATAACATGTCCTGAGCTGCGGGCGAGGGAAAAACGGATAAAAATACATTCAGGGTCGAAGGTATTTTGACCCTGTTTTATTTTCGACAAGAGTCGATAAAGAAGAATTAAATAAGTAATAATCAATAATAATTAATATGTCTGGGTTAATTGGAAAAAAAGTAGGTATGACCAGCATCTTTGATGAGAATGGGAAGAATATTCCTTGTACCGTTATCGAAGCAGGTCCCTGCGTTGTTACCCAAGTCAGAACCGAAGAGGTTGACGGGTATAGTGCTCTTCAATTAGGTTTCGATGACGCAAAGACTGCAAATAAAGCTGCTCAAGGCCACGCCAAGAAAGCAGGTACAGTTGCAAAGCGTAAAGTTGTCGAGTTCCAAGATTTTGAAGGTGAGTACAAATTAGGTGATGCAGTAACTGTTGAGGTCTTTAAAGAAGGTCAGTTTGTAGATGTAGCTGGTACTTCAAAAGGTAAAGGTTTTCAAGGTGTTGTTAAGCGTCATGGTTTTGGTGGTGTAGGACAGTCTACCCACGGTCAGCATAACCGATTAAGAGCTCCAGGTTCTATCGGTGCGGCATCTTATCCTTCACGTGTATTCAAAGGAATGCGCATGGCAGGACAAATGGGAAATGAGCGAGTAAAAGTTCAAAATTTAAGAGTGTTAAAAGTAGTTGCTGAAAAGAATCTACTTGTGGTTAAGGGTTGTGTTCCTGGTCACAAAAACTCTTATGTAATTATTGAAAGATAATGAAAGTAGCAGTAGTTGATATTAAAGGAAAAGAAACAGGTAGAGAGGCAAACCTTTCTGATTCTGTTTTCGCTATAGAGCCTAATGATCACGCTATTTACTTAGATGTGAAGCAGCACCTTGCTAATAAAAGACAAGGTACTCACAAATCTAAAGAGCGTGCAGAAATTGCCGGAAGTACACGTAAGATCAAAAAACAAAAAGGTACTGGTACAGCGCGCGCTGGTAGTATCAAGTCTGGTGTATTTAAAGGTGGAGGTAGAATGTTTGGACCAAGACCACGTAATTATTCATTTAAATTGAATAAAGGTCTTAAGCGTTTAGCAAGACGTTCTGCGCTTACTCTTAAAGCAAATGACAAAGCAATAACAGTAGTTGAGGATTTTAATTTCGAAACTCCAAAAACTAAGAATTTTGTTGATGTTGTAACTGCTTTAGGCTTAGATAATAAAAAGTCTTTGTTTGTGTTGGGCGCGTCAAATAATAATGTATATTTGTCGTCACGCAATTTAAAGACCTCTGAGGTTATAACGAGTTCAGAATTAAGCACTTACAAAATTATGAATGCAAATAATGTAGTGTTTTTAGAAGGATCTCTAGAAGAAATTGAGCAAACTTTAAGTAAGTAACAGCATGAGTATTTTAATAAAACCCGTGATTACCGAAAAAGCTACAATGGATAGTGAGCTAAATAGCCGCTATACATTTGAAGTAAATCCCGGTTCGAATAAGATCGAAATTAAAAACGCTGTAGAGGCGACTTATGGTGTTTCGGTAATTAAAGTTAGAACAATGAACGTTCGCCCAGATCGTAGTACCAAGTTTACAAAATCTGGTATGATCACTGGTAAAACAAAAGGCTTTAAGAAAGCTATTGTACAGGTGGCGGAAGGTGATGTGATTGATTTTTATAGTAACATTTAAGACTAAAAAATGTCAGTAAGAAAATTAAAACCGATCACTCCAGGACAGCGATTTAGAGTAGTTAATGGGTTTGACGCCATTACTACTGATAAGCCGGAAAAAAGCCTATTGGCTCCGATTAAAAAGTCTGGAGGGAGAAACAGTCAAGGTAAGATGACCATGCGCTACAAAGGTGGTGGTCATAAGAAACGCTATCGCGTTATTGATTTTAAAAGAAATAAAGAGGGTGTTCCTGCAACTGTAGCGAGCATCGAGTATGATCCAAATCGTACTGCATTTATCGCTCTTTTGAATTATCAAGATGGTGAGAAGCGTTACATTATTGCACCTAATGGGTTGCAGGTAGGTCAGAACGTTGTGTCTGGCTCTGGTTCTGCTCCTGAAATTGGGAATGCATTGATGTTATCAGATATTCCGTTAGGAACTATTATTTCTTGTATCGAATTACGTCCTGGGCAAGGTGCTATTATGGCGCGTAGTGCAGGTGCGTTTGCGCAATTAATGGCTCGTGATGGGAAGTTTGCAACAGTGAAGTTGCCTTCAGGTGAAACAAGATTAATTCTTGCTAACTGTATGGCTACTATTGGTGCGGTATCTAACAGTGATCATCAGCTTATCGTTTCTGGTAAGGCTGGTAGAAAACGCTGGTTAGGTAGACGTCCTCGTACAAGACCAGTGGTTATGAACCCTGTTGATCACCCAATGGGTGGTGGTGAAGGTCGTGCTTCTGGAGGTCACCCACGTAATAGAAACGGTGTTCCTGCTAAAGGTTATAGAACCCGTACTAAGACGAAAGCGAGTAATAAGTATATTGTAGAACGTAGAAAGAAATAATAAGATATGGCACGTTCATTAAAAAAAGGACCTTACGTTCACTATAAGTTAGAGCAAAAAGTTGCTGCTAATGTAGAATCTAACAAAAAGACAGTAATCAAAACTTGGTCAAGAGCCTCTATGATTACTCCTGATTTTGTTGGTCAAACAATAGCTGTTCATAACGGTCGCCAATTTGTTCCAGTTTATGTAACTGAGAACATGGTAGGTCATAAATTAGGAGAATTTTCACCTACACGATCTTTTAGAGGTCATGTTGGGTCAAAAAATAAAGGTAAAAAATAATTGAAGCTATGGGAGTTCGTAAAAAGGAAAGAGCAGAGCAGATAAAAGAGGCTAAGAAAAGTTTAGCCTTTGCAAAACTGAACAACTGCCCTACTTCGCCTCGTAAGATGCGCTTAGTTGCAGATCTTGTACGTGGTCAAAAAGTAGAGAAGGCGCTTCAAATATTGAAATTTAGTAATAAGGAAGCTTCTCGTCGTGTAGAAAAGTTAGTTCTTTCTGCCATTTCAAACTGGCAAGAGAAAAACGAAGATGCAAGTATCGAGGATGCAGACTTGTTTATTAAAGAAATTCGTGTTGATGGTGGGAGTATGTTAAAAAGACTTCGCCCTGCACCTCAAGGTCGCGCACATAGAATAAGAAAACGCAGCAATCACGTTACAGTTGTGCTTGGTGCTAAAGATAACACACAAAGCAAGTAATAAATGGGACAGAAGACAAATCCAATCGGGAATCGCCTAGGTATTATCAGAGGATGGGAATCTAACTGGTACGGTGGTAACGACTACGGTGATAAACTTGCCGAAGACGATAAGATTAGAAAGTACATTCACGCTCGTTTATCAAAAGCTAGTGTGTCTAGAGTAATTATTGAGCGTACGCTTAAGCTTGTAACCGTTACTATCACTACCGCTCGTCCTGGTATCATTATCGGGAAAGGTGGTCAAGAGGTAGACAAGTTGAAAGAGGAACTTAAACAAATTACTAACAAGGAAGTTCAGATCAATATTTTTGAGATCAAACGTCCAGAACTTGACGCATATTTAGTTGCTTCCTCAGTAGCTCGTCAAATTGAAAATCGTATCTCTTACCGTCGTGCCACAAAAATGGCAATCGCGGCTGCAATGCGTATGAACGCAGAGGGTATTAAGATTCAGATTTCAGGTCGTTTGAACGGTGCAGAAATGGCACGTTCAGAATCTTATAAAGAAGGTCGTATTCCTTTATCAACATTCAGAGCTGATATTGATTATGCTTTGGTAGAAGCTCATACTACTTACGGTAGATTGGGTATCAAAGTTTGGATCATGAAAGGTGAGGTTTACGGTAAAAGAGAATTATCTCCTTTAGTAGGTCTTGCTAAGAAGCAAGGAAAGGGCGGTCGTGGATCTGGTTCGCCAAAATCACGTCGTAGAAAGTAATTTTTTAAAGTAAAACAAGATGTTACAGCCTAAAAAGACAAAATTCCGTAAGCAACAGAAGGGTCGTATGAAGGGTAATGCCGGTAGAGGGCATCAACTATCAAACGGAACTTTTGGTATCAAATCTCTTGATGCAAATTTCCTTACGGCTAGACAAATAGAAGCTGCACGTATTGCTGCCACACGTTTTATGAAACGTGAGGGTTCATTATGGATTAGAATTTTTCCAGATAAGCCTATTACAAAGAAACCTCTTGAGGTACGTATGGGTAAAGGTAAAGGTGCTGTTGAATACTGGGCAGCTGTCGTTAAACCTGGCAGAATGCTCTTTGAAATTGGAGGTGTGTCTGAACCAGTAGCGCGTGAAGCGTTGCGTTTGGCGGCTCAGAAGCTTCCTGTGAGAACAAAATATGTAGTAGCTAGGGATTATCAAGCTGACTAAATTCTAGAAAAATGAAACAATCAGAAGTAAAAGAACTATCTGTAGCAGAATTACAGGAAGAGTTAGTAAAAGCAAAAAGAGCTTATTCTGACTTAAAAATGGCTCACGCTATTTCTCCTTTGGAAAATCCCATTCAGCTTAGAGGTCTAAGAAGATCTGTAGCGCGTATTGCTACTGAGCTTACAAAAAGAGAATTACAATAATGCTGCTTAAGATGGAAAAAAGAAATTTAAGAAAAGAACGTATAGGTGTCGTTACGAGTAATAAAATGCAGAAGTCTATTGTGGTTTCTGAGGTTAAGAAAGTAAAACACCCTATGTATGGTAAATTCGTTTTGAAAACGAAGAAATACGTAGCGCACGACGAGCAAAATGACTGCAATATTGGAGATACTGTAAAGATCATGGAAACACGACCTTTAAGTAAATCAAAAAGTTGGAGACTTGTAGAAATCATTGAAAGAGCTAAGTAATTATGTTACAACAAGAATCAAGATTAAGAGTAGCTGACAACACTGGAGCAAAAGAAGTTTTGACTATTCGTGTGTTGGGCGGTACAAAAAGAAGATATGCTTCTGTAGGTGATAAAATTGTTGTTTCTGTAAAAGATGCAACTCCTAACGGTCAAGTAAAAAAAGGAGCCGTTTCAACTGCAGTTGTAGTGCGTACACGTAAAGAAGTACGTCGTCCTGATGGATCTTATATCCGTTTTGATGATAATGCTTGTGTACTTTTAAATGCTCAAGGAGAAATGCGCGGTACTCGTGTATTTGGCCCTGTAGCGAGAGAACTTCGTGAAAAGCAATTCATGAAGATTGTATCATTAGCGCCAGAGGTGCTTTAATACAGTAAAAAGATGACAAAGCTTAAAATAAAAGTTGGAGATAATGTTAAGGTAATTGCCGGTGATCATAAAGGTCAAGAAGGTAAAGTACAACGCGTTATTAAAGATAAGAACAAAGCAATCGTTGAGGGGATTAACCTAGTGTCTAAACACGAGAAGCCTAGTGCTTCAAATCCTCAAGGAGGTATTGCAAAGAAAGAGGCGCCTATTCACATTTCAAATCTTTCATTAGTAGATGCTAACGGAGATACTACTCGCGTTGGATACAGAGTGGAAGGAGATAAGAAAGTGCGTTTTTCTAAAAAATCAAATGAAGTAATTTAGTTATGGCTTACATTTCAAGACTAAAGACAGAATATAAAGAGCGTGTAATATCTGCTCTTACTGAAGAATTTGGGTATAAGAATGTTATGCAAGTACCTAAATTAAGAAAGATCGTTATCTCAAGAGGTATCGGTGCAGCTGTTGCAGATAAGAAACTAATTGATTATTCTGTAGAAGAATTGACAACAATTTCTGGTCAGCGAGCTGTAGCTACTGTTTCTAAAAAGGACGTTGCGGCGTTTAAACTTAGAAAAGGTATGCCTATTGGAGCAAAAGTTACTTTACGTGGAGAGCGTATGTATGAATTTTTAGATCGTTTGATCACTTCTGCATTACCTCGAGTAAGAGACTTTAACGGTATTAATGCTACTGGATTTGATGGTCGTGGTAACTACAACCTAGGGATTACCGAGCAAATCATTTTTCCTGAAATTGATATTGATAAAGTGCGTAAAATTGAAGGTATGAATATTACCTTTGAAACTTCTGCAGAAACAGATAAAGAAGCAAAAGCATTATTAACTCAATTGGGGCTACCCTTTAAAAAGAAGTAATTATGGCAAAAGAATCAATGAAAGCTCGTGAGAGAAAACGCGAGAAACTTGCAGCCAAATATGCTGAAAAAAGAAAAGCCTTAAAAGAGGCTGGAGATTATGAGGCATTACAAAAGCTGCCTAAAAATGCATCTCCTGTACGTCAACATAACCGTTGTAAATTAACGGGACGTCCTAAAGGATATATGAGAACCTTTGGTATTTCACGTGTAACTTTCCGTGAGATGGCAAACCAAGGTCTTATACCAGGTGTTAAAAAAGCTAGCTGGTAAATTAAGAATAAACTGGTTTTAGGTTCGTTATTAGATAGTCTAATAAGGAAAACCAAGACCGCAATTTAATACAAATGTATACAGATACTATTGCAGACTTTCTAACTAGGATTAGAAACGCAGCGGCAGCAAACCACAGAGTTGTGGAAATTCCTGCTTCAAACTTAAAAAAGGAGATAACCAAGATCTTATTTGATCAAGGTTATATTTTAAGTTACAAATTTGAGAACAAAACTGCTCAAGGTAGCATTAAGATTGCTTTGAAGTACGATAAAGACACTAAGGAGTCTATTATCAAAGACATTCAGAGAATAAGTAAGCCAGGTTTACGTAAATATTCATCTTCTAAAGATGTGCCACGTATTCTTAATGGTTTAGGTATCTCTATTGTTTCTACTTCAAAAGGAGTAATGACAGGGAAGCAGGCTCAAAGCGAGAATGTTGGAGGCGAAGTACTTTGCTACGTATATTAATCAGTTAAAAGGAACAGAGCAATGTCAAGAATAGGAAAAAATCCAATTACAATACCTTCTGGAGTTACTGTCGATGTAGCAGATGGTATTATTACGGTAAAAGGAAAGTTAGGAGAGCTAAAGCAAGAGTATTCTAACATAGATATTAAAGTAGAAGAAGGTGTTGTTACACTTGAGCGCCCTTCTGAAAAAGCAGAGTTTAAAGCTAAGCACGGTCTTTATCGTGCGCTTATTGCCAATATGATCGGTGGTGTTTCTGAAGGATATACTAAATCTTTAGAATTAGTAGGTGTTGGTTATAGAGCAAGCAATCAAGGCCAGAAATTAGATATGGCACTTGGTTTTTCACATAACATCGTTATGGATATAGCTCCTGAAGTTAAGGTTGAGACAGTTACTGAAAAAGGTAAAAATCCAATCGTAAAATTAACTTCACATGACAAACAATTAGTTGGTCAAGTTGCTGCTAAAATTAGAAGTTTCCGTAAGCCTGAGCCGTATAAAGGAAAAGGTATCAAGTTTGTGGGTGAACAAATTAGAAGAAAAGCAGGTAAATCTGCATAATATATAGAGTTATGGCATTTTCAAAGTATACCAGAAGAAATAAAATACGTCGTAGAATTCGCAAGTCACTTGAGGGTACTACAGAGCGTCCAAGACTATCTGTATATAGAAGTAATAAAGAGATTTACGCGCAGATAATAGATGATACTACCGGTAAAACATTAGGTGCTGCATCTTCAAGAGACAAAGGTTTCTCTGCAGAAGGTAGCAAAGCTGAAGTAGCTAAGAAGGTAGGATTAGCAATCGCTGAAAAGGCTAAAGAAGCCGGTATTGAAGCGGTAGCTTTTGATAGAGGTGGGTATTTATACCACGGAAGAGTAAAACAATTAGCAGAAGGAGCCCGAGAAGGCGGATTAAAATTCTAAGAAGTTATGTATCAAAATTATAAAAACGTCGAGTTAGTAAAACCAAGCGGACTTGATCTTAAAGATCGCTTAGTTGGTGTTCAACGTGTTACTAAGGTAACAAAGGGTGGTAGAGCTTTTGGTTTTTCTGCTATTGTTGTTGTAGGAGATGAGAATGGTGTTGTAGGTCAAGGTCTTGGTAAGTCAAAAGATGTTGCTAGTGCAATTGCAAAAGCAGTAGAAGACGCTAAGAAAAACTTAGTACGTATTCCATTAACTAAGAGTACAATTCCTCACGAGCAAAAAGGTAAATATGGTGGTGCACGTGTACTGCTTATGCCAGCCGCTCCTGGTACGGGTGTTATTGCCGGTGGGGCAATACGTTCAGTATTAGAATCTGTAGGTATTCACGATGTACTTTCAAAAAATCAAGGATCTTCTAACCCTCATAACGTTGTAAAAGCTACCTTTGACGCGCTTTTACAATTAAGAAGTGCAGAAACCGTAGCAAAACAGCGCGGAATTTCTCTTGAGAAACTTTTTAAAGGATAATTTTAAGACAATGGCAAAGATTAAAGTAACTAAGGTAAAGAGCGCGATCAATCGTACTCAAAACCAAAAGAGAACATTAGAGGCGTTAGGTCTTAAGAAAATGGGCCAAGTTGTAGAGCATGAAAATACTCCTAACATCTTGGGGATGATTAATAAAGTAAGTCATTTAGTTTCTGTAGAAGAAGCTTAAACATAATTAACAATGGGTTTAAACAATCTAAAACCGGCAGCTGGCTCGGTAAAAAAGAACGATAGCAGGCGAGGTCGTGGTGAAGCCACAGGAAATGGTGGAACTGCAGGCCGTGGGCACAAAGGTGCGAAGTCAAGATCAGGATACTCTAAAAAAGTAGGATTTGAAGGTGGACAAATGCCGCTTCAAAGACGTGTTCCTAAATTCGGTTTTACAAATATTAACCGTAAGGAATTCACTGGAGTTAATCTTGATACCCTACAAGAATATGTTGACGCTGGTAGAATCAAAGATGAAGTTACCATCGATGTTTTAGTAGAAAACAGATTGGCCGGTAAAAATGATCTAGTGAAGATTTTAGGTCGCGGTGAATTAAAAGCTAAATTGAAGATTACAGTTCATAAATTTACAGCCTCAGCACAGAAAGCTATTGAAGCAGCAGGCGGAGAAGCAGTAACTTTATAACACAAATCAGCATGAAGGCTATAGAAACGATAAAAAATATCTGGAAGATCGAAGAGTTAAAGAATCGCATTCTTTTAACCCTAGGTCTGCTTTTAGTATACCGATTTGGTGCTCAAATCGTACTTCCGGGTATTGATGCATCTCAATTAGCTAACCTTGCTGCACAGACAGATGGTGGGCTACTTGGTTTGTTGAACGCATTTACAGGAGGGGCATTTTCTAATGCCTCTGTATTTGCTCTTGGTATCATGCCCTATATTTCTGCATCTATTGTAGTGCAGCTTATGGGTATTGCGGTGCCTTATTTACAAAAACTGCAAAAGGAAGGTGAAAGTGGACGTCGTAAAATTAACCAGATCACAAGATGGTTAACTATTGCGATTACCTTAATTCAAGGACCTGGTTATATTACAAACCTTTTCAACTTGCTTCCGCCGGAAGCTTTTGTAATGGGAAGTAATGTAACGTTTATCATTTCTTCTGTTATTATCTTAACTACAGGTTGTATTTTTGCAATGTGGTTGGGTGAGAAGATTACCGATAAAGGTATAGGTAATGGTATTTCACTTTTAATTATGGTGGGTATCATCGCGAGATTACCACAATCCTTTTTACAGGAATGGGTTTCAAGAGTATCTGAATCAAATGGTGGACTAATTATGATTCTTATTGAATTAGTAATTTGGTTTGTTATCATTTTATTATCAGTACTTCTTGTGATGGCAGTACGTCAAATACCTGTGCAATATGCAAGAAGAACTGCTAGCGGTAGTTATGAGCGTAACGTAATGGGTAGTAGACAGTATATACCGCTTAAGCTTAATGCTTCTGGGGTAATGCCTATCATTTTTGCTCAGGCAATTATGTTTATTCCTGGAGCAGTAATTGGTTTGTCTGATTCGCCTTTAGCAGAGTCTATCGCGTCTCAGTTTACAAATATTTTTGGTTTTTGGTATAATTTGGTATTTGGTCTGTTGATTATAATTTTTACATATTTCTATACAGCCATAACCGTTCCTACCAATAAGATGGCCGATGATCTTAAGAGAAGCGGAGGCTTTATTGCCGGTATTAGACCAGGCAGTGAGACTTCAGAATATTTAGATCGTATCATGTCGCAAATCACGCTTCCGGGTTCTATATTTTTAGCGCTTATAGCAATATTTCCTGCTGTCGCAGTAAGTGTACTTGGAATGCAACAAGGATGGGCTTTGTTCTATGGTGGAACATCATTGCTTATTCTAGTGGGTGTAGCTATCGATACTATGCAACAGGTTAATTCATACTTGTTGAATAGACATTATGATGGCTTGATGAAAACAGGTAAGAATAGAAAAGCAGTAGCATAATGGCAAAACAACAAGCAATAGAGCAAGACGGTTCAATTATTGAAGCATTGTCTAACGCAATGTTTCGCGTTGAGCTAGAAAACGGTCACATCGTAACAGCGCATATCTCAGGTAAGATGCGCATGCATTATATAAAATTACTACCTGGGGACAAAGTAAAACTTGAAATGAGCCCTTACGATTTAACAAAGGCTCGTATAACTTATAGATACTAGTAAGATGAAAGTAAGAGCATCAGTAAAGAAAAGAAGTGCAGACTGCAAGATTGTACGTCGCAAAGGAAGATTATACGTAATTAACAAAAAGAACCCTAAGTTCAAACAAAGACAAGGTTAAGGATTATGGCTAGAATTGCAGGGGTAGATATCCCAAAACAAAAGAGAGGTGTAATCGCTTTGACTTACATCTTTGGAATCGGAAAGAGCAGAGCTCAGAAAATATTAGCTCAAGCTGACGTAGATGAGAATTTAAAAGTAAACGAATGGGATGATGATCAAATTGGTCGTATTCGTGAGGCTGTAGGTTCTTACAAGATAGAAGGTGAACTTAGAAGTGAAGTTTCTATGAGTATCAAGCGTCTTATGGATATTGGTTGCTACAGAGGAATCAGACACCGTTCTGGTTTGCCACTTAGAGGTCAACGTACAAAGAACAACTCTAGAACTAGAAAAGGTAAGCGTAAAACGGTTGCTAACAAGAAAAAAGCAACTAAATAATAATTAACAATGGCAAAGCAAAACACTAAAGGTGGAGGAAAAAGCGGTAAGGCTGCAAAAACCACTAAAAAGCGTAAAGTAATTGTTGAGTCTGTAGGAGAAGCGCATATTGCAGCGTCTTTCAACAACATTTTAATTTCTTTGACAAATAAGAAAGGTGATGTTGTTTCTTGGTCTTCTGCCGGTAAAATGGGCTTTAGAGGTTCTAAGAAAAATACTCCTTACGCTGCTCAATTAGCTGCAGAAGATGCAAGCAAAGTTGCACACGAAGCAGGATTGCGTAAAGTAAAGGTGTATGTGAAGGGACCAGGTAATGGTCGTGAATCTGCAATCAGATCTATCCACAATAGCGGTATCGAAGTAACTGAAATTATCGATGTTACTCCATTACCTCACAATGGATGTCGTCCTCCTAAAAGAAGAAGAGTTTAATCAATTTTTTATATCAATCGGGGAGTAACGATTTTGCGAAGGACTAGACCTTAATTCCTTAATCACCCCACTAATTATTTTTTAAAATGGCAAGATATACCGGTCCTAAGACTAAAATCGCTCGTAAGTTTGGAGAAGCGATTTTTGGAGATGACAAATCTTTCGAAAAGAGAAATTATCCTCCAGGTCAGCATGGTAACAACAGACGTCGTGGTAAGAAGTCTGAGTATGCGATCCAGCTTCAAGAGAAGCAAAAAGCAAAATATACTTACGGGATATTAGAAAATCAATTCCGTAATATGTTTGAAAAAGCAACAAGCGCAACGGGAATTACCGGGGTTGTGTTATTACAACTTTGTGAGTCACGTTTGGATAATGTTGTATTCAGAATGGGTATTGCTCCTTCAAGAAGAGCTGCTCGTCAATTAGTTTCACACAGACATATCACTGTTAATGGTGAGCTTGTAAACATTCCTTCTTATCAATTAAAGGCTGGAGATGTTGTTGCTGTACGTGAAAAATCAAAATCATTAAGTGCAATTCAGGATTCTTTAGCAAATGCTAGCCACGTATATGAGTGGATTTCTTGGAATAATGATTCAAAACAAGGTACTTTCGTTTCTGTTCCTGAACGTATTCAGATTCCAGAAAACATCAACGAACAGTTCATTGTCGAATTGTACTCTAAATAATAAATAACAACTCTTAGAAAACATAATATGGCATTACTAAATTTCCAGAAGCCCGATAAGGTCATAATGATTGACTCTACTGACTTTGAAGGTAAGTTTGAATTCAGACCTTTAGAGCCAGGTTACGGTTTAACTGTGGGTAACGCGTTACGTAGAGTATTGCTTTCGTCTTTAGAAGGTTTTGCTATTACTTCTGTACGTGTTGAAGGAGTAGATCATGAGTTTTCAACTATAGCAGGAGTTGTAGAAGACTTTACAGAAATCATTCTTAATCTTAAACAAGTACGTTTTAAAAGACAGATTGATGAGATTGATAATGAAACTGTAACTATTTCGGTTTCTGATAAAGAGCAGTTAACTGCCGGAGATTTCCAGAAATTTATTTCTGGTTTTCAAATTCTTAATCCAGATTTGGTAATCGCCAATATGGAGAAAAGTGTTAATATCAATATGGAAATCACGGTAGAAAAAGGTCGTGGTTATGTTCCTGCTGAAGAGAATAAGAAACAAAACGCACCTGTAGGTACGATCTTTACAGATTCAATCTATACTCCAATCAAAAATGTGAAGTATAGCATTGAGAACTATCGTGTAGAGCAGAAGACTGACTATGAAAAGTTGGTTTTTGAGATCATTACAGATGGTTCTATTCATCCTAAAGATGCTTTAACTGAAGCTGCAAAAACTTTGATTCATCACTTTATGTTGTTTTCTGATGAGCGTATCACCCTTGAGGCTGATGAGATTGCTCAGACTGAAACTTACGATGAAGAGTCATTGCATATGCGTCAATTGCTTAAGACAAAATTGGTAGATATGGATCTTTCTGTACGTGCCTTGAACTGTCTTAAAGCTGCTGAAGTTGAAACTTTAGGAGACTTAGTTTCTTATAACAAGAACGATTTGATGAAATTCCGTAATTTTGGTAAAAAATCACTTACAGAGCTTGAAGAGCTTGTAAATGTAAAAGGACTGAATTTTGGAATGGATCTTTCAAAATACAAATTAGATAAAGATTAGTAACGCTCCATATTTTGCTCCTCAAAAAGGGTAGAGCAAGATGGTAGCTTAAATTAAATGTCATGAGACACGGAAAAAAGAATAATCATTTAGGACGTCAGACCGCTCATAGAAAGTCTATGTTAGCAAACATGGCTTGTTCATTAATTGAGCACAAACGTATCAATACAACTGTTGCAAAAGCAAAAGCTTTAAAGCAGTTTGTTGAGCCGCTAGTAACAAAGTCTAAAGAAGATACTACTCACAATCGTCGTATTGTGATGAGTAAATTGCGCCAAAAAGATGCGGTTGCAGAACTTTTTAGAGATGTGGCTGTAAAAGTTGGTGATCGTCCAGGTGGTTATACAAGAATCATCAAATTAGGAAATCGTCTTGGAGATAATGCAGATATGGCGATGATCGAATTAGTTGATTACAACGAACTATATAACCTTGGTAAAACCAAGAAAAAATCTACTCGTAGAGCAGGTAAGAAAGCATCCACTGCAAAAACTGAAGCTCCTGTTAAAGAAACAAAAGCTAATGACGAGGAAGAGTAAAAACATACCAATGTTTTAATTTTTTAAAAAAGGATAAGCCTTATGGCTTATCCTTTTTTTTGTATTTATAAACCTTTAATACTTTTTACTATGCTTAAACCATTCATCAGTCTAGCAGTTTGTATACTTACAATTGCTACAACTTATTCTCAAGATCAAGAACGCCTGGTTAATAATCCAGATCAACTATTATCAGTTTCTAATGGAGTGCGTAATTCTTATGGTTCTATACAAAGTATTCCGCCGGTAGCTCGTGTTGAAGGTACTCCGTATCTATTTGATGACTGGATTCATAGTGCACGTGTGTATGCAACTAATGGGCAACTGTATATGTTAGATAATATCAATCTAAACTTAAATACACAGGCTTTTGTAACCAAAATCGGTCAAGATTCCTTATTTACTTTTCAATTTAATCAGATCGATTATTTTGAAGTTTTAGGTAGAAAATATGAAAGTAAGTTCACTAAGACTGGGAGACAGATTTATGAAGTTATTGCAGATTATGGCGATGACAGACTACTTAGAGCTTATACCGTAAAATTGGTTCCTAGTTCACCGGATCCTATGAAAAACAGACCTGTAGATAAATACATCAGAAGAGAGAATTTTTACTATGAGCATGATGATAAAATTACCTTAATGCCATTGCGTAAAGGGCGTGTGCTTAAATCTTTTGATTTAGAAAAGCCTAAGGAGAAAGAGTTGGTAAAATATGTAAAGCAAAACGACCTTTCTTATGGTGACGAGAAAGACATTATAAAAATGATGGACTATGTAAATAGTCTTTAAAAATTAAATGCAGAAGTTCTGTTTAGTATTATAAACCTTTAAATTAATTTTGAAAAAAAACTAAATGAAATATCAAACCAATAGAAAAGCACTTTTGTTGCTTGCAGACGGTACAATTTTTTATGGCAAATCTGTAGGGAATAAAGAAGGGACTGCTTTTGGAGAAGTTTGTTTTAATACCGGTATGACAGGGTATCAAGAAATTTTTACAGATCCTTCATATTACGGTCAATTAATGGTTACTACTAATGCACACATTGGTAATTATGGTGGTAATAATGAAGAAACAGAGTCTGATACCGTAAAGATTTCAGGGCTTATTTGTAAGAATTTTAGTTATAACTATTCACGTATTCGTGTAGATGAATCACTTGAGTCATTTTTAGATCGCAATAATCTTTTTGTGATTTCTGATGTTGATACGAGAGCTTTGGTTTCCTATATTCGAGACAATGGCGCTATGAACGCTGTAATCTCTACAGAGGTGGATGATGTGGAAGGCCTTAAGAAAAAACTGGCTGATGTTCCTAATATGCACGGCTTAGAGTTAGCTTCTAAAGTAAGTACCAAAGAGCCTTACTATTTTGGAGACGAAAATGCATCTTATAAAGTTGCAGCGGTAGATTTAGGTATCAAGAAAAATATATTGCGCAATATGGCTAAGCGTAATATGTATATCAAGGTTTTTCCATATAATACACCTTACGAGGAGATGAAGGCTTGGAATCCTGATGGTTTTTTCCTCTCCAATGGTCCAGGGGATCCAGAGCCTTTAAAAGAGGTTATTGAAACTGCAAAAAACATACTTGCAGATGATATGCCACTATTTGGAATTTGCTTAGGACACCAGATTATTGCTTTGGCAAACGGTATTAGCACATTTAAAATGCACCACGGTCATCGCGGTATTAATCATCCGGTATTGAATCACGGTACGGGTAAAGGAGAGATCACTTCTCAAAATCATGGTTTTGCTGTGAATTACGATGAGGCTTCAAGCAATCCAGATGTAGAGGTGACGCATAAGCACCTTAATGATCAAACGGTGATGGGACTACGTATGAAGAACAAAAATTGTTTTTCGGTTCAATACCATCCTGAAGCTGGTCCTGGTCCTAACGATGCAACTTATCTCTTTGATGAGTTTTTAGAACGAATGAATAAAGTTTCAGTATAAATTAAATCCCGGCATTGCCGGGATTTTTTGTTTAAAAGAAGGAGCTTTTAGACTATTGATTAACATATTTCTACAGAATGAAATCAATGCGTACAAAGTTTTAAATAATCTTTAAAATTCGTCAAAAGCTCGCTGTTTCTCCGCTCAATAATGCAGTATTGCGTATATTGCGCTAACTATATTAACTAATCAATATTTAAAGAACAATGAGTATAATAATCAATATCCACGCACGTCAAATTCTTGATTCTCGTGGGAATCCCACAGTAGAGGTAGATGTTTTAACCGAAAACGGTGTGCTTGGTAGAGCTGCAGTTCCTTCAGGAGCTTCAACTGGTGAGCACGAGGCGGTTGAACTGCGTGATGGTGGTTCAGATTATATGGGCAAAGGAGTTTTGAAAGCTGTTGAGAATGTTAATGCAGTAATTGCTCAGGAGCTTTTAGGTGTTTCTGTTTTTGAACAAAACCTGATCGATCAAACGATGATTGATTTAGACGGAACTCCTAATAAATCAAAGCTTGGTGCAAACGCAATTTTAGGTGTTTCTCTTGCAGTTGCAAAAGCAGCAGCAAACGAACTTAACATGCCGTTGTATCGTTACGTAGGTGGAGTAAGCGCAAATACACTTCCGGTACCTATGATGAATATTATTAATGGAGGTTCGCATAGTGATGCGCCTATTGCTTTTCAAGAGTTTATGATCATGCCGGTAAAGGCTGAAGATTTTACTCATGCTATGAAAATGGGAACTGAAATCTTCCATAATCTTAAAAAGGTATTGCACGATCGTGGATTGAGCACTGCGGTAGGTGATGAAGGAGGTTTTGCACCAACGCTAGAGGGAACTGAAGATGCAATCGAAAGTATTCAGAAAGCTGTTGAGAATGCAGGGTATAAATTTGGTGACGAAGTAATGATCGCCTTAGACTGTGCTTCTGCTGAATTCTATGTAGACGGTAAATATGATTACACCAAGTTTGAAGGTGATAAAGGAGTAGTAAGAACAAGCGAAGAGCAAGCACAATATCTTGCAGAACTTGCTTCTAAATATCCTATTATTTCTATCGAAGATGGAATGGATGAAAACGACTGGGACGGTTGGAAGTCTTTAACTGAAAAGATTGGAGATAAGGTTCAGCTAGTAGGGGATGATTTATTTGTAACAAATGTAGAGCGTCTTTCAAGAGGTATCGAAAACGGTATTGCAAATTCAATCTTGATTAAAGTAAATCAAATAGGAACTTTAACCGAAACAATCGCAGCGGTTAATATGGCGCATAACGCAGGTTATACTTCGGTAATGTCTCACAGATCTGGAGAAACTGAAGATAATACAATTGCAGACCTTGCAGTTGCGTTAAATACAGGACAGATCAAAACAGGTTCTGCTTCACGAAGTGATCGTATGGCAAAATACAACCAGTTATTACGCATTGAAGAAGAGTTAGGGACTGTAGCGTATTTCCCAAAAGAAAAAGCGTTTAAAGTAAGCTAATCTTTAAATGCTTAACTTATTAAAAGAGGCGCTTTGATAAAGCGCCTCTTTTTTTATACTCAGGGTCTATTTTGATCGCATTATTTTTTCAGTAAAAAATGCTAACTGATTCAAAATGATCATTGTATGAAAATGTAGCAATCCGAATATCTCGCTTTATACAAGTACTTGATGACTTAAATGGTTTGTTTTAACGATTAAGTACTTATTTTTTCGATACAATTCAATTTTAGTAAGAAAAAAACTATTAATTTTCCACCGCAAATAAATTGGACTTAATGTTCAAAATTTAGATTATTTCACCTAACATATCTAGGTAACTAGATCAGAAAATTTGAAGTTGGGTGAAAGAGCGATTCTGAAATAAGTATGTTTCGCTCTTTTTTACCAAACTTAAGATATCTAAGTTTTGAAGTTGGGTGAGGGGTAGTATACTTTTAAAGTATTTACCCCTTTTTTATTTTCATTTTTTTAACCTTCCTATAAGTGCAAATACTTTAGAAATCCCTTTGCATTTCGTAATTTAGCAGCTCTTGAAAAAATTGATAATCAGCTAAAACATATTAAAAAAATGGCAGATAATGCTAAACTAGTAATAGGTGATAAGTCCTATGAGTTTCCTATAGTAACTGGTAGTGAAAATGAAAGTGCAATCGATATCGCCAGCTTGCGCGCAGTAACAGGTGGTTTAACAACTATAGATCCCGGTTTTAAAAATACAGGAAGTTGCGAGAGTGCAATAACCTTTTTAAATGGTGAGGAAGGAATCTTAAGATATCGCGGTTACGCCATTGAAGATTTAGCTGAAAAAGCTTCTTTCTTAGAAGTGATTTATTTACTGATTTTTGGTGAATTACCTACTGAAGAGCAGTTGACCAAATTTCACAATGACATCAAAGAAGAAAACCACGTAGATGAAGACGTAAAGAAAATTCTTAACGGTTTTCCTAAGTCAGCGCATCCTATGGGTGTTTTGGCATCGCTTACTTCAGCCTTGACCGCATTCAATCCAGATGCTGTTAATGTAGATTCTGAAGAAGATATGTATAACGCAATCGTTAAGCTTCTGGGTAAATTTCCAGTGTTAGTAGCTTGGACGATGCGTACCAAAAAGAGCAAGCCACTTGATTATGGTGACGACAGCTTAAATTATGTAGAGAACTTACACAAAATGATGTTCTCTAAACCTAACAGCGAGTACAAAGTAGATTCAACAATCATTGAAGCTTTAGATAAGCTGCTTATCCTTCACGCAGACCACGAGCAAAACTGTTCAACTTCAACTGTACGTATCGTAGGATCATCTCACGCAGGTTTATTTGCTTCAATTTCCGCAGGTATTTCTGCACTTTGGGGACCACTTCACGGTGGAGCCAATCAAGCAGTGATTGAAATGCTTGAAGGGATTAAGGCTGATGGCGGAGATACTAAGAAATATATGGCTAAGGCAAAGGATAAAGAAGATCCATTCCGTTTGATGGGCTTTGGTCACCGCGTTTATAAAAACTTTGATCCGCGTGCAAAAATCATCAAGAAAGCAGCAGATGACGTTTTAGAACAGTTGGGTATAGAAGACGAAGTACTTGCTATCGCTAAAGGTTTAGAAAAAGAAGCGCTAGAAGATGAATACTTTGTAAAACGTAAATTATATCCTAACGTAGATTTCTATTCAGGTATCATTTATCGTGCATTAGGAATTCCTGTTGAAATGTTTACTGTAATGTTTGCGATGGGTCGTGTGCCAGGATGGATCGCGCAATGGAGAGAAATGCGTCTTCGTAAAGAACCTATTGGACGACCACGTCAGGTTTATATAGGCGAGACTCACCGTCCATTTAAAGCGATGAGTGAACGCTAGAATTAAAAAATAAAGTAATTGAAGCGGGTTTTTGGAGTTGATCAAAAACCCGCTTTTGTTTTTATATTTGCGGGTATGATTAAATTAAATATCACAGACGAAACCTCTCGTCTTCGAGCGGTAATATTAGGGACGGCTTTGAGCAATGGCGGTGTGCCAAAACTTGAAGATGCTTATGACCCTAAGTCTATTTTACACATAAAACAGAAAACCTACCCTAAAGAGGAGGATATGGTGGCAGAGATGAATGCTGTAGAAGAGGTTTTTAATAAATATGGCGTACAGGTTTTTAGACCTAAACTTATCGCAGATTATAATCAAATTTTTGCCAGAGATATTGGTTTTGTGATTGAAGATACGTTCATCAAAGCAAATATTTTACCAGATCGTGAGCAGGAAATCGAAGCTATAGAACACGTGCTCACACAAATTGATCCTGAGAAAATTGTAAGATTTCCAGAAGAAGCACATATCGAAGGAGGTGATGTGATGCCTTACAAAGATTATATTCTTGTGGGAGTATATCGTGGTCCAGACTATTCTGATTATATTATCGCACGCACCAATATGCTAGCGATAGACTATTTGCAAAAGCTGTTTCCAGATAAAAAAGTGGTTTCGTTTAATCTAAGGAAATCAAATACCAATCCTTATGAGAATGCTTTGCATTTGGATTGCTGCTTTCAACCGGTTGGAGAAAAATATGCCATTTTGCATAAAAACGGTTTTTTGGAAGCGTCTGAGTATAATTGGCTTGTAAATCTATTCGGAAAAGAAAATATCTTTGAGATCACTGCGGAAGAAATGTATCATATGAATTCAAACATTTTTTCAATTGCTCCCGATGTCGTGATTTCAGAACAAAATTTTACGCGTTTAAACACATGGTTACGCGACAAAGGTATTACTGTTGAAGAAGTACCTTATGCCGAAATATCTAAGCAGGAAGGGCTTTTGCGTTGCAGCACATTACCTCTGGTTAGAGAATAAAATACCTCGGGCAAATCCAAGAGGCATACGTTAAAAACAAAATTTTGATTTCTTGGAATCCCGAAAACGATCTGGATATTAAATTCTTTGGCGGAGCCAATAAAATTGTCATTACCCCTATGAAACAGAATACCAATACCGTTTTGATGGTGCGCCCTGCATCTTTTAGAAAGAACGAGCAAACTGCTGTAAACAATTATTTTCAAGAAGATCTCGCTCTTGAAAATGAAGCTATTAATGCACAAGCGCAGGAAGAATTTGATGGCTTTGTAGCAAAGCTCAAAGCAGCCGGAATTAATGTTTTGGTACTACAGGATGAGAAGGAGCTAGACACCCCAGATTCTATATTTCCTAATAATTGGGTGAGTACGCACGCTAACGGTGATGTAGCTGTTTATCCTATGTATGCCGAAAACAGACGCAGAGAGCGTCGTGAGGAGTTTTTTACGTTACTTGAGGATTCTGGATTTGCTATAAAAAATGTCATTGATTATACCGAAGCTGAAGAGGAAGAACTTTTTTTAGAAGGAACCGGAAGCATTATTCTAGATCGGGAAAATGAGAAAGCCTACTGCGCACTTTCAGCACGCGCAGATGAGATGCTTTTTATAGAATTTTGTGAAGATTTTGGATACTTGCCTGTGATTTTTCACGCCAATCAAACCGTTGATGGTAAGCGCTTACCTATTTATCATACCAATGTAATGATGTGTGTCGCGCAAGATTTTGCCGTGATTTGTCTTCAGTCTATAGATGATAAAAAAGAGCGTAAGCAAGTGATCAATCAGCTTAAGGAGTCAGGTAAAAAAATTATAGCGATCACTGAAGCTCAAATGCATCAATTTGCAGGAAATATGCTTGAAGTTGTGAATGCTTCTGGCCAAAAGTATTTGGTGATGAGTGCGCAAGCGTATAATTCTCTAGACGAAACTCAAATAGCATCTATTGAAAAATACAGTGAGATTTTAAGCAGTGATCTAAAAACTATTGAAACCTGTGGGGGAGGAAGCGCCCGTTGTATGATGGCAGAAATTTTCCTGCCTAGGTCTTAGCGATTAGATTTTTGATCCACCTGATCAACATCCAAACCATAAAGAAGCTAAGCGGTAGAGATGTTACGATGAGCAACTTTTGCATGGTGTTGAGCACGTCTATCTCTTCTTTGTTGAAACTTAATACGGTAAAGGCGATCGCGGTAATGGTTAAAATCAATCCCCACAAAATTCTGTTGCGTTTTGATGGCTTCTTTCTACGAGCACTATGAAGACTTAAAACAAGAATTGCGGAATCTAAAGAAGTCACGAGAAAACTGAGTAATAGCAGGATGACTAGCGTGTTGATGATGAATTGCGCAGGATAATTGCTTAAAAACAAAAATAACGAACTAAACACATTGTCAAACTCGTTGGTATAAGTTCCCCATTGCTGGATAAGATCAAAGGCTGCTTGGCCAAAAACGGTGAACCAGAAAAAACTTCCTAAAGAGGGAATAAGTAACACACCAATTATAATTTCCCTAAGCGTTCTTCCTCGGGAAATATTGGCGATAAAAATTCCTGTAAACGGAGCCCAGGCAATCCAAAAAGCCCAATAATAGTAGGTCCAATCTGTTAGAAATTGCTCGCCGGGATTAAAGCTACCATAGGCTAAACTAAGCGGAATGAAGTCGACGACATAATGATACAGTGCGATTACAAACTGTTCTAAGATCAAGAGAACATCACTTTGAACAAAAACAAAAAGCAGCAGCGCAAAACTCATAAATATATTAGCTCGAGATAGTTTTTTAATGCCGTTATGCATTCCACTCAAAGCTGAGATTAGAGATAAAACTCCAACAAGAATTATGATGATTAATGTGAAGGACTTACTTAGCGTAGCATTGTCAAGGTAATCGAGTCCGCCTTTTATTTGTCGCGCTCCCAATGCAATAGCGGCAATAAGTCCAAAAACGGTAGTCAGAATTACGAGGATGTCAATACTCTTAATCCCTATTTTATGGGTTAGCGTTTTAGAGTGAGAGAAAACGGTGCTGCTGGTATAAGCCGGTCGGCCGTATTTAAATGCAACTGTACCAATCGCTAGGGCAAAAACAGCATAAAAGGCCCAGGCTGTAAATCCCCATTGGTAAAAGGTAAATTCGAGGGCTTGAATTTCAGCAGATATTTGCGTGAGAATAGGCGGGTTTTGTTGCATAAATACAGGTTCCTGAACGGCTCTAAGCAAAATTCCAGCACCCATTCCTGCGCTGTATAGCATCGCGATCCAGGAAAGTCTGTTGAATGCTGGTTTTTCAGCCGGTGTACCCAACTTGTATTTTCCTAAAGGAGAACTAGCTACAACTACAAGAACCAAAACACAAGCTAAACCAAGAATGAGATAAAACCTTCCAAAATAAGATCTAATGTGTGTCGAAAGGGTTTCGATCAACGCATAGCTTTCTTCAGTGAATCCAAAAATCAAGAACGCGACAAGTAGTAAAATTCCAGTCGGAACTAGAAGAAGTAGGTTTTTCTTTATCGTTTTTAGAAGTTTGATATAGCAGCTTTTTTAGGTTTGTATCGGGCTATATTCCGTATCATTCCACCAAAAATAAAATAGTGAAAAGGCAACATACTAAACCAGTACAGCCGTCCCCACAAGCCTCTGGGTCTAAAGGTGGCAGTTTGATGTAAAACATTATCGTCATCGATCTCCCAGTCTAGCCAGGCTTCACCGGGAACGCGCATTTCTGCAAAGAGCAGTAATCTTTTTTCTTTTTTATCAGCTAATAAAACCCGCCAAAAATCTAAAGAATCCCCTTCGTAGAGTTCGTTGTCGTGTGTTCGCCCGCGGCGTAAACCTACGCCACCCCAGAGTTTATCAATAAAACCGCGTATTTTCCACAAGGTATTTGCATAATACCAACCGCGTTTTCCGCCTATAGACCATATGTTTTCTAGTGCCTGTTCAGGGTCTTTTAGTTTGATTTGCTGTCGGTCTTTCAGGCAGCCATATTCAGGAACTTTGATGTAGTGATTAAGATCTTTGCGAAAGCGCCCACTCACTAAACTATCCTTCCAGCTAGAAACTACCTGATTTTGTTCGATTTTCTCAAAGGCCATTTTAATGGCGTCATTATAATTTATGGGCTTTATGTCTAGCATTTCCTGTAGGCGGGTATCGCCTGTGATCACTTCAACGCGCATACTGTCAACAAGGTTGAGTGCTAGTTTATAACTGGTTGAGGTTACAAAATACAACCAGTAAGAAGAAAGTTTTGGTCTCATTACCGGTACATCAAGAATCGTAAGACTTAGGCCTCGTATTTTAGCATACAAAAGCATCATTTGCTTGTAGGTTAAAACATCTGGGCCGCCAATATCAAAAGACGCGTTATAACAGGATTCCTTTCCTAAAACTCCGGTTAAATATTGAATCACATTACGAATAGCAATGGGTTGACAGCGCGTTTTCACCCATTTTGGCGTGATCATTATCGGGAGCTTTTCACATAAGTCTCTAATGATTTCAAAAGACGAACTTCCTGAACCTACGATGATTGCAGCACGCAACACGGTAAGGTTGAATTTGCCTTTATAAAGTGTGTCTTCCACTTGTTTGCGCGAGTTGAGGTGCTTGCTTAAGTTTTCATCATTGATGATTCCGCTTAGATAAATAACCTGTTTGCAATTGGTCTTAGATAGATACACGTTAAAATTTTCTGCGGCGCGCTTTTCTTTCTCATCAAAATCTGAAGTTGATGAGGTCATAGAATGAATTAAATAGTATGCTGCATCTATATCTTGTGGGAGGACATTAGGATTAGGTTCTTCTAGAAAATCTATTTCTACAATAGTGATCTTAGAACGTATGCGTGGGTTTACGGCGAGCCGATTTTTATCACGAACCGCGCAAACCAGATCGTGCCCTTCTTCAAGTAGAAAGGGAATGAGTCGCATTCCTATGTAGCCGTTGGCTCCTGTAAGTAGTAATTTCATAGCCTTTTAAAGATACAATTTTAAAGGGGTAAGACCCTGTGAAAGTAGTTCTAAAACTTTAGTCTAAAGATCTTCAGGGCCTAGCGGAAGATTCTCAGCTTTATAATCCATGACTTTTTTTATGAATTTGTGAGTCGCCTTATCATTTGCCTTCGCGCGTATCTTAATAAAATAGTGATCCCTGTAAATACTGTATTCTTCGGCTTTACCTTTATAAAGACGCAATTTGTAGTAAGGAATGATCAACGCATAAGATTCTAAAAGGGACCGAAAACCCACAATAATGCCGCTAGGACGCATTTCGATATTACAGGTGTTTACATAGCTGTCGAGGATAAGTAAATTGTGAATCTCAATACTCGTGGAGGTGATAAATAGTTTTGACGAACCAATTCCTTTCATTTTAATTCGCTCGCGTAAAGTGAAAGGTTTTCCTACCTCGTTATTGATTTTTCGAGTTACTTCAGGATTGTTGTAGGAGACGTTAAGCAGCATTTTTTCTTTTAAAGATATCAATTTACCAGATAATCTGGCTTTTTGGGCATTTAGAAACAAGACAGGTGCTGTATTTTGCTTTGTCAACTGCTTGTTTTACGTATCTTTGCGCCTTCAGAAAAAGCACTCATGAATTTATCCGAAAAACTCACAAACGCCGTTAAAGATGCGGTTCAAGAACTGTTTAGCGCAAGCTTAGAAACTGTTGAAGTTCAACCTACTCGTAAAGATTTTGAAGGTGATTTAACAGTGGTTGTATTTCCTATTTTGCGCGTGGCAAAAGGAAATCCGGCGGTGATTGGTGAGCAAATAGGAACTTATGTGAAGGAGAATTTGGACGAAATTTCAGATTTTAATGTGGTTAAGGGGTTTCTGAATCTGGTAATTGCAGATGCGTATTATCTGAATTTCTTCGACGGAATTCGAGATCAAAAGAACTTTGGTCACGAGCCTGAATCTGGCAAAGCGGTGATGGTTGAATATTCTTCGCCCAACACGAACAAGCCATTGCACTTGGGGCATATTCGTAATAATTTATTAGGCTATTCGGTTGCCGAAATTTTAAAAGCTTCAGGAAAGAAAGTTTATAAAACCCAGATCATCAACGATCGCGGAATTCATATTTGCAAGAGTATGCTGGCGTGGCAGAAATTTGGCGAAGGTGAAACTCCTGAATCAACCGGACTCAAAGGGGATAAGTTGGTAGGGAATTACTACGTGAAGTTTGATAAAGCCTATAAAGAAGAGCAATCGTATTTAGTTGCTCAAGGAAAAACAAAGGAGGAAGCCGAAAAGGAAGCACCGCTTATTCTTGAGGCCCAGGATATGTTGCGCAAGTGGGAAGCCGGCGATGAAGAAGTTGTTGCACTTTGGGAAAAAATGAACGGTTGGGTTTATGAAGGTTTTGAAGAAACCTATAAAAATCTAGGAGTTGATTTTGACAGCTATTATTACGAGAGCAATACCTATTTATTAGGAAAAGACAATATTGAAGAAGGCCTTAAAAAAGGTGTTTTTTATAAGAAAGGAGACGGTTCGGTTTGGTGTGATTTGACTGAAGATGGTCTTGATGAAAAACTCGTTTTACGTAGTGATGGTACCGCGGTTTATATGACGCAAGATATAGGTACTGCAATTCAGCGGGTGAAAGATCATCCTGACGTAGGCGGAATGATCTATACCGTAGGTAACGAGCAAGATTACCACTTTAAAGTACTTTTCTTGATTCTGAAGAAATTAGGTTATGACTGGGCTGAGCATTTATTCCATCTAAGTTATGGGATGGTTGATTTGCCTAGCGGAAAAATGAAAAGCCGCGAAGGAACCGTGGTTGATGCAGACGATCTTGTTGAAGAAATGGCGACAACTGCCGGAAACATTGCCCAAGAATTAGGAAAACTAGACGGTTATAGCGAGGCTGAAAAGCAAGAGTTATATAAGATTATTGGTCTTGGAGCTTTGAAGTACTATATTCTAAAAGTAGATCCTAAAAAGCGTATTCTTTTCAATCCTGAAGAATCTGTAGATTTTCAAGGAAATACGGGGCCGTTTATTCAGTATACTTATGCGCGTATTCAGTCGATTTTAAGAAAGGCGGCAGATACCGGAGTTGCTGAAGATTATGCGTATGAAGCGCTTCAGTCTAAAGAAAAAGAGCTGATCAAGCAACTTGCTTTATATCCTGAAACGGTACAGTTGGCAGCAGAAAATCACAGTCCGGCGTTGATCGCAAATTACACCTACGATTTGGTAAAAGAGTTTAATTCCTTCTATCAACAAGTCTCTATTTTAGGAGCAGATACCGATGCCGAAAAAAGCTTCCGCGTAGCGCTTTCTAAAAAAGTAGGCGAAGTGATCGAAGCAGCATTTGGATTGCTAGGAATTCAAGTTCCCGAGCGTATGTAGCATTTGGTTTTTGATCTGTTTTTTGCTTCAAAAAAGTATGTTCAAATTCCTTAAATTTGCAACCTTAATTCATTTAATGGATTAAATCTATCGGAGTTTTAGCCGATGAAAAATAAGAGTTCAACACATACCTGAGTTTTAGTACAAAGGGTTGTTTTTAGATAAAACCTATGTTTGATAATTTAAGTGATAAGTTAGATAAGGCGATGCACGTGCTTAAGGGGCACGGTCAGATTACAGAAGTAAACGTAGCCGAGACCCTTAAAGAAATTCGTCGTGCGCTTGTAGATGCCGATGTTAACTATAAAATAGCTAAAGATTTTACCAATACGGTTAAGGAGAAAGCTTTAGGTCAAGATGTATTGACCGCTTTAAAACCGGGTCAATTGATGACCAAATTGGTAAAAGATGAGCTTACCGAACTTATGGGCGGTGAGGCAGAAGGAATCAATCTTTCAGGCAATCCTTCGGTTATTTTGATGTCTGGTCTGCAGGGTAGTGGTAAAACCACTTTTTCTGGTAAGCTGGCTAATTTCCTTAAAAATAAAAAGACTAAAAAACCACTTTTGGTTGCTTGTGACGTTTACCGTCCTGCGGCGATAGATCAGTTGCACGTGGTTGGTGATCAGATAGGTGTTGAGGTTTATTCTAATAAAGAAGAAAAAGATCCGGTTAAGATTTCTGAAGCAGCTATTGCATACGCAAAAGCAAACGGATTTAACGCGGTGATTATTGATACCGCGGGGCGACTTGCAGTTGACCAAGCGATGATGAACGAGATTGCTGCAATTCATGAAGCGATCAAACCTCAAGAAACTTTATTTGTTGTTGACTCGATGACGGGTCAGGATGCTGTGAATACTGCAAAGGCGTTTAACGATGTCCTGAATTTTGACGGGGTAATCTTAACCAAATTAGATGGTGATACTCGCGGTGGTGCGGCGCTTTCTATCAAAACGGTTGTAGATAAACCAATCAAATTCATCGGTACCGGTGAAAAAATGGAAGCAATTGATGTGTTCTATCCTTCACGGATGGCTGATCGTATTCTTGGCATGGGAGACGTGGTTTCTCTTGTTGAGCGTGCGCAAGAGCAGTTTGATGAAGAAGAAGCGCGTAAACTTCAGAAGAAGATCGCTAAGAATCAATTTGGTTTTGACGACTTCCTGAAGCAGATTCAACAGATCAAGAAAATGGGTAATATGAAAGATCTTATTGGGATGATTCCCGGTGCAGGTAAAGCGCTTAAAGGTCTTGACATAGATGATGATGCTTTTAAAGGTATCGAAGCCATCATTCACAGTATGACACCAGACGAGCGTACTCAGCCGTCGATCATAAATTCTAGTCGTAAAAAACGCATCAGTAAAGGTTCTGGAACTTCGGTTCAAGAGGTGAATCAGTTGTTGAAGCAATTCAACCAAATGAGTAAAATGATGAAGATGATGCAAGGTGGCGGCGGAGCCAAAATGATGCAGATGATGAATCAAATGCGCTAAGCAGCATTCAGTTTACAGCGAGCAGTCTCAGTTTACTGTAGGCAGTTTCAGTAAGCAGTTTGCAGCCGTATTTATCTTTCGGTAAAAAATAGAACTTATGGGTGTGGAAGATTTATTAGCATATCAGAAAGCTTTTGATTTAGCTATGGATGTCTTCGATATCTCTAAGGCCTTTCCGAGAGAAGAGCAATATTCACTTACTGATCAAATTAGAAGGTCATCAAGAGCTGTTTGTGCAAATATGTCTGAATCATACCGAAAGCAGAGGTATCAGAAACACTTTGTAAGTAAGTTAACTGATTGTGATGCCGAAAATGGAGAGACCCAAACGTGGTTAAAATTTGCAAAAGCTTGCAATTATATTTCTGTAGAAATGTATTTGGCTACTCTTGAGAAAAGTCAGGAAGTAGGTAGATTAATAAATTATATGATTAATAATCCGGGAAAATTTGGTTCAAACTGAATACTGCCAACTGTTCCTGCCAACTGATATAAAATGACAATCTTAGACGGAAAGAAAACCAGTAACGATTTAAAAAACGAGATCGCCGAAGAAGTAAAGGCGATGAAAGAACGAGGTGAAAAAGTACCTCATTTGGCGGCTGTTTTGGTAGGTAACGATGGCGCAAGTTTGACGTATGTGGGAAGTAAAGTACGTGCTTGCGAGCGTATTGGTTTTGAGTCTACATTAATTCAATTGCCTGAGGAAACTACAGAAGAAGAGCTTTTAGATCATATCAATAAGCTGAATAACAATCCTGAGATTGACGGCTATATTGTTCAGCTGCCTTTACCGAAGCATATTGACGAGCAAAAAGTCTTATTGGCTGTAGATCCTGACAAAGATGTAGATGGGTTTCACCCGACTAACTTTGGTAAAATGGCGCAAGATATGCCTGTTTTTATCCCAGCGACACCGTTTGGAATAATGGAATTGCTCAAGCGCTACAACGTAGAGACTTCAGGAAAGCATACGGTTGTAATTGGCCGTAGTCACATTGTAGGTCGTCCTATGAGTATTTTGATGTCTCAGAAAGGAACGCCTGGTGACAGTACAGTTACCTTGACGCACAGTCGAACTAAAAATCTTGAAGAACTTACTAAGCAAGCAGATATCATTATTACAGCCTTAGGAGTGCCTGAATTTTTAAAGGCCGACATGGTTAAGGATAATGTAACGGTTATCGATGTGGGCATTACTCGCGTACCAGACGAAACTAAAGAGCGCGGTTATCGAATCGCGGGTGATGTAGATTTTGCTGAGGTAAGTAAAAAAGCAGATTTTATTACGCCGGTTCCTGGTGGAGTAGGGCCTATGACCATTGCGATGTTGTTAAAAAACACCTTGCTTGCCAGAGCAAGACATAACGAACTTCAATCTTAAGTGTTGAAAGTTAAGTATAAAAAAAGAGGTCTCACAGACCTCTTTTTTATTGGTGACACCAAAGGATTCAATATTTTGAGGCTTGGCTTGAATTTGAAAATTCGTTTTAAGCCAGTGCCTCAACGATTGCCCTAAGGTAGATTTTTTCAGTGAAATTTGAATTAAAGTAAATGTCTTGCGCCTAAGGCTGCTCCAATGATTCCCGCGTGATTACGTGTGTGTGCCGCTACAATAGGAATGTCTGTCTTTAAATACTTGATGTATTCGTCCAGGTTTTTGCTAGCGCCACCACCAATGATGATCATTTCGGGTTGCGAAATCTGCGTAGTGAGCTGTATAAATTTATTGAAACGTTTTCCCCACTTTTTAAAACTCATTTTGTTATCCAGACGGACGCGACGAGAAGCATACTTTTCAATAATTTTTTTCTTCTTGTAGCGCATTTGCCCAAGTTCAAAATTAGGGATGAGTTCGCCGTTATAAAAAACACCACTTCCTATTCCTGTGCCTACGGTCACCACGATAACCAGACCTTCAACGCCTTTGCCAACGCCAAACTCCATTTCAGCCAAGCCGGCGGCATCTGCATCGTTCATTACATTTACAGGAAGACCTATTTTTTGCGAGATCATATCATCTACTTGGATGCCCACCCAAGACTTATCGAGATTACCATGTTCTATCGCTTTTCCTTTATGAATAACTGTTGGGAATCCTACGCCTACAGGACCTTTCCAGTCCCAATGTTTTACAACTTCTGCTATGGTTTTGACCATGGCTTTGGGTTCGCGGGGAACGGGAGTGTCGAGTCTAAAACGTTCACCTAAATATTCTTCTTTTTCGAGGTTTACAGGTACTCCTTTGATGCCTGATCCACCTACGTCTACTCCCAGTATTTGCATAAATAATTTTTTGGTCTCAAATAAAAAGTACTCAAAATTCAATATTAAATTTTAAGCAGCTGGTAATCTTAAGTGGCAATTTATTGAAAAATGATAAAAACAAGTAAAATAATTGTAAGAATGTAATAGAGCCAATAGGGTTTAAAGTGCGTCGGGTCTGAGCCCAAAAGCAGTTTGGTAATCTTAAACATGAATGGGCGATTTTTTGCAATAAAGTTATACCCCTTATCGCTTAAGTATTGAAAACTTCGGCTGTTGATGTACCATTTGTGCATATTGATTTTTAAAGAATCACTATATGTATAACAGCGATAGGCCGAGTCAGGACCGCTGTAGACGCTTCCGTCAGGCTCAATTAATCTGCTGGCTTTTTTAAATTCTTTTAATGGAATATCAGGAAATGCTTTGTGCGCCTCTTGATAGGTTTTATAAGCAATAGCATCTTTGGTTTTGAGTTTCCAACGTGTGACCCAATATTTGCAAAACCCGCAAGTGCCGTCCCATATGAGTACGGGTTTGTTTTCAGGAGGAAATTTAGTTTTCTTGATCTTCTGAAACATCAGGAATGATTTGGTTGATGATTTCAGGTTCAGGATCGCCGTACTCGTGTTTGTAGATCTTTACAACCAGCAAGAATAAACTTATAAGAAGTGGCCCAAAAATTAAGCCTATAAACCCAAACAATGGTACACCGACGATAACACCGATCAGAGTTACCAGCGGATGCACATTAGCTAAGCGTTCTAGCACGTAAAGGCGTATCAAATTATCGGTAGAACCTACAACTACGAGGCCGTAAATTGCAATACCCACAGCCTGTAAATTGTTCCCGCTGGCGATCATTAGGATTGTGACCGGCACAATACCTAATAAAGTTCCTATAAAGGGAATCATGCTTCCAATAGCAGTAATAACAAACCAGAAAAAGGGATCGGGAACACCAAAAATGAAAAAGCCTATTAATGCTACGATTCCCTGAGCAAGAGCAACAAGGGGTATTCCTAGCGCATTACTTTTTACCATTGCGACACTCTCGTGACCTATGCGCGCAATATTTTCTTTATTTAAGGGGATGAATGCGTAAAGTGATTGGTGCAGTTTATCGTTGTTGACGAGCATATAGTATAAAATAAAATACATGATACCTATAGCAATAAACACATTGAACGTTCCTCCTGCAAAATTTTGAAGATTGGTAGAAACCCAGCTTGTGATAGCGTTGGTGTCGATAGATTCACTCACTTTAAAACCAAGATCAGCTTCCCAAACACCTACTTGCTGCTTTACAACTTCAACAACCCGTTCAGAGTTCTTAACCGCTTTACCTATTTTATTGGTAAGCATCATCACCGTAAGTCCTATAGGAACGAGTATTACTAAAAAAGAAGCGAGCATTGCAACTCCTGCAGCAATGCCTTCTTTCCATTTACGTTTGTCAACTAAATAATTATAGAACCTGCGCAGGAGTACATACAAGGTTATTGCGCCTAAAACTCCAGATAAATAAGGTGTCATTTCTTCTATAATCAAGATGAATAGAAAGAGAATGAGTATGATTAAAAAAAGTTGACGTACGAGTTCTGGCTTGAGTTTATTCATTATTTAGCAAATAATTGAGAAAGGTCTTTGAAGCTTTTAAATTCTAGAGCGTTACCGCAAGGATCATAAAAAAACATTGTGGCTTGTTCTCCCGGAAGCCCTTCAAAGCGTATATAGGGTTCAATGACAAATTGAATATTCTTATGTTTCAATTTATCAGCAAAGGCTTCAAAATCGTTCCACTCGAGGACAACGCCAAAGTGTGGTACGGGCACCGCTTTGCCGTCTACTGCATTATGATGCGTACTTTCTTTTTCCTCTTTAGGTTTGTAGTGAATGACGAGTTGGTGCCCAAAAAAGTCAAAATCTACCCAATGCGTATCGCTGCGACCTTCTTGTAATTCTAAGACGTCTCGATAGAATTCACGGGCTTTGGCGACATCATCTACAGGGATTGCTAAGTGAAAAGGAGCTGGCATAAATTGAATAGCGTATTAGGTTGCTTAATTATTACGTAGGGCTTTGATCAATTCTTTCTTAGACATTTTAGATCTACCATCAATACCTACTTTCTGAGCTTGTTGATAGAGCTCTTCTTTGGTTCGCTCTTCGTACTTTTCGGCTTTACCACCTTTTTCACCAGAATCTGGAGTGTTTGCGATTCGGGCTGATTTCTCTTTACTGTAGCCTTTATCTCGTAAAGCTTCGTACTGCTCTTCGTTTTTAACTGAAGGAATTTGGGCTGCCATAAGTATTATTTTCTTGATCTTAACTTAAATGTAAGACGATTTCAACACTTATGCGGCGCTATTAACACAGGTTTAAAGATTTGTCTATTTTGTGTGTTACTCCTCGTGGATGGACTAAGGCTTTAATTGCGGCGCCTGCGTCGAGGTCCTGATGGTCTAATTTCTGGTTTGTTACCTGTTTGGCTTTCTGGTTCAAAAGTCTTTGAGCTTCCTTCTAGAAGGCTGTTGAGTTCTTTCAGTTCGGCTGTAGTAAAGGCTCTGTATTTGCCAACGGGAATATCCAGATTAATATTCATAATACGCACGCGTTTTAAGCGGGTTACATTGTAGTCTAGGTATTCGCACATACGGCGTATTTGTCTATTAAGACCTTGTGTCAAGATAATTTTAAAACGCTTTTTCCCAAGCTGTTCTACTTCACATTTTCGGGTTATGGTGTCTAAAATCGGAATTCCGTCAGACATCCGCTTTACAAAAGATGCATCGATGGGTTTGTCTACATCTACAATGTATTCTTTGTCGTGATTATTACGAGCTCTGAGTATTTTGTTTACAATATCACCATCGTTGGTCAAAAAAATCAATCCTTCACTGGCTTTGTCTAATCTTCCTATCGGGAAAATACGGGTAGGATAATTGATATAGTCAATAATGTTATCCTTTTCTACTCGTGTGTCTGTAGTACAAACAATGCCTACGGGCTTATGAAAAATAAGGTAAACCGGCGGATCTTTTTGTTCGCCTACAATCTTTCCGTCGACTCTAATTTCATCCTCGCTGCTAACTTTGGTACCCATTTCTGGGATGTTTCCGTTTACGGTAATTCTACCGGCATCAATAAGTTTATCAGCTTCGCGTCGGGAGCAGTAGCCTACTTCACTCAAGAATTTATTTATGCGCGTTAATTTATTTTCGGACATAGTAGTTTGTTGTAATTTAAGATAAGACTTATTGGTCTAAAAACTTAACGATTTTCTCATTTACCTGAATATCATAAAGCGAGTGGTTAAGGCCTTCGGTCTCTACAAATTCAGATTCTTCAAGCGCTTCGTGTATGGCTTGTGATCCTGAAAACGGAGTGATGGTGTCTTCTTTATCGTGAATGATCAGTGTAGGAACTTTTATTTTTCGGGCAAAAGCCGAAGAAGAAAATTCAACTGTTTTAAAGTTAAAGGTGTCTTGAAAATAGCGGTCTAATGCTGCGAGAGCTCTGTTGCTGAGCCCTAAGATCTTTTGATAATCACTAAGAATACTTTCTAGCGTGTCTGGCGCGCCGAGGATCACAAGTTTTTTTGTTCTGAAGCTTTCTTTTTGTGATTGATTGTAAAGTACGGTCATCCCTCCAACAGAATGTCCTACGAGATAATCGGGCTGATAAGTCTCTAAAATTTTATTTAAAGCTTGATGGTAAAGCGGTACATAAAAATATTTGCCACTACTATACCCGTGGGCCGGAGCATCAAAGGCTATGATGTTGTAATTCTCTTGCTGAAGTCTGATAATCATTTCTTTCCAGCGGTGACTGTGGCTTTCCCAGCCGTGTACCAGTAAAATGGTTTTACCGGTCCCTGGCCATTTATAAGGTTGAATGTGGTGTTCTTCAACGCTTATTTTAGGCTCTAAATTTGGGTTTAGAAATTCTTCGTGATGAGGTCCTATCTTCCCGCGACGGGGTTTACTAAAGACCTTGAAGGCCTGTTTTGCCGCGGTCTTCGGGGAGAAAATTGCTAGAACGTTTATAGAGCTTCCGATGGCTTTTGGAAGCGCTTTTTTCAAAAATGTATTCATAAAAAAACCCTCTTTTTGGGAGGGTTAAATATACGTGTTATCTAATTTCTAATGTTTGTTTTCGGCGTCGATCACGTCTGTATCTTTTCGGTATTTCAAGAGTGAGATTCCAGATAAAAAGAAAATACCTCCAAGAATGGCAAGCGCCCAAGGGCTAACGCCTGTGCTCATGCTTCCAAAAACACCCATAATACCCACAACAAGTGAGATTGCACCTCCAACGACCATTATTATAGCTAAAATCTTAATCATAATTTTTATACATATTGGTTAGACTTTAAAAGTACTAGAATCGTCTAAGTCAATAATATAGATTAACGAGGCTTTAGCTAAGAATTAATACTTATTTATAAGTTTTAGATTTCCTTTGATTTTGACTTTCAAGGTGTTGAGGAGGTGCTAGAGCGCTTCCCTATTCACTTTGTTGAAGTCAAAAGCAGGCTTGCAAACCGATATGTAAGTGCAGGGCTCATCAAAAGGATTGCTGTATTGTACTCGAGTACCCGCATTAATTCTGATAGATTCCCCTGCTTTTAGAATGATCTTTTCGTCTTCAATTATAAATTGTTTTTGACCGGAAAAGATAAATGTATATTCATCAAATTCTGGCGTTTGAAAAGGTTCGCTCCAGTTTGGAGGAGCAATCATATGAGCAATACTAAGTTCTGAATTGCCATCGCTGGCTTTGCCAAAATGTTCCCCGATGTATTTACCATCATCTGTAGGAACCACAAACGGATTTTTTTGAAGGGTATAGTTTTTTTTAGCCATAGCATTATTGAATTACCACCCAATCATAAAATACTTGATCTTCGCATCGTTTGGAATTTCCGCTTTAGTGACTTTGGTGTCCATATTAAAACGTAATTCTCCAGGCAGTTCGTCGCGATCAATAGTGAAATACGCGTTGATGTCATCAACAAAAATAACAATACTACTTATAAGCGTTTCTATGCGTGAAATTTCATACGCATCGGTCAGGTCTTTATACGTGCTGTTTAAATTGATGCCTTCTTCAGTGGTGTAACGCGCATCAAAGATTTGAACCGTTTTGATTGTTTTGGGATTTCCTTCTTTTACAGGCATCAGACTTAATAACTGCGTTCCGCCTTTTTCATAAATTTCAATGGCATTTACATTAAGCTCTTCACTCAAGCCAGAATTTTGATCAACCACACTATCGTTCTCAAAAAGGGTTTTGAGTTCATTTACTTGAGTGTCTTTGGTCAATGGGCCAACTTGAGTAGCGGTGATTGCAAATTTATCTTCAGAATTACAAGAGGTAAAAAGAACGCTGGCAATAAGTGCAGCAAATAGTATACGTTTCATATTTAGGATCTGGTTTATTCGATTATTTAATTTAATTGTATTGGTCTTACTCTATTTAATAAGCTTTCCTAAAATACCTAAAACTCCACGAATAACCGTAGCGCTGGTAAGTACTTTAATAATTGCTTTTTCTGTTGAATTGCTTCGGGAAGAAGTACGGGTGTTTCGCTTTACTGTTGCACGCTCTTGCTGTGCCTTTTCTTTTGCTTCTTCGCTTTCGGCTTTTTTAATTTTTTCATTGAGCAGTTCATAGGCGCTTTCACGATCTACCGCGTCATTGTATTTAGGTGCAAGAACAGATTTGCGATGTAGCTCTTCGAGTTCGTCTTTAGTCAGAATATCCATACGAGACATAGGTGCGCGCATTAGTGTAGCTGCAAGTGGAGTAGGACGCCCTTTTTCATCCAAAGCAGAAACAAGCGCTTCACCGGTTCCTAACTGCGTAAGCACTTCTGCGGTATTGTAAAATTCTGAAATGGGATAGTTCTCTGCGGTGAGTTTTATCGCTTTTCGATCTTTTGCAGTAAAAGCTCTAAGCGCATGCTGAATTTTTAAACCTAACTGACTCAAAACGCCATCAGGAACATCGGTAGGGTTTTGCGTTACAAAATACAAACCAACACCTTTTGAACGTATGAGCTTTACTATACTTTCAATCTGGCTGTGAAGCGCTTTTGAAGCTTCTTTAAAAATAAGGTGGGCCTCATCAATAAAAATCACCAGTTCAGGTTGGTCGCTATCGCCTTGCTCTGGGAAGGTACTGTAGATTTCAGCGAGTAAGCTCAGCATAAAAGTTGAAAAAAGCTTGGGTCGATCTTGGATATCGGTGAGGCGAATGATGTTTATTTTGCCTCTTCCGCTTTCATCCAGCCGAAGCAGATCATCTACGTCAAAAGATTTTTCGCCAAAAAAGATATCAGCTCCTTGTTGCTCCAGTTGAACGATTTTACGCAAGATCGCTCCTGCGGAAGAAGTGGAGATTCTTCCATATAAATCTTGTATTTCCTCTTTACCTTCGTCTGTTGCATATTGCAGGACTTTCTTGAAATCTTTAAGATCAAGAAGCGGTAAACTTTTGTCATCACAATACTTAAAAAGAATAGCAATGATACCTGCCTGGGCATCGGTAGCGTCAAGAATTCTTGAGAACAAAACAGGACCAAATTCACTCACCGTGGCGCGCAGTCGCACCCCATCTTGCTCAGACAAGGTGAGTAATTCTACCGGGAAATCTTTGGCCTCAAAAGGTAATCCTATTTTTGCGTGACGCTCATTGATTTTGGGATGCCCTTCGCTTGCCTTAGCAATCCCGCTCAGGTCCCCTTTCATATCCATTAATAAGACAGGTACGCCTTTTTCTGAAAGATTTTCGGCTAAAACCTGAAGTGTCTTTGTCTTACCTGTTCCTGTAGCTCCGGCGATTAATCCGTGGCGATTCAATGTTTTTAGCGGAAGGTTCACGTGTGCGCCGGTAATAGTCGTCCCATCGAGCATTGCAGCACCAACGGTGATATATGCTCCTTTACACGTGTTTCCTTGTATGATGTGTTCTTTAAAGGCTTCGGTATGACTCATGGGTAGAAATTTGGACTAAAAATAAGGATTAATGCCAAAATCAAACCGACTTGTAAAATTTAATTTTTAACACTTTTTGCAGGCTTTAGAAGCGCTTTTAAAATAAGGTTGTAAGCCTTTGGTAACGACTTTTATGCGGCGTATCTTTGCGCCCTATGACAAAAGAGGCGACAGCGACCCGGGTAGAGCTGGGAGAGTTACTTCCGTTAATGGAAGAGTTTTACACCATTCAAGGTGAAGGTTATCACACAGGAACCCCTGCATATTTTATTCGTGTGGGTGGTTGTGATGTGGGCTGCCATTGGTGCGATGTTAAAGAAAGTTGGGATGCAGCGATTCATCCGCCTACAGAGGCTGCAGCAATTGTTGCTAATGCTAAAAAATACAGTAAGACCATTGTGATCACAGGAGGTGAGCCGTTGATGTGGGATATGAATCATCTGACTTCAATGTTGAAAGCAGAAGGTTTGCAAGTACATATCGAGACTTCGGGAGCTTATGAATTAAGCGGTCACTGGGATTGGATCTGTCTTTCTCCTAAAAAGCGTATGCTGCCTAAGCCGCGTATTTATGAGGAAGCACACGAGTTGAAGGTGATCATATATAATAAAAGTGATTTCGCATTCGCGGAAGAACACGCAGCAAAAGTTAATGGTAACTGTCAACTGTTTTTGCAGCCCGAATGGAGTGTGAGAGAAAAAATGACGCCATTAATTGTAGACTACGTTATGGCAAATCCTAAATGGAAGGTGAGTCTTCAAACACATAAATACTTGAATATACCTTAAGCGTGTTATTTGAATAACAAGCGCTTGAATAAACAACAAAGGCTTCCAAATTGGAAGCCTTTGTTGTTTTGTGTGAAAACTACTGTTACATTTCAACTTCTTCGATAGGTATTTGAATGTAGGTGTCATCCCATCCTAAAAACATATCAGAACCGCTTTCTGTAGGTTGAAAAGAGATTGAGAAAGATTCGATAGGTGCTGCGGTTTTATGCGATGGAGTCGTAAAACGCACTAAGTCGCGTTCTTCTTTATAACCGTAAGCTCCCCAAGTATCTAAGTCTTTGTTTAAAATTACTGTCCATTCATCTTCATTAGGAATCGTGAAAAGTGTGTAAGTTCCTGCAGGAACCTTTGTGTCTCCTACCATCATGTCTTTATAAAACTTGATCTCGGTAGATTCGTTTGCGCCTGTTCTCCAAACATCACCGTACTTTTCTAAACCATCTTTCTTGGCAAAAACATCACGACCTTTTTTCTGAGGACGACTATAAATTACACGTACACGCGGTGCTTTGTCTTGCCCGCGATACATTGCTATATCTAACGGACTTTTATCTAATTCACTAAATTTTTGCGCATTTACGCTGCTTCCAAAAAATAAAGCTGCAATTAAAAAACTACTTGCTAAAAGGGACTTCATAAAATGTATTTTATTGTTGAGTATCAAAATTTTATACAAATGTACAATGTGGTAAAAACTGTAATTGTTAAGACTTTACTAAAATGGTTGAAGTTTACGCCTGTAAATCGATCTGCATAAAATAGGCATTGTATAGTTTGAATTTGTATTGAAATGAACTTTTAAAGTTTCAATATGTAATCATATAGGTGTTTTTTGTTTGTGAATTAGAATGTAATATACATCTTTGAACCATCAAATTAAAACAATACGATTATGTGTGGGATAGTATGTGCCTATGAATTGAAACAATCTGCTGAGGTTTTAAGACCACAGCTTTTAGAAATGTCTAAAAAAATACGTCATCGTGGTCCAGATTGGAATGGTGTTTATAGTGATGAAAAAGCCATTCTTGCGCACGAGCGTTTATCTATAGTTGATCCTGCTTCAGGAAAACAACCTTTATTAAGTCCTGACGGAAAATTAATTCTTGCTGCCAATGGCGAGATCTATAACCATCAAGAGCTGCGTAAGCAACTTAAAGGACAATACGATTTTAAAACACAGTCAGACTGTGAAGTGATCTTAGCTTTGTATCAGGAAGAAGGTCCTGGTTTTGTAGACAAGCTAAACGGAATTTTTGCCTTTTCTCTATACGATGCAGAAAAAGATGAGTATTTCGTTGCTCGTGATCATATGGGTGTTATTCCACTTTATATGGGATGGGATGAGCACGGAACCTTCTATGTAGCTTCAGAATTGAAAGCTCTTGAAGGAACTTGTACAAAAATTGAATTGTTTCCTCCGGGGCATTATTTACACAGTTCTGATGGTGAATTGAAAAGATGGTATTCTCGCGATTGGATGGAGTATGATGCGGTTAAAGAGAACGAGACCAGTATAGAAAAGTTAAGAGAAGCTTTAGAAGCGGCAGTTCATCGCCAGCTTATGTCTGATGTGCCTTATGGTGTTTTACTTTCAGGAGGATTAGATTCTTCTATTACTTCAGCGGTAGCAAAAAAATATGCTGAAAAACGAATTGAATCTGGAGATACAGACGGGGCTTGGTGGCCAAGGTTACACTCTTTTTCTGTAGGTCTTGAAGGTTCGCCGGATTTAGCGGCAGCACAGAAAGTTGCGGACCATATTGGTACGGTGCACCACGAGATCAAATTTACCATTCAGGAAGGTTTGGATGCTATAAAAGATGTTATTTACAACTTAGAAACCTACGACATCACCACGATTAGAGCTTCAACTCCTATGTATTTGATGGCTCGTGTTATTAAGTCAATGGGGGTAAAAATGGTACTTTCAGGAGAAGGAGCAGATGAGGTTTTTGGAGGATATCTTTATTTCCACAAAGCACCAAACGCTCAGGAGTTTCATGAAGAAACAGTGCGTAAATTAAGCAAGCTGCATATGTACGATTGCTTGCGAGCAAACAAATCATTAGCTGCTTGGGGGATCGAAGGTCGCGTTCCATTCTTAGATAAAGAGTTTATGGACGTTGCGATGAGCATCAATCCAGAAGACAAGATGATCAACGGAGAGCGTATGGAAAAATGGGTACTTCGTAAAGCCTTTGAATCGTATTTGCCAGAGAGTGTTGCCTGGAGACAAAAAGAGCAGTTTTCAGACGGTGTAGGATACAGCTGGATTGATACGCTGAAAGAATTGGTAAATGAAAAAATTAGCGATGAGCAATTGGCAAATGCTAAGTACAAATTCCCAATTCAAACGCCAACGAATAAGGAGGAATACTATTACAGAAGCATTTTTGCTGAGCATTTCCCAAGTGATGCTGCTGCATTGAGTGTACCACAGGAAGCTTCTGTAGCATGTAGTACCAAAATCGCTTTAGAATGGGATGAAGCATTTAAAAATATGAACGATCCATCAGGTAGAGCTGTGGCAAACGTACACAGTGATGCTTATAAAAAGACTGACTCGCTTAGCCAGCCATAACCACGTAAGTTAAAAGGTGCTTTTCATTTTGAGAAGCGCCTTTTTTTTATGGTTTATGAGGGAAAAACTCAACTTCATTTAGAATCATCGATTTTAACCTGAATTTTTTCACAATTTGTTGATAACTTCAACGCTTTGGCTTGCCATTTGCAAGGGTATCGGGGAGCCTTTTTTTATATTTGTTAACTATCTCTCAGCACGCTCAAGAAATGTGCTTAGAGCGGCTAAAAAGGCGACGCTTTTTTAGATAAAAGATTAACTTAATAAAGATTTATGAGCGAAGAAGCCAATAAGAAGCAGTATTCGGCAGACAGTATCCAGGCCCTTGAGGGGATGGAGCACGTGCGTATGCGTCCTTCGATGTATATTGGAGATGTAGGGGTGCGCGGTTTGCATCATTTAGTTTATGAGGTTGTAGATAACTCCATAGATGAAGCTATGGCGGGCCACTGCGACAGCATCAAAGTGATCATTAATGAGAATAACTCAATATCAGTAAAAGATAACGGGCGTGGTATTCCCGTAGACTTGCATAAAAAAGAAGGGGTTTCTGCACTTGAAGTTGTAATGACTAAGATTGGTGCGGGAGGTAAATTTGATAAAGACTCCTATAAAGTATCCGGTGGTTTGCACGGGGTTGGGGTGAGTTGTGTAAACGCACTTTCAACACATTTAAAAGCTACAGTTTATCGCGACGGCAAGATCTGGGAGCAAGAATATGAAAAAGGTAAAGCGATGTACCCGGTTAAGGGCATAGGCGATACCGATGATCGCGGTACTGCGGTGACGTTCTTACCAGATCCATCTATCTTTCAAACGACAACAGAGTACAATTACGATACGCTTGCAAGTCGTATGCGTGAATTGGCATACTTGAATAAGGGAATTAAAATTTCTTTGACAGATAAGCGTCAGAAAGATGAAAAGGGAGATTTTGTTTCTGAAACTTTTCATTCTGAAGAAGGACTTAAAGAATTCGTTCGTTTTCTTGACGGAAACCGCCAGCCAATCATTGGAGAGGTGATCTCTATGGAAGGTGAAAAGAACGACATTCCTGTTGAGGTGGCGATGATCTATAATGATAGCTACGCAGAAAATTTGCATTCTTACGTAAACAACATCAACACGCACGAGGGAGGTACGCATTTAGCAGGTTTTAGAAGAGGACTTACAAGTTCGCTTAAGAAATATGCAGACGCGTCAGGAATGCTTGATAAGTTGAAGTTTGAAATTGCCGGTGACGACTTTAGAGAAGGACTTACGGCTATTATTTCGGTTAAGGTTGCAGAGCCTCAGTTTGAAGGACAAACCAAAACCAAATTGGGTAACCGCGAAGTGACTTCAGCGGTTTCTCAGGCAGTTTCAGAAATGGTAGAGATCTATCTGGAAGAACATCCTGATGATGCCAAAACCATTGTGCAAAAAGTAATTCTTGCTGCTCAGGCACGTCATGCGGCTAAGAAAGCACGTGAGATGGTTCAGCGTAAGACGGTGATGAGTATAGGTGGCTTGCCAGGGAAATTAGCCGACTGCTCAGAGACCGATCCTGAAGCTTGCGAAGTATTTTTGGTAGAGGGTGACTCTGCAGGTGGAACTGCAAAAATGGGTCGTGATCGTAACTTTCAGGCGATTCTTCCGCTACGCGGAAAAATCCTGAATGTAGAGAAAGCGATGCAGCACAAGGTTTTTGAAAACGAAGAGATCAAAAATATCTTTACGGCTCTAGGTGTGACCATTGGTACCGAAGAGGATAGTAAAGCACTGAATCTCTCAAAATTAAGATATAAGAAAATCGTGATTATGTGTGATGCCGATGTTGATGGTAGCCACATTGCAACACTTATTTTGACATTCTTTTTCCGTTATATGCGGGAGCTTGTTGAAGGTGGTCACGTTTATATCGCGACACCGCCACTTTACTTGCTTAAAAAAGGTAAAAAGATGCGTTATGCGTGGAGTGAGAAGGAGCGTGATGAATATAATGCACAAATGGGAGGAAGTGTTTCTGTACAGCGTTACAAAGGTCTTGGTGAGATGAATGCAGAGCAATTGTGGGATACTACCATGAATCCTGAATTCAGAACCCTGCGTCAAGTAACTATTGATAACGGCACTGAGGCAGATCGTATTTTCTCTATGTTGATGGGGGATGAGGTGCCGCCACGACGTGAGTTTATCGAGAAGAATGCCGTTTACGCAAACATCGACGTTTAAGAATAATCGGTTAAATAATGTTTTAAAAGCCTGTTCATAATGGAGCAGGCTTTTTTTTTGTTAAAATTTCAAAGAATATACGGCGGTGACTCTCAGGGGTTTTGTTATTTTTGAAGAAACCAAATCAATTATTAAATGAAAAAAACATTACTTTTTTGTATTTCAATTTTGGCCTCTGCAAATCTCTTTGCTCAAGAAGACGATGGCTTTGAAGCGATCGTAAAGGCAGGTACTGCAGATGCGACAACATTAATGGGGGCTTACATCGCTCCCGCGATGGAAGGTCTTGTTTATAGTATGTCCGGAGGCTGGTATCATACAGCAAAAACGCATAAATCCTTAGGTTTTGATATAACCATAGGTTTTAATGGGGCGATTGTTCCTTCAGAAAAGGAGTTGTTTGCTTTCAGTGAATTGACTTTTCAGAATGATTATACTGCCACATCAGACATTACACCAACAGTAGCCGGTAGCGGAACGCCTGCTGAAGTTACCTTTGATACAAGCGAAGGTGATGTGACCTTTACAATGCCAGAAGGGGTAAAAGACGATCTGCCAATTAACGCAGTTCCGGCTCCGGCAATTCAAGCCAGTATAGGGGTGATTAAAGGGACAGACGTTATGGTACGCTTTGTTCCTGAAGTAGGTAGTGATAATGTAAAAGGAAAGCTTTTTGGCGCAGGTCTTAAGCATGATCTTATGCAATATTTTGGTCCTTTAGAGAAGCTGCCTTTAAATATTGCAGTTATGGGTGCATTTACCAATATGAATGTAGATTACGATATTCAGGCAGAATCTGATATTGACGGTCGTAATCAAGCGGCTGAATTTAAGTTGAACTCCTATACCGTTCAAGGTGTGGCTTCTTTAGATTTTAAATTCTTGACGTTTTATGGAGGTTTGGGATATACCGGAGGTAAATCAGAAATAAATGTCCTAGGGACTTATGAGTTTGAGTATGATAATGGAACTCCGGGAGAGGTTACAGATCCTATAATGCTTTCTTATAATCCTTCTAGCGTGCGTGCATCTTTAGGAGCGCGTTTAAACTTGGCATTCTTTAAAATATTTGCAGATTACACTGTGCAAGAATACAGTAATTTGAGTGCAGGAATTGCATTCAGTTTTAGATAAGCTACTTTTCCATTTTTTCAAATGGTTGCCAAAGCCACTTAGAGGTCTATTGCTTTTAAGTGGCTTTATATTTTGAGTAGGTTTTAGAAAAGGAAGTATAAAGCTTAGGATGTAAATCATAACCTAATTTTAGGCTTTTAGAGTCTTAAATGAGTAAATGAAGTCGTAATTTTAGAGCCGCAATCGATAACGCACGCTTATCTGATTTTAAACTTAATTAATAACTTATTTAAATACATACCCATGAAAGTTACCGTAGTAGGAGCAGGAGCTGTAGGTGCAAGTTGTGCCGAATATATAGCCATGAAAAATTTTGCCTCAGATGTTATTCTTGTTGATATCAAAGAAGGCTTTGCTGAAGGAAAGGCGATGGATTTGATGCAGACTGCTTCTTTAAATGCATTTGATACCCGAATCACCGGAACCACCGGAGATTATTCTAAGACAGCAGGAAGTGATATTGCTGTAATTACTAGTGGTATTCCGCGTAAGCCGGGTATGACTCGTGAAGAACTTATCGGGATCAACGCCGGCATCGTAAAGGATGTTTCTTCAAACCTGATCAAGCATTCTCCAGATGTAACCATTATCGTGGTAAGTAACCCAATGGATACGATGACTTATCTTGTGCATAAAACTACCGGACTTCCTAAAAACAAAATTATAGGTATGGGTGGTGCGCTAGATAGTGCGCGTTTTAAATATCGTTTAGCAGAGGCTTTAGAATGCCCGATCTCTGATGTAGACGGTATGGTAATAGGTGGTCATAGTGATACGGGAATGATTCCTTTGACGCGTTTGGCTACTCGCAATAGTGTTTTGGCTTCAGAATTTTTAGCTGAAGATCGCTTAGAGCAAGTGATGGAAGACACTAAAGTAGGAGGAGCAACCCTTACTAAATTATTAGGAACTTCTGCTTGGTACGCTCCGGGAGCTGCTGTTTCTGGATTAGTACAAGCAATTGCTTGTGATCAGAAAAAAATGTTCCCTTGTTCAGCATTGTTAGAAGGAGAATATGATCTTGATGATATTTGTATCGGTGTTCCTGTAATTTTAGGAAAAGACGGTATTGAAAAAATTGTACCTGTAGATCTTTCTGATGCTGAAAAAGCAAAACTTCAAGAAAGTGCTGCAGCTGTTAAGAAAACAAACGGATTGCTAGAGCTTTAATCTCCGGTTCGTTCAGTAAATAAAAAAAAGGCGCTCAATGAGCGCCTTTTTTGTTGGGGAATTCTTAAGCTATTAACCGCATTTTGAAGAGCCACAGCTTTGGCATGTAAGACAACCTTCCTGATATATTAATTCTGATGAATTACAGTTGTCGCATTTTTGCTTTCGGGCGATAGTGCCATCGGCAACATAGCGTTTAAGTGCGCGCGCAACTCCGTTTTTCCACGTATTGATCGAGGCGCTGTCTAATTGTAAACTGTTGGTGAGTTCAACGGCTTTTTCAATAGGCATCCCATAGCGTAACGTAGTTGAAATGAGTTTAGCATAATTCCAATATTCAGGATCAAATTTATGCGACAGACCTTCGATAGTGGTTTTATAACCTCTTTTGTTTTTATACTGAAAGTCATAACGCGAGCTTCCGTCTTCGTTTCGGTTTTTGATTATAAGCCCTTTTTCTACCCAACGCGGAAGTAAAATTCCGTCTTCATCATCTGCGATTCCTGTGAAGATCTCGTAAGGTTTTCCTTCGATCAAGCCTATGAAAGCAATCCATTTTTCTTTATTGTTTTGGAAGCGCACAATATCTGCTTCAAGCACTTGTGGTCTTTTTGTTGGGAATGCGGTTAAGGTTTCGCTGTCTTCCTCTTCATTTTTCTTTTCATCATTAGAGATCAAAACGCCAGAGCGCGAGCCGTCACGATAGACAGTAACACCTTTGCAGCCTGCTTGCCACGCTTCGAGATAGAGCTGCCCTACAAGTTCTTCATCTACATCATTAGGTAAGTTTATGGTAACACTTATGCTGTGATCTACCCATTTTTGAACAGCGCCTTGCATGCGCACTTTATTGAGCCAGTCTACATCATTTGAAGTTGCTTGGTAATATGGAGATTTGGCAACGATGACATCAAGCTCTTCCTGACTGTAGTTTTTATCGGTTGCAATACCGTTTACCTGCATCCATTCTTTAAAGCGGTGGTGAAAAACAACGTATTCTTCCCAAGAGTCACCTACCTCGTCAACAAAATCTACGCGTGCTTCCTTATCGTTAGGATTTACTTTTCTTCGGCGTTTATAAACCGGTAAGAAAACAGGTTCAATACCTGATGTAGTCTGCGTCATTAAACTTGTTGTTCCCGTAGGTGCGATCGTTAGCAAAGCGATGTTGCGACGGCCGTACTCCAGCATATCGTAGTATAACTTCTCATCAGCATTTTTTATACGTTGAATGAACGGGTTGTCCTTTTCTCTTTCTGAATCAAAAATTGGGAACGCACCACGTTCTTTTGCTGCATAAACCGAAGCGCGATAGGCTTCAACTGCAATTGTTTTATGTATTTCTACTGAAAATTCATTTCCTGCTTCACTACCATATTTGATGCCAAGAGCAGCAAGCATGTCTCCTTCTGCAGTAATTCCTATTCCGGTACGGCGTCCTTCTTCAGCCTTCTTTTTGATATTTAACCAAAGATTACGCTCTACATTTTTCACCTCGTCATTCTCGGGATCTGCATCGATTTTGGCTAAGATCGCATCTACTTTTTCTAACTCCAGATCGATGATATCGTCCATTATGCGTTGGGCTTTGGTAATATGTTTTTTGAACAATTCAAAATTGAAAGAAGCCTCTGGTGTAAACGGGTTTTCTACATAAGAAAATAAATTGATAGCCAATAAGCGACATGAGTCATAAGGACAAAGTGGAATCTCACCACAAGGATTTGTAGAGACCGTTTTATAGCCTAAATCAGCATAGCAGTCGGGCACAGATTCGCGAGCGATAGTATCCCAGAATAAAATTCCGGGTTCTGCAGATTGCCATGCATTGTGAACGATTTTCTTCCAGAGTTTTTCAGCATCGATCTCTTTATGTTTGATAGGGTTTGGACTGAAAACAGGATATTTCTGCGTATAAGGCTTGTGATCTTTAACCGCCTGCATAAAGCCGTCGTCAATACGTACCGAAACATTGGCGCCGGTAACTTTACCCTGCTCCATTTTGGCGTCTATAAAATCTTCAGCATCCGGATGATTTATCGAGACCGAAAGCATCAAAGCTCCACGTCTTCCGTCCTGGGCCACTTCGCGTGTAGAGTTTGAATAACGTTCCATAAATGGAACCAAGCCTGTTGAGGTTAAGGCTGAATTTTTTACAGCAGAACCTTTGGGGCGTATATGTGATAAATCGTGACCTACGCCACCGCGACGCTTCATCAATTGCACTTGCTCTTGGTCAATTTTCATAATCCCACCGTATGAGTCAGAGCTACCATCATTGCCAATTACAAAACAGTTAGAAAGTGAACCTACCTGATATGGATTTCCAATACCTGCCATTGGGCTGCCTTGAGGAACGATGTATTTAAAGTTTTTAATAAGATCAAAAACTTCATCTTCTTGCATCGGATTGGGGTAGCGTGCCTCAATGCGCGCAATCTCTTTAGCGATGCGTGTGTGCATATCATCTGGCGTTTTCTCATAAATATTTCCGTCAGAATCCTTAAGCGCATATTTGTTTACCCAAACGCGAGCAGCCAGATCGTCTCCTTTAAAGTATTTTAAAGAGGCTTCAAAAGCTTCATCTTGGGTGTATGTTTTAGCAATGGGGTCGGTGATTTGTGTAGACATTGTGTTTTAGGCTTTAGTGCGGTTAAATGTTTGCTTCGGTTGTGTGAAGTTAGTAGAAATATCGAAATTATAAAACCTGTGATATTCAAAAGTTTACAGTAAAATAATATAAGTACTTGAAAAACAGTATTTTGAAAAATTATCAACATTAAAAAGTTGACAATTTTTTCAATTTTTGATTTTTAAATCTTTGATGTGATGTTTTTATTTGAATGGCTTGATTTGTCGTTTTAATGATTGAAATAGGAGGAGATTTTGAAGAAGTTTTTATCAGGGAGGCCTAGAATATCCAAATCTCATAAAACTGATTTTTGACCGCTGAAAACCTATGGTAAATTGGGCTAATTGATGTATGTGTTCTAATCGTTTTGACTCATTGGTACATCAGAACGGATGAAAATTGAAGGAAATAGATTTAAATGAACCTCTTTTAAGTAGTCTAATCTGGTGTGGTTGAGAGTGTTAAAACTATGAAATTAATTCAATTTTCAGGGGTTATTCTATTGATTGTTAATCCTTTAAAAGGTTAAAGAAATCAAAAAGATATTTATTGGCATTTCTAGGTTGAAACCCTATATTTGCACGTTTTACAAAATCGCCTGAAAAAGGTTCGGGAAGAATTAAATAAATATTAAAGAGTAATGCAAAATAAAGGACTCATTAGAGTATTTGCGATTTTATTTGGGTTGGTGTGTTTATACCAGCTTTCGTTTACGTATTTCACTAATCAAACTGAAGAAAAAGCTGCTGCTTTTGCGGCTGATCAAGTTGCTACTACTGTAGAGGACTATGTTGACAGAAGAGGTGAGGTTGAGCGTCGTTATTTAGATTCTATAGGTAATGATCCAATCGCTTTGGGAATTACGTATAATGACGCAAAAGAGAAAGAGCTTAATAAAGGTCTGGATCTTAAAGGAGGTATGAATGCAATTCTTGAAATTTCTGTTGCAGATATTTTAAGAGGTTTGAGTAACGACAGTACAGATCCTGCTTTTAACCAGGCTTTAGATCAGGCGGCAGAAGCGCAAAAGGATAGTCAAAATAGCTTTTTAGAAGATTTCTTTGATGCTTTTGAAGCGATCCCTGGAGATAACAAATTAGCATCGCCAGATATTTTTGCGAATACGACTTTAGGTGAGAAGGTAAACTTCAATATGACAAATGACGAAGTGGAGCCTATTTTAGCAAAAGAAGTAGAAGAGTCTATCAATTCTGCTTTTGAAGTATTGCGTAATCGTATCGATAAATTTGGTGTTACGCAACCTAACATTCAGCGTTTAGATAATCAATCACGTATCTTGATCGAGCTTCCCGGAGCAACAGATATCGAGCGTGTAAAATTTCAATTAGAAAGTACAGCGCAGTTAGAATTTTATAAAACACATTACGCTTCTGAAGTTGCACCTTATTTATTGCAAGTAAATGCTGAGCTTAAAGAGCTTGTTGCTCCAGCAGAAGAAGAGGAAGCGGTTGCTGAAGTTGATTCATCAGAATCTACAGATGAATCTATTGAAGAGCTTTTGGCTAGTGAAGAAGATTCTATTAGTCCGGCTCAGGCAAATAACCCATTATTTGAAGTGTTTAGCTTCAATCCAGCCATCCAGCAATATGCGCAAGCACCTGTTGTAGGTTATGCTCAGGTTAAAGATACTGCAACGATCAACCGTTATTTTGCAATGCCAGAAATTGCAAGATTACGTCCACAAGGATTGCGTTTTGCTAAATTCAGATGGGGGATTACAGAAGGGGAAACTGATGTTGTGCCGCTTTACGCATTGCAATCAGATAGAAGTGGATCTCCTGCAATGGACGGTGATGTTGTACAAGATTCACGTCAACAATATACACAAGCAGGTCAGCCTTCTGTAGGTATTGATTTTGAAGGTCAGGGTCCTGGTCAGTGGGCTAAATTAACCGGAGAAGTTGCTACCGAAGGAAATACAATTGCTATTGTGCTTGACGGTACTGTATATTCTGCAGCTTCAGCAAAAGCAGAAATCAAAGGTGGTGCCACTGAAATCTCAGGAAGCTTCACCGTAACAGAGGCACAGGATTTAGCGAATGTTCTCAAAGCGGGTAAACTTCCTGCTTCAGCTAAAATTATTTCTTACGACGTAGTTGGGCCTTCATTAGGTCAAGAGGCAATCAACAGTGGTTTAATGTCATTTGTAATTGCTTTAGTCTTAGTTCTTATTTGGATGGTGTTTTACTATGGTAAAGCAGGTCTTTTTGCAGATGTTGCACTAGCGGTAAACATTCTTTTTATCTTCGGTGTTCTTGCAGGATTAGGAGCGGTTCTAACCTTACCTGGTATTGCAGGTATTGTGCTTACGATTGGTATGTCGGTAGATGCGAACGTACTTATCTTTGAGCGTATAAAAGAAGAGATCGCAAAAGGAAAGTCTCAAAAAGATGCTATAAAGGACGGTTTCAGCAACGCATTGTCTTCAATTCTTGATGCTAACATTACAACCTTCTTAACGGCGTTGATCTTATTCTTATTCGGTACAGGACCTATTCAAGGTTTTGCAACTACTTTAATGATAGGTATTGGTACTTCGTTGTTCACTGCAATTTTTGTAACACGTCTTTTCATTGACGGTTATGGTAAGAATGGTAAGTCATTACAGTTCTCTACAGGAGCAACACGTAATCTATTTACCAACTTCAATAGAGATTTCCTTGCTAAACGTAAGATTGCTTATATAATTAGTGGTGTTCTTATCGTTGTAAGTTTGATCTCTTTATTCACTAACGGTCTGGATCAAGGTGTTGATTTTGTTGGAGGTCGTAATTACACGGTGCGTTTTGAAAACCCTGTAAATGCAACAGAAGTTGAGCAAAAACTTATCGCTGAACTCGAAAGTGCTCAGGCAAAAACGTACGGTGAAGCAAATCAATTAAAGATTACTACAAAGTATCGTATTGATGAAGAAGCTTCAGAAGTAGATGATGATATTCAGCAGAAATTATTTACTGCTTTACAAAGCTATCTTCCATCAGATCTTACCTTCACGCAGTTTGTAAAAGGTGGTTCAACTGAAGATAAAGTAGGTATTTTAGAGTATAACAAAGTAGGGCCAACTATTGCAGATGACATTAAGAAAGATTCTTTCTGGGCTGTTTTAGGTTCGTTAGTAGTTGTGTTCTTATACATTTTATTACGATTCAGAAGATGGCAATTCTCATTAGGAGCTGTTGCGGCAGTATTCCATGATGTTTTAATTGTTTTAGGAATTTTCTCATTGACCTATCAATTTATGCCATTCAATATGGAAATTGATCAGTCATTCATCGCGGCAATTCTTACGGTTATTGGTTACTCGCTTAACGATACCGTGGTTGTTTTTGACCGTATTAGAGAGTTTATGAAAGAATACGGCACAAGCCGTAAAATGGGACTTATAATCAATCAGGCAATCAATAGTACCATTAGTCGTACGTTGAATACGTCTATGACCACTTTAATTGTATTATTGGCTATTTTTATCTTTGGTGGTGCGAGTATAATGGGCTTTATGTTTGCCTTGATTGTAGGTGTCCTCGTGGGTACTTATTCTTCGATCTTTATTGCAACTCCTGTAATGTTTGATACAATACAGAAGAAAGCATTAAAGCCAGAAAAACAAAAAGAGGAAGAAGAGCCAGTGGCTTAACTTGATTAAGTTCGCAAAACAAAAAAGCTCGATTCATTTGAATCGAGCTTTTTTGTTTTTTAACAGTTTCTAAAAAACCGAAATACCTGTTCTGGATGTAAAAAGTTCGAGAACTTTCATTCCTAATTCAGAATTGCCTTTTGCGTTCAAAGGAGGGCTCCAAACCGCGATACAATACTGTTTGGGGTGTAGCGCTACGATGCCTCCTCCTACACCACTTTTGCCGGGAAGACCTACACGGAATGCAAACTCTCCAGATTCATCATAAAAACCACAGGTAAGCATCAAGGCGTTGATGCGTTTTGCAAGAATGGGTTCAAGCGTGCGCGCTTGTTTGCTATGGTCTCCCTTAGGATAGTTTAAAAAAATAGTAAAGGCTTCTGAAAGCTGTTTGCAGCTCATGGCGATGGCGCATTGATGAAAATAAAAATCCAGAACATCATCAACGTTGTGCTGTAAATTGCCAAAGTCTTTCATTAAGTTGGCAAGAGAGGCATTACGAAATTTATGCTTCATTTCTGAAGCTGCGACGCTTTCGTCGTAAGTTATTGTTTGGTCATTTGCGATGTCACGCACGTAGTGTAAAAAGTCTTCTTTTGGTTTTTTGAGGTGTCCCATAAGAATATCTGTGATGACCAAAGCCCCGGCATTGATAAATGGATTGCGGGGAATGCCTTTTTCGTATTCCAGTTGAACTAAAGAGTTGAAAGGGTCTCCTGAGGGTTCAACATCAACACGTTGCCAGATGCTGTTTCCTGCTAATTTTAAAGCGTATGAAAGGCTTATGACCTTAGAGATGCTTTGTATTGAAAAACGCTCTTCTGCATCGCCTAAAGCGAAATGTTCACCAGTTACGCATTGAAGATGTAAGCCAAACTTATGAGCATCCACCTTACCAAGCTCCGGAATATAAGTGGCCACTTTTCCGGTGTTCTTGAATGAGCTTATTTCCTTTTGGATGCTATCTAGAATGCTTTGATAATTCATTCTTTAGGGAAAAATAAATTCCAATTTCTATCTTCTATTAATTGTATTCTGCTGGGAATATATGATTCTCCATTATGAACTAAAGTCTCGCCGTTGGGTTTTATCAAGGCTTGTGAACCGCACCAAGCAGGAGTTCTAAACATTAGTTCTCTTAAAAAATCTTCTTTATCAGAATAGTAGTATTCTGTACTATCATTGGGATTGTTCTCAAGTGTTATGCCTGATTCAAAGAACTCTAGAATAACTATGTTTGGGTAATTTTCTTCGATAAAAGCTTTGCTATTGTCGGTGTAATTTTTCCAGTGTTTTATAACCTTTTTAGTATAGTTGTTTGTTGAATATTGGCTGCACAGATCATTAACATACGTGTAGCAGATGAAAAAAATTGTGCTCTTATCAAACTTCTTGTGCGTGACTTTTTCTAAATACTCTTTGAGTTGATTACGGTTTACAACACCTTGTGTGTATTGCGGGATTAGTCGCGCCACACGGCTGCTGTCTTTAGTTTCATAATCCCACCTTGAATATGCCGAATCGCGATCACGCCAAAGTTTGTCAAATTCCTTTTCTTTTATTTCTTTTCCCTCTATATCAAAATGATATTTTACCCGTTGGGCGGTAGTAGAAATGCTATATAATACAAAAAATAAAAAGAGAATTCTAGAGGTCATATTTGCTATCTCATTAGCTTCCAATCCACCTTGTCGCCTTCTTTGATATCCCAAAGTTCGGCAATACCTGCATTCGTTTCTAAAACATACATTACTGGCACTTTAGAAGGAAGGCTAGTTTCATCCATTGGCTTCGCATTTTCAATGATGGTCGCTATGGTTTTGTCTTTAGTAATGAAAAATAGGTCGAGTGGAATGTAGGTGTTTTTCATGTAGAAGTTGTGCGGGCGCTCATCGTCAAAAATGAAAAGCATCGCTCTGTTTTGTGCCATCGACTCCCGATACATCAGGCCGGTTTCGGTCTCGTACTCCGTTTCTGCTACTTCAATATTTAAAAATACTTTTTCTTGGTTCTCTTTAATGATCTGAAGTTTTCCGTCTTGGGTAAAGGTGATTTCTTCCTGAGAAATTTCATTAGGTTCAGCTTCTTTGTTTTTACACGAAATGAGCGATAAAACTAAAGTAAGTAGGAGAAAGGCTTTTTTAAGCATGGCTGATTAGTATTGTGGAGCGTTTTTTTGCTGAAGCGCTCTAAAGATTAAAACGATACCTATAATTATAAATGGAATACTTAAGATCTGGCCGGTGTTGAAGCCGAAGATCCAGTCTTCGCGATTTTCAATTTGAGCACGTTTAAAATATTCTACGATAAAGCGAACGGTCCAGAGTAGTACTAGAAAAAGACCAAAAAGGAAGCCTTCTTTTTTGCGTAATCCGGTTTTCCAGTAAACCAGCATAAGGATTAAGAAAACAAAAACGTATCCAAAAGATTCCATCAACTGCCCCGGGAAACGGTAGGGAATATCTGCAATATAAGTTGCAAATTGAGGGTCATCAGTTAGCGCTTGATATGCTTTGTGTTCGTTAGGAATTCCTGTCAAACGCTGCACTTCATACTTGTTGTATTGATCTTGAACAAATTTAATTCCTAGATTCGAATCGGTTATTTTACCTACCATTTCAGAGTTGAAAAAATTCCCAATTCTCACAAAAATAGCGCCTAGTGTTACCGGTAAAATCACGCGGTCAAGCAGCCAAAGTACGCTTTTATGTAGTACTTTTTTGTTATAGAGATACATCGCTACGATCATTCCTATCGCAGCACCGTGGCTGGCTAAACCTTGAAAACCGGTGTACTCGATCTCCGGTACAAATCTAAACGGAAGAAAGACAGAGAGTGGATCTTGCCAAAGCAATTCGGTTTGATAGAAAAATACGTGGCCCAAACGCGCGCCAATCAGTATAGCTAATACTGAATAAATGAATAAAGGGTCAAGTTTTTCTTCTTCAACCCCTTCATTTTTATAGACCTTTTTCATCAGGTACCAGCCCAAAGAAAAAGCGATGACAAACATTAAACTGTAGTAATGAATTGTGAAAAATCCAAGATCTAAACCTGTTGAAGGATTCCAGGTCATTTTTAAAGGCAGCATAAGCTTTATAAATTTTATGCTGTAAATATAACAAAGCCTAAAAGCTATTTAATCTTTTTTAGGCATTTTATGTGACTTTTCATCACCTGCCGGTGGAACGGGATCGTAACCTGAGCCTCCCCAGGGATTGCAGCTTGCAATACGCTTTATGGCAAGCCAGCTGCCTTTTAGTGCGCCGTGACGCTGAATGGCTTCTATGCTATATTGAGAGCACGTGGGTGAATACCGGCAGGCAGGAGGGAGAAGCGGAGATAAAAATCTTTGATATAACCGAATGGGAAAAATGAGTACTTTTTTAGCTAAACTTTTCACCAAACTAGAGTTTTAAGATAGGGTGTAGGTTGTTCCTTCACGACCATCCTTAAGTTGAATGCCAAGTTCTAATAATTGATCTCTAATTTGATCGCTGGTTGCAAAATCTTTGTTTGCGCGCGCTTCTTTTCTAAGCTGAATCAATAATTCTATCGCTCCGTTTAATTTATCGGTATTGGCTTCGGCTGCTGCGTTAACATCCTCTAATCCTAAAACATCAAAAACGAAGGCTTTTATGGTTGTTTTGAAATCTTCAAGATCGGTTTGTGTAATTGTTGCTTTGCTGTCCTTAATTTGATGAATGAATTTTGCAGCTTCAAAAAGTTGCGCGATCAAAATTGGAGAATTGAAATCGTCATTCATTGCATCGTAGCACGATTGCTTCCAGGTTTCAACATCTATGCTGCTTTTTTCTGATGTGGGGAGCGCCTCTAGAAGATTTACGGCTTCCATAAGTCGATTGAAACCTTTTTCACTTGCAAGTAAGGCGTCATTGCTAAAGTCTAACACGCTGCGGTAATGCGCTTGCATAACAAAGAATCGAGCAACGCTAGGAGAGAAGCCTTTGGTCAAAAACGGACTATCACCGGTAAAGATCTGTGCGGGAAAGATGTTGTTCCCGTCGCTTTTAGACATTTTTTTACCGTTAAGTGTAAGCATATTGGCGTGTAACCAGTAATTCACAGGATTCTTGCCATTTGAAGCTTCAGATTGAGCGATCTCACACTCGTGATGCGGAAATTTTAAATCCATCCCGCCGCCGTGAATGTCAAATTGTTCGCCTAAATATTTGGTGCTCATCGCGGTGCACTCTAAATGCCAACCGGGGAAACCATCTCCCCAAGGAGAAGGCCAGCGCATGATGTGTTGCGGTTCTGCCTTCTTCCAGAGTGCAAAATCCTGAGCATTTTTCTTTTCGCTTTGCGCAGTCAATTCGCGCGTATTTGCGATCATATCTTCAAGATTACGGCCGCTTAATTTTCCGTAATCGTGACTTTCATTAAATTTTAAAACATCAAAATAAACCGATCCGTTTTTCTCGTAAGCAAAACCATTATCAATGATCTCTTTGATGATTTCTATCTGTTCAATGATGTGTCCCGTTGCAGTGGGTTCGATGCTGGGAGGAAGGCAATTGAATTTTTGAAGAATCGTATGAAAGTCGATGGTGTACTGCTGCACCACTTCCATGGGTTCTATTTGCTCTAAACGCGCTTTCTTAGCGATTTTGTCTTCGCCTTCATCAGCATCATCGGTTAAGTGACCGGCATCTGTAATGTTTCTCACGTAGCGCACTTTATAGCCCAAATGTTTGAGGTATCTAAAAATCATATCAAAAGACATGAATGTGCGCACGTTGCCCAAATGCACATTGCTATAAACCGTAGGGCCGCAGACATACATCCCAACATTGCCTTCTAGAAGCGGTTTAAAAGTTTCTTTACTTCCGCTTAGTGAATTGTAAACTTTGATTTCTTGCTTCTGGTTTAAAGGCGCCATAAACTTAAAAAGTGCTTAATTTTTTATTGGAATGCGAGTTCTAAAATCTTAAAAATAGAAAAGTAAGATTAAAATGGAGTTTCAAGTTTGATGTAATCTAAAAATTCACGTCTAACCGCTTCTTCTTTAAATTTACCGCCAAACTCACTAGTGACCGTGCTGCTTTCAATGTCGCGAATTCCGCGGCTGTTGACACAAAGGTGTTTTGCATCGATAACACAAGCTACGTCTTCTGTGCCTAAAACTTTTTGAAGTTCTTGAACCACTTGCATTGTTAAGCGCTCTTGAACCTGAGGACGTTTTGCATAATAATCTACCACACGATTCATTTTTGAAAGCCCTACGACGGTTCCGTTAGAAATGTAAGCTACGTGTGCTCTTCCTACGATAGGAAGTAAATGATGCTCGCAGGTAGAATAGACGGTGATGTTTTTTTCTACAAGCATCTCGCCGTACTTATAGTTGTTTTTGAACGTTGACGCTTTAGGCTTTCGTTGAGGATTTAGACCTCCAAAAATTTCGTTTACAAACATTTTTGCAACACGATTAGGAGTTCCTTTAAGACTATCGTCTTCAAGATCCAGACCTAAAGTTTGCATAATGCGTGTCACATCTTCTTTGATTAATTCGATCTTTTCAGAGTCGCTCAGCTCGAAGGCATCGTCTCTTAACGGAGTTTCTGCCGATGTATTGTGGTGATTATCACCTATTTCGTCAATTGCTTTCAATTCTTCGTTCTCAATATTCATTTTCATAGAGCTATTAGTCGCCGCTTGGGCTAAAGGCTTGCAAAGATAGTTAAATTAACAATTTAAAATACTCAAGAAAAAGCACTCATTTTATGAATTACTGCTTTCTAGTTTTTAAGAAGAAAGACCTTCTGAAATTGCTTTCAGAAGGTCTAATTTATCTAATCATAAAAATCTTTTTACTACTTATCTAAAGCTGAAAAGATACCGAAGCCAAAATACTGCTATTTATAGTGTCAATAAATGCTGTATTTGTAAATGCGCCATCATAAAGCGATGGGTTTTGATCTTGTTTTGCCCAGTCGTAAGCTACGTCAATTCTGGTGTTGCCAAAAGAGTATCCAATACCTAAAGAGTACCCGGTGATATCTCCAAGAGTATATTCATTTTCATAAGGGCTTTCAATAAGGCGATATCCTCCTCTAAAACTCCAATTGCTGGCGATGAATTCTCCTCCTAATTTAAAGCTGGAGACTGGTTTTAGTTGGTTGTTGACTTGATTGTTCAGATCATCAAAAAAGGGATCGCTATCAGGTCTAAATCGAATTGAGCCATAATCTTGATAAGAATAATCAAAGCTTAAAAAGCCTCTTTGTCCAAAAACATAAGCGATGCTAGCGGTTAATTTTCCTGGTGTTACTAGATCGTAGTCTTCATAAATATTGATAACATCAGGATCGAGAATAATATTGCCATTTGCTCCTGCCGTCGATAGGTATTGTTCAGTTTCTTCTGAAATCGTGTAAAAGGTAGGTGTGTCATAAGATGCTCCCAAACGCAAGCTGGAAGAAGCGTGATAGATCGCTCCAAACTGTGCAGAAACTCCTGTTCCAAAAGCTCTGTATTCATTATCAAAACGCACGTTAGTTACGGCGTTGTTGGTGCCTGTATTGCTTTCATAAAAAATGGTATTCCTTGTGAAATCAAATGTATGTGCGTTAAGATTAAGTCCTAAATAAAATTGATCACTCAGCTGTGCTGCAGCATTAAACGAAAACTTGCTGCTGTTACCAAAAGTTGTGTATTGATAATCTTGATCAAATGTGTTTCCATTTTGTGCATTGGTGTATTCCGTATTGCTTAGGTCTGAAGAAACAGGATCGATTAAGTAACCCTGATAACCTAGAAAGGCTTGTTGGGCACCAAAACTTGCACTTTCTCCTAGATATTGATATAGATCATCAATGGTTTCGTCAGATTGTAGCTCCAAGAGGTCTAAAGAAGTACCTTGTGCATAACCTAAAAAATAATCAGAAATGGAATTGTTGCTCGTGCCGGAAGCAATAAAGCCATTGTCAAAATCGGTAGTGCGGTCGTAATTAAAGCCGAAAGTCAATTTGCGTAATCCAGCGGCTCCATTCGATACAAATACGCCGCCAAACTGATTCAGGTCAAGATCTGAATCTTCAGTTGCAGTAATGCCATCATTATAATACGTTTGATTATCAAAAGTATCTGAGGATAAGGATAGCGATACAAAACTTCGGTTAAATATTGCAGAACCTGCCGGGTTTACATTAATCGCAGAAACATCACCACCAAGCGCTCCAAAGGCGCCACCGGTACCGCGAAATCGTGCAGTACCTGTGATGTTTTGAGTGCTATAGCGCACGGCGTCTGCTACATTTTGAGCAAAAGTGTATTGAGCACTTATCCCAATAATTAGGAGTGTGAGTAATTTTTTCATCTCTTTAATTTGAAAATATCAAACAGAATTTTATCCGCGACCTCCGCGACCGCCACCTCGTGATGAACCACCGCTACTACGGCCGCCACTACTACGTCCACCACCGCTAGATCTTGCTGGTGAAGCGCTTCGTGTAGGGGTAGAGCTTCTAACCGATCTAGATGATGATCTTGTAGGAGTGCTTACAGAATTTCGTGAGTAAGTGCTAGAGCGTGTTGCGCGTACAGGAGTTGAAGATCTGCTAGAATTTCTGGTAATGGTATTACTAGAGGTTCTTCGGGCATTACTTCGGTATATTGAAGAGTTGCTAGAAGTACGTGTTGCGTTAGTAGCACGAGAAGAATTGCTCGAATTTCTGCTTAATCGGTTGGTATTAACACCAACATTATTTCTGCTGTAAGTTCTGCTGGTTCTTGCATAGTTTACATTAGATCTACGCGAAGATCGTGTTGCAGAACTTCTGGCGTTTGACCTGCTGCTGTAAAGGCTATTTGCACGTCTTGAATTAGAATAAGCGACTCTACCTGTGTTGTATCTTGCGTAGTATCTGTTTCTAATGAATGGAGCTCCAAAATAAATATTGTAGCCATAATATCCATAGAAAGGTGCATTCCAGCCGAAGCCCCATCCACCATATGGATAACCCCAACCGCCAAAGCCCCAGCCGTTGTAAGCATAGCCAAAATATGGGTTACCCCAACCGCCCCAGCCGTAGCCATTGTAAGGATTCCACCAGCCGCCCCAACCAAAGCCGCTATTAGGGTAGCTCCAGCCACCCCAGCCCCAACCGGTATTCCAGAAAGGTCTGTAAAATCCGCCAAAACCTATACGATTATAAAAGTTTGGATAAATGTTTATAGTAATGTCGTCAACGACATCACCCCAACCCGGTTGTGCTTGATAAGCTAAACCTTCATCTAGTATTGCTTCTTCAGTTGTATATTCAGAATTCGAACTGTATGAATCGATGTCTGTAAAAATATCTCCTGACTGTTGTGCAGCATCTAGATCTGCAGCACCTTGATTAAAGTAATTTGCATATACACCGCCATTTGCAGTAGTGCTGGCAACTTCTTGGGTAGGCTCTTCATAAACTGTTGATCGACCGCCGTAAATGCTGTCGTTCATTGTATATTGAGAAGGCCCGCAAGAAATTAACCCTACAAGCGCAAGTAAACCTAAAGCAGGTTTTAAAAGTGTATTTGAAGTAATTGTCAAGCCGCGCATATCATCAGTTATTTATTGTTATACATTGTAAATTTAGCTAGTTTTGCCGTCAATTTTGTGCATTTAACAAACTTGTTGCAAAACTTTAAAATCATTTATAAAGACACAATATTTGTGCCAAAGAAATAATTATGGGAAAGAATTTAACCACAAGAGCAGAAGATTACTCAAAATGGTATAACGAACTGGTTGTTAAGGCAGATCTAGCCGAGAATTCCGGTGTTAGAGGCTGTATGGTAATCAAGCCTTATGGATATGCTATATGGGAAAAAATGCAAGCAGAGCTGGATCGCATGTTTAAAGAAACCGGTCACGAGAATGCGTATTTCCCGCTATTTATTCCTAAATCCTATTTCAGTAAAGAGGCGAGTCACGTAGATGGTTTTGCAAAAGAATGTGCTGTTGTTACGCATTATCGATTAAAGAATGATGAGGATGGAAGTATCATTGTTGATCCGGAAGCCAAGCTAGAAGAAGAGCTTATCGTAAGACCAACTTCAGAAACGATTATCTGGGATACGTATAGAAAATGGATTCAATCGTATAGAGATTTACCAATTAAAGTAAATCAATGGGCAAATGTGGTGCGTTGGGAAATGCGTACGCGTTTGTTTTTACGCACAGCTGAATTTTTATGGCAAGAGGGGCATACTGCTCACGCAACTAAAGACGAGGCTATTGCCGAAGCTGAACAAATGATGCGTGTGTACGCTGATTTTGCTGAGCATTTTATGGCGCTTCCGGTAGTACGCGGTACAAAAACCGAAAGTGAACGTTTTGCAGGTGCTTTAGAAACCTATTGTATCGAAGCTTTAATGCAAGACGGAAAGGCTTTGCAAGCTGGTACTTCGCATTTTTTGGGGCAAAATTTCGCAAAAGCTTTTGATGTAAAGTTTGCTACTAAAGAAGGTGGGCAAGAACATGTTTGGGCAACCAGTTGGGGAGTTTCTACACGATTGATGGGGGCTTTAGTGATGACACATAGCGATGATAACGGATTGGTGCTTCCGCCTAAATTGGCACCTATTCAAGTGGTGATCGTTCCTATTTATAAGGGGGAAGAGCAACTAGATTCTATCTCGCAGGTTGCAAAAGAGCTTAAACGCGAATTACAACTTTTGGGAATAAGTGTGAAGTTTGATGATAGAGATACACATAAACCGGGATGGAAATTTAATGAGTATGAGTTAAAAGGCGTTCCGTTGAGAATCGCAATTGGACCGCGTGACCTAGAAAAGCGTACTGTAGAATTAGCACGTAGAGATACACTAACTAAAGAGACGGTTTCTAAAGACGATATCGTAAGTCGCGTACAGGATTTGTTGGTTGAAATGCAGAAGGCGTTGTTTGATAAGGCTAAGAGCTTTAGAGATACGCATATTACCGAAGTAGAAACTTATGATGAGTTTAAAGATATTCTTGAGAATAAAACCGGATTTGTAAGTGCCTTTTGGGACGGAACCAAAGAAACTGAGGAGCGCATAAAGACCGAAACTAAAGCGACAATACGCTGTATTCCTTTGAATGTTAAAGAGGAAGAAGGTGTTTGTGTTTATAGTGGGAAACCCGCTAAAATGCGTGTTTTATTTGCAAAAGCATATTAATTTAAAAAAAGTTTGTTTTGCTATTGTGCGGTAATAAAATATGTGTATTTTTGCATCCGCAATTAAGCAAAATAATGGTCCGTTCGTCTAGGGGTTAGGACGCCAGGTTTTCATCCTGGTAACAGGGGTTCGATTCCCCTACGGACTACGAAAAAGATTCACACCTAATGTGTGAGCGTTATTAAACTTAATGGCCCGTTCGTCTATCGGCTAGGACGCCAGGTTTTCATCCTGGTAAGAGGGGTTCGATTCCCCTACGGGCTACAATTTAAAACAGAGCAAGGTAATGGCAAATCACAAGTCATCTTTAAAAAGAATTAGAAACAGCGAGACTAAGCGTTTAAGAAATCGCTACCAGAGTAGAACTACACGTAATGCAATGAAAAAATTACGTGAAGCTGATAAGAAAGAAGCAGAGACTTTGTTTCCTTCAGTAGTTTCTATGATCGATAAGTTAGCTAAGAACAATATCATTCACGATAACAAAGCTTCTAACTTAAAGTCTCAACTTGCAAAGCACGTAAACGCGCTTTAATAAGTCCTGTTTAAGAATTAAGAGAACTCCCTCGCAAATTGCGTGGGAGTTTTTTTGTTGTCTATATATTTGTATGCTTGTTTTCAGTAATACGAATTAATCGGTTGCTGAAAGTCATTTTAAATAGTATAGTTCTTTCGATGTTAAGTGGTTCTTGCATTGTGCGAGTTTTGCTTAGCCTAAATAAGAGCACAAAAAAAGCGGCACCCGATAAGATGCCGCTTTTACATTTAAGATGAGATTAGTTTCTACCCGTTCATAGAGATTAGAAACTCCTCGTTGTTTTTAGTTTGTTTAATGCGATCGCTGATGAATTCCATAGCTTCAATAGGGTTCATATCTGCAAGATATTTACGCATCACCCACATACGCTGAATGGCGTTCTCATTAAGTAACAGGTCATCACGGCGCGTGCTTGAAGAAGTCAAGTCGATCGCAGGGAAGATTCTTCGGTTAGCGATCTTGCGATCCAACTGAAGTTCCATATTACCGGTTCCTTTAAATTCTTCAAAAATTACTTCATCCATCTTAGATCCGGTTTCAGTAAGCGCAGTAGCGATGATTGAAAGAGAACCTCCGTTTTCAATATTACGAGCAGCACCAAAGAAACGTTTTGGCTTGTGAAGCGCGTTGGCGTCAACACCACCACTCAGAATTTTACCAGAGGCCGGCTGAACCGTGTTGTAAGCACGAGCCAAACGCGTGATAGAATCTAAAAGAATAACCACATCGTGACCACATTCTACCAGTCGCTTTGCTTTTTCAAGAACGATATTGGCTACGCGTACGTGCTCGTGAGCTTCCTTATCAAAAGTTGAAGCAACAACTTCACCTTTTACGTTACGTTGCATATCGGTAACTTCCTCAGGGCGCTCATCGATAAGTAAGATCATTTGATAAACCTCAGGATGGTTGGCTGCGATTGCATTGGCAACATCCTTTAGAAGCATCGTTTTACCGGTTTTAGGTTGTGATACGATCATACCACGTTGTCCTTTCCCGATAGGAGCAAACAAATCCATGATGCGTGTTGAGATCGTGCTTTGACGTTCAGCAATATTGAATTTTTCCTTAGGGAATAGCGGAGTCAAATGCTCAAAAGAAACACGGTCGCGTACCACACTTGGGTCCAAACCATTGATTTTTGAAACCTTGATCAAAGGAAAATACTTTTCACCTTCTTTAGGAGGGCGAATAACTCCAAGAACTGTATCTCCGGTTTTTAAACCGAACAATCTAATTTGAGATTGTGAGACATAAATGTCATCTGGAGACGACAGGTAATTATAGTCACTTGAGCGCAAAAAGCCATAACCGTCTTGCATAATGTCAAGAACACCTTCGCTTTCAATTAAGCCGTCAAACTCATAATCAGGCTCTCTGTAACGGTTACGGGTGTCTTTGTTCCCGTTGTTATTATTCGAGTTATTGTTGTTGCGATTGTTGTTATTGCGGTTGCTGTTCGAATTGTTGTTGTTATTCGAGTTGTTGTCCTTAGAATTTCTATTGTTATTCGAATTATTATTTGAATTCGAATTGTTGTCTTTACGAGAGCGGTTATTTTTTGATCTGTTGTTGTCAGATTGCTTCGTGTTGTCGTTGTCTGAAGAAGCCTTTGTTTGTCTTGGTTTGCGCTGTGGCTTTTCGGTTTTTTCTTCAGTTTTACCGCTGGTTTTAGTCTCGTTTTTTTGAGAAGATTCTTTTTGAGGGGTGTCCTTAGAAGAATCTTTTTTCTCGTCATTAGATGCTGAGCGGGTGTTTTTCTTAGGGGCGCTTTTTTGAGTTTTCTTTTGAGGCGCTTTTGATTTTGTAGGGGTTTCAGAAGAAGTCTCTTCTATAACTTCTGCAACCGCTTTGGGGTCTGCGGCTTGATGATCAAGAACTTTATAAACCAGATCTAACTTCTTGAGCGATCGGTATTTAGGAATGTCTAATCCCTTTGCGATTTCTTGTAATTCAGGCAGCTTTTTAGCTTTTAATTCTGAAATAGTAAACATTAATTATAGGTATGAAATTCTGTAATTGAATTGGTTTGAATGCGAACAAAAAAATTTGAGAGAAGATCTAATAATTTTTTTGGCAAGATAAGTAACCTACATAGAAGCGGTTACCATTATGGATACAAGTATACAACAATATTTTTTAATTATTTGGCTCTAGTCTAAAAGAAGTTTTTATTTTTGTCACCCGCAATGCATACATAAGCAATGATTCAACGTATACAAAGTATTTACTTATTTCTTGCAGCTCTTGTTGCCGCTGGTTTGCACTTCGCGATTCCGGTATATGGCACAACAGACGGAGCGCCTGTTTACGCTGTAGATCATGTAGAGTTGGTAGCTATGTTTTTTGGTAGCGCGTTCTTATCGTTAATTGCGATTTTTTTATTTAAAAATAGAAAGCTTCAGTTTGTTCTGGGCAGACTTAATATAATATTGAACTTTATTTTGCTAGGTGTATTGGTTTACCAGTCACAACTCTTATCTGGAGGGGCGGCGGCCCCAGAGAAAGGTATTGGGATGCTTATTCCCCTCATTTCTATCGTTTTTATCGCTTTGGCCAACAAAGCAATCAAGCGGGATGAGGATCTTGTAAAATCTGTTGACCGGTTGCGATAGACCTACTATCTTAGTTAATTAGTGCGAAAAACCTGCTAGTATGCCAACTAGCAGGTTTTTTTATAGGATTCTTCATTGAATTTTAATACGCTCAGATTACTTTAGAATTGAAGATTTGTTTCTATAACGCATGCTTTGAGCGCTTTTTCTGCCGTAATTCATTTAGCGTTTCATCTCAATGACTTCGAGATTATCAATCTTGCCTTGATCTACTGTAAACCGAAGCATCGTACGTACCTTATGAAAACCATGTTTTCCAATAGCTCCGGGATTCATATGAAGTAAATTCAATTTGCGATCTGGCATAACTTTCAAAATATGCGAATGCCCGCAAATAAATAATTTAGGAGGATCAGCCTTTAATTCTTCTCGTATTGCCGGAGAATATCTGCCCGGATAGCCGCCTATGTGCGTAATTAAAACATCAACCCCCTCGCAAGAAAACCGATTGTTCAAAGGGAATTCCTTCCTGATCTCGTGATCATCAATATTACCAAAAACCGCTCTTAAAGGTGCTGCATTTTTTAAAGCTTCAGTGACTGCGAGATCTCCAATATCTCCTGCGTGCCAAACTTCGTCTGCTGCTTTAGCATGTTTTAAAATTTGGTCATCGATGTAACTGTGCGTGTCGCTAAGTAAAAGTATTTTTTTCATAACAAAAGTATCAAGCAGGCTCTACTTTCAGAGCTGCTACAAAGATGTATCTTTGCACCTTCAATCACAAACAAGAGGCTTGCGGTATTTCATTGAGATAGCATACGACGGAACATTATATCACGGCTGGCAAAGGCAGCCACAAAGTATTACGGTTCAAGAGGTTTTAGAGGAAGCCTTATCAACTTTATTACGGTCTGAAATTGCTGTGGTTGGTGCCGGCCGCACAGATGCCGGCGTTCACGCGACACAGCTTTTTGCACATTTTGAGATTGAAGAGTCTTATTCCGTTGAAGCCTTATCGCATTTAAAGTTTAGGTTGAATCGTTTTTTGCCGGAAGCTGTCGCTGTAAACGCGTTACAGCCGGTTTCTGCCGAAGCGCATGCGCGTTTTGATGCGGTACGTCGAAGTTATGAATACAAAATTCATACGGGCAAAAATCCTTTTTTGGTCAATCAATCCTATTACTTTGAAAAACCTTTGAATGTTGATGCGATGAATGAAGCAGCTGCATTCCTTTTGGGAAGACAAGATTTTAAGTGTTTCAGCCGTTCAAAAACAGACGTTAAAACGTACATTTGCGAGATTACTGAAGCGAGATGGGATCAAGATGGTGCGCAATTGAAATTTAGTATTTCTGCAGATCGTTTTTTACGCAATATGGTGCGGGCAATAGTAGGCACGCTGCTTGAAATCGGGCAGGGCAAATTAAAGCCTGAAGATTTAAAAACTATTATAGCTAGCCGAACACGATCTGAGGCTGGGGCATCGGCTCCGGCGCACGGTTTATATCTCACTGAAGTGGCTTACCCTAAAGAAATTTTTGAAAAATATGGCGAGTAGTAAAGGAAATGCATTTGATTTTGGCTTATTTAAAAAGCTCTTAAGCTATACCAAGCCGTATCAAGTACGCATGTATTTTGTTGCGATATCGGCAGTATTGATATCTATTTGTGCTGTACTTAGACCCATATATATCGAGTATGCGATTGATGAAGGGATGCAGCCCAAAGATATGGATAACCTAATCTACTATATTGGGTTGAGCCTACTCGTACTTTTGGGAGAATCTATCTTTCAGCTGCTGTTTATCTACTTTGCCAACTGGCTGGGACAACAAGTGGTGCTTGATATTCGTACCAAGCTTTTTAAGCATATGATCTACTTCAAAATGCAGTACTATGATAAATCTGCTGTAGGAAGACTGGTAACTCGTGCCGTAAATGATATTGAAACCATTGCGAGTATTTTCAGTCAGGGGCTGTTTATGATTATAAGTGATCTGCTTAAAATGCTTGTCATTGCAGGAGTAATGCTTTATAAGAGTTGGCAGTTGTCATTGATCGTTTTTGCGATACTTCCGTTTATTCTTTATGCGACGCGCGTTTTTCAGCAGAAAATGAAAGTAGCTTTTGAAGAAGTGCGTACGCAAGTCGCCAATCTTAATTCGTTTGTTCAGGAGCGTGTGACCGGAATGAAAATCGTTCAGATCTTTTCGCGTGAAGCGGTTGAACGTAAGAAATTCAATGAGATCAATCAAAAGCATATGAAGGCCTGGAATAAGACGGTCTGGTACAATTCAATCTTTTTTCCCATAGCAGAAATGGTCACTTCAATAACCATTGGTTTGCTCGTGTGGTATGGTGGTTTACGAGCAGCACAAAGCGACGTGATCACGATAGGTCTGGTTACTGCGTTTATTCAATTTTCTCAAATGCTTTTTACGCCTTTACGTCAAATTGCAGATAAGTTCAATACACTGCAGATGGGAATGGTGGCAGCAAATCGAGTTTTTGGTATTCTAGAAACTGAAGCCCGTATAGAAGATAATGGCACGCATTTATTAAGCGGAATAAAAGGTGATCTCAGTTTTGAGAATGTGCGTTTTAGTTATGTGCAGGATGAAGAAGTTTTACGCGGAATCAATCTTGAAGTAAAAGCAGGAGAGACGGTTGCAATTGTAGGTTCTACCGGTGCCGGAAAATCTACGATCATTAATCTTCTTGGACGTTTTTATGAAATAGACAGCGGTACCATTAAGATAGACGGTGTTGACATTCGCGATGTTCAGGTGGCTTCTTTGCGTTCTGAAATTGCAGTGGTATTACAAGATGTATTCTTATTTGCTGATTCTATTTTGAATAATATCACGCTCAATAACCCTGAAATCAGTGAAGAAGATGTCGTTGACGCCGCAAAGGCGATTGGGGTAGATCAATTTATAAGCAGTTTGCCTAATGGCTATCATTATAATGTAAAAGAACGCGGAGCCATGTTATCTAGTGGTCAGCGTCAGCTTATCGCATTCTTAAGAGCTTATGTGAGCAATCCAAGTATTCTGGTTTTAGATGAAGCCACTTCATCAGTAGATTCTAACAGTGAATATTTAATTCAGAAAGCCATCAATAAAATCACGAAAGGCCGTACATCTATTGTGATTGCGCACCGTCTTGCAACCATCAAAAAAGCAGATAAAATCATCGTGATGGAAAAAGGTCAGATCGTTGAAATGGGAAGCCATAAAGAACTTCTACAAGTAGAGAACGGTCATTATCGCAATCTGCACGAGGTGCAGTTTGCAGCCAATCAAGAGCCGGCTTAAGCTTTGCTAGCTTCGGCTTGCTTTATACTTTCAAAAAGTTCGTCAAACATTCCCATTTTAACCATAATGGCAATGGAGATCACTGAAATTATGATCAAGAAAACACTCCCGATTACAGCAAACAAGGAGGTTTTTAAAATAAGGTTGAACATATTTAAACGATAAAGGCGCTTAAGTACATAGCATGTATAGAAAATATAGGCAAACATCGCCAGAAAGCTAAACATGCTATATAAAGAAGACGACCACATGGTTAAAATAACCAGAACATAAAAAGTAAGGTTGATGTGGCTAAAAGCATAGAGGTAGATCACCATATGCTCTAAGTAATTGAATTGTTTGTAATTCCAGAAAACAAGGCGTGAAATTAAAGCATAAATAGGGATGCTAAGTATGCTCAATAAGGCTTGATATTCTGTTAAGCCAAGGGTTATTTTTTTGACCAAATTCATCTGAATTTGATTTTGAGTAGCGGGTACTGCCATTTCATCAAAAAAATCGTCTATAAAATATTCTTTAATCACAAACACGTAAATACCCGCAAAAGAAAGTGATAAAGCAAAATAGCCAAATGCAGAAATGTATTTTTTTCTTACCCCGTTGATGTAACCTCCAATAACATCTTCAGGTTTGGTAAAAAGCGCTAGAAATGTTTTAGGGAAGGCGCCGTCAATACTCAAAAACCGATCATTAAAATCCTCGAGAAGATTTTTAAAAGTGATGCGATTCTTGATTATTTTGCCACCACAACTGTCACAAAAAGCCGCATTAGGAGGAAGGTTTTTCAAGCAGTTTCTGCAATAATCAACAACAACGAGTTTGCTATCTGATTTCTCGGTTTTCATAGGAGTTTAGCTAAGGTCCTTTCTCAAAATCTCAATAAGTTCGGTTAAGTTTTTAAATAAGACAAACTCACCATCTTTAAGGTAACTAATGTTTCCGGTCTCTTCGCTCACTACCAATGCAACCGCATCTGTTTTTTCAGTAATGCCTACTGCAGCGCGATGTCGTAAGCCAAAACGCAAAGGAATATTACGCTCATTAGAAACCGGTAAAATTGCCCGTGTGGCGACAATCGTGTTATCTTCAATTATGGCAGCCCCATCGTGTAGTGTCGAATTTTTAAAGAAGATACTTTCAAGAATGGGACGATTCACTTCTATATTCATTTGATCTCCCGTTTGCTTGACAAAATCTAATTGTGTGGTTCGCTGAATTACAATTAGCGCTCCGGTACGCGTCTGTCCCATTTTATCGCAGGCATCAATGATTTCTTCAACTTTTGTTTTAGAAGTGTCTTGCGCTTCGTCTTGAAGAAATTTGATATGTTTTAAAAGGCCTGTCTTACGACCAATATTGGTAGACCCAATCATAAGTAGAAACTTTCTGATTTCCTGTTGAAAAACCACAATAAGTGCAAACATTCCAGCACCTATAAACTGTCCCAGAATGGTACTCAGCATTTCCATCTGGAGCAATTGTGTGATTTTCCACATCACCCAAATGATACAAATTCCCAGAAAAATATTTATGGCGACAGTTCCCTTTACCAGTTTATATAAGTAGTAGAGTAGGGTAGCCACCAAAACAATATCGACAAGATCGAGTATTCTGAAATTTTCGAGTAGATCCAAAGGTTAGCTGTTTTTGTAAAAATAGGGTAAAAGTTGCGGTTGTCTAAGTTAAACAATAGGATAATATCTGCATGAAATAAACCGCATCAAAAAGCAAAACCCTAACATAACTATAAAAATAGTTGTGTAACTAATTTTTTCGTTTTATGTTTGTTGAAAGGAAATATGTATAAAGGCTCGTTGAGATTTAGTTCTTTATATTTTTAATTAGTTCACCAAGAATCAACTTAAAAACCTCCAGATGGAAAAATTGACCAATAAAGAAGAAGAGATAATGCACATTATATGGAAGCTTGAGAAAGCCTTTGTAAAGGAGGTTCAGGCAGGTTTAGAGGATGAGAATTTGCATTATAACACGGTTTCTACAATCGTGCGTAATCTTGAAGAAAAAGGTTTTGTGGGGCACAAGGCTTTTGGAAAAACACATCAATATTACCCGGTAATTAGCAGAGAAGCTTATGGAAAACGCTTTTGGAATGAAGCGACCCGACGCTTTTTTGACAGTTCTTACAAAAACATGGTTTCATTTTTTGCAAAGGAAGAAAAAATCACTGCAGATGAACTTCGCGAAATTTTAGAAATCATAGAAAATAAAAAATAAGATGGAAGCACTCATATACCTTTTTAAATCCGGTGTGATACTGTTGTTCTTTTATATGATCTACATCTTTTTATTGAAAGATGAAACCTTTTTTAGATCAAACAGACAGTTCCTGTTAACCGGAATAGTCGCTTCTTTCTTGGCTCCGTTGCTCGTGTTAAAGCGAACGGTCTATAAAGAAATGCCTGCGATGGATTTTGATTTCTTATCTGACGCAAATACGCAGGTAGCTGTAAATGCTTCAAATGAACCAAGTGTAGATTTCTGGCAAATAGCAGCACTAATTTATGGGATAGGACTGGCGGTTATGCTGATTGCTTTCGGGAGAAAACTTTATCAGATTTTCTCATTTATAAAATCATCAAGACAATATACTTCTAATGGTTTTCGGTTTGTACAGGTTGATGGTTTAGATTCTCCATTTTCATTTTTTAATACCATTGTGCTCGATGCGCGCGCGCATTCTGAAGAAGATCTGGAGATGATCATTATGCACGAGCAGGAACACGCCCGTCAAAATCATAGTATAGACGTTTTGCTGGTACAGCTGGCACTTACGGCACAGTGGTTCAATCCTGTGGCTTGGCTTTATAAAAACGCGGTAATAGAAAATCTGGAATATCTGGCCGATGCTGCGACCGTGAATCAAGTTCAAAATCAAAAAAGTTACCAACTCGCGTTGGTTAAGGTAGCAGCGCCCAAACTGGCGCCGGCTTTGACCAATTCCTTTTATCAATCATTCATCAAAAAACGAATAGTTATGTTAAACAAGCAATCATCAAGCGAATTTAGAAAATGGAAAATGCTCCTCGTCGTGCCCATCCTTGGCGCATTTATGTGGAGTTTTAACGTAAAGGAAGAGATCAAGTACACTTCAGAAAGGGCATTGTCGACTACAGAAAACACGGCTGCTGTAATGTATTTAACTTCCTCAAGTAATGCTGAAGAACTGTTGGCAATAGAGCAGTATTTTGAAACTGAAATTCCTCAGGTAGATTTAAAAATACAAGAAGTGCAGCGTGATGCATCGGGGACAATTACCGACTTTGCCATTTATACGCGATTTGAAGGAGAGAATGATTTTAAAAAGAATCTGGAGTTAAAAGCTGAAGACGCGCAAACCGAAGCATTTGAGTATGCATTAAGTTATGATGATTCCAGTATAGCAATCGTAGACGTTAAAAACGGAATAACAAAGACGCTCATTACAAAAGAAGGTGTACAAGGATTTGTATTAGATGCTAAGGTTAAAAATGCCTTGTCTTCGCCTTCTCAAAGTACAGCGAAAATGAGTTTACCGGAGATTATAGAAGATGCTCCGGCCAAACCTTCTAAAAAAACGCAGCGATCGGGATCTAAGCCTTTTAAAAAGATCATAACACCGTCAACTTCTGAAAGTGAGATCAAAGCTATCGTGAGTGAGTTAGACACCGAGTATGATGTAGCTATGCGATTTTCTAGACTGAAATATAATGATGCAGGAGAAATCTCAAGAATTAAAATTGAGGTTGAGGATCGCAAAACCGGGAATAAAGCTTCGGCTAGTTACAACAGAGACGAAAACGCAATCATACCTATCGCTGTTTATAGAAGTGCAGATGGGACTTTTGGAGTGGTATCTGGTCAGAATTCAATAGTGCAGCGCAGTGCAATGGCTAAAGAAGAACTTGAACAACGCCGCGCAGAAATGGAACTTCAACGTGCTAAAATGGAAGAGCATAGAGAAGAGATGATGGTGCGTAGAGAGGAAATGATGGAAAAGCTGAAGGATTCTACTGAGTGGAACACAGAAATGAAGGCTAGAATGCAAGAGCGCCAGGCTGAAATGGAAAAACGCAAAGAAGAAATTGAAGCACGTATGGAAGAACGCCGTGCTGAAATGCAGGAGCGTGAAGAAGAACTGCGTATTAGATTGAAAGAACGGATGCTTCTGGAGGCAGATAGTGTTTTTGTACAAAGAGAGCGCCCTATAAATGCTTCAGAGTATAGCAATGCTAATAACAAACAATCTCAAAACATATATTACAGAGTGCGCCAACCGCAGCATGCTTCAAACGTAATTTTTGTTATTGATGGTAAGGTAATCGAAGATAAAGACTTTGACTTTAAATCAATAGATATAAAAACCATCGAATCTATAAGTGTTCTAAAAGGAAAAGAGCCAACAAAGAAGTATAAAAAGTATATAGATGATGACACAGAAGGTGTTATTGAGATCAATACTAAGAAATCAAAAAAGGATTAAAATAACCCATTCATCAATCAAAATTGAAAACCGATGTTACACTTACTAACATCGGTTTTTTTGTGCTCAAAAAGATGAAAATCAATTTTTTCAATTAAAAAGAGCGCTTTTTTGCCTTGAGAATTTGAAAAGTACTTAAATAACGTCTTGAAATGTTTTAATTATAAACTTCAACTTCGTTTTTAATTGACGATTGAAATGCGGATTAAACTGTTGGGGTTTTATTTTTTTAGAATACGCATTTTTTTAATTACAATACTGTATTTAAATACATTAATATTTGATGAAAACCTTGTAGATATTGTTTTTACTTCCGTATTTGTGGTCAGATAAATTTTTAACAATCAAAAAATCAATAGTATGGTCACTTTAGTTTTAACAATCATCGAGACAATATTTGGATAATCACAAATAAGTCTTAACATATTCTGGAAGCGCGCACAGAGTACTGTTAAATGTCTAAATTTGAGTAATCTGAATCTCTAATTTGTTAGAAGCTATCGCAACTATGAAAAAACGATTTTTTAAAACATTAGCCAGGATCAATAAAAAAATACTACCTAGCCTTACCAAAAAAGAAGTAGACTTAGCCAAAGCCAGTAAAGTACAGTTGGCTCTTTTTGGTTATAAACTATGGGTCACTAAAAATGCATTAGACTAATAATGCATTAAGCTATGTAAAGCATAATCTTCAAGTTTTGCTCTTCCATCTAGAAAACCTAATTCTAGTAAAAAATTACATTGCACTACGGTGCCTCCACATTGCTCTATCAATTTGCAAGCAGCAGCAGCCGTCCCGCCGGTAGCTAAAATATCATCGTGAACTACTACCTGATCACCTTCTTGAATCGCATTCTCCTGAATTTCGATAGTGTCTTCACCATATTCTAAAGCATAAGTTTCCTTGATAATTGCTCCGGGTAATTTACCGGGTTTTCTAATAGGAACGAAACCAACTCCCATCTTTTGAGCAAGAGCCAAGCCTAGTAAAAAGCCTCTACTCTCAATGCCTACAATTTTTGTCACATTGATTTCGTGTAAACCTTTGGCGAGTTGATCAATCGCATAGTTTGTAGCTTTTGAAGAAGCGAGAAGTGGGCAAATATCTTTAAAAATAATTCCTTCTTTAGGAAAGTCCGGGACGTCCTTGACGTATGTTTTTAAGTTCATATGTAGAATATAGAAATTTTCTAGCTTATGCTTTATAAATTTAATCATAAACTCAGTCAATTGGTAGCGCTGCAGAATAGAAGATTGATTTGTTTCTTTCAAAGCAGCCTTTACTAAATGTAAGCGATTACCTTTGCATTCCTCAAAATTGAAGACTTATATGGAAACTATTTTACTCAGTCAGTTTTTTGCAGCGTTTTACGGTTTTTTGGCCATCGTTCTTGGCGCCTTCGGAGCGCACGCGTTGAAAAAGCGTTTTACAGCCGATCAAATGGCTAGTTTTGAAACGGGAGTGAAATACCAGATGTATCACGCCATACTGCTTTTGATTTTAAGTTTCAATCTAAATTTTAATACCGTATTAGAAGAAGTGATGATCAATTGCTTTGTTTTCGGAACGCTTTTATTCTCGTTCTCCATTTATGGTTTGTGTATAAGTGGAGCTTCTGGTAAGAAATGGAAATTCTTGGGACCGGTAACACCTTTAGGTGGTTTGCTGCTTGCTACGGGATGGCTCTTGCTGCTGTATTCTTTTATTGAAGATTTTTTATAGTAGCCCCTCCAAGCATTCGTAATAAAAAGAATCGATTTTTTAGGAATACTTCGGGATATCAATTTCTAAGCGATATCAATAAAAAAGGCCTCATTTGAGGCCTTTTTCAATTTTAAGAACTACAACTAGTTTAATTGTTGTAAAGATAAAGTGACGAAGCCGAAGCTAATGTATTGTTCACTGAAGGCGCAATATTTCCACTTGTGGTAAGTGCATTACTGAAACCAAGGACTGCACCGGTAGCAATATCTGAAACAAAGATGGTCTTTGTTTTATGATCGTAAGCAACATCGATAGGATTATTCATTAAGGTGCTTAATCCTTCAATGATGTTCTGATCTGCAGTGCTAATCGTTCCACCATCACTGGTCGCATCTATTACCGTTGAAAAATCTGCGATCACGTTAATTCCACCGTCAATGGCACCACCTGCAGCAAGACCAATATCTGTCATTACCAGAACATCATCAGCAGCACTATAAGTAATTCCATGAGTACGCGTGATTCCTGAAATCGTAACACGTTTAGTAGGTGTTATGCTTCCATCCATTGTATTACTGAAGAAATCTTCAAAAATGGCTAGGTCGCTCGTGGTATCAACAACTGCTAGCAAATCGTCTCCTTTGAAGGCAACGCCCCAAACCGGAAATCCGGGATCAAAGGTGTTTTCTAAAGTAAATGAACTACCATTGTAAGAATACACATAGAACATATTTGCAGGATTGTCTGCAACTACTACCTTGTTGCCGTACACCGCAATTTCACGTGGACTTGAAGTCGCTAGATCTGCTGTGAAAGCAGCTGTAGCACTTGCACCGCTGGTAAGGCTTGAAAAATCACTATAATATTGTAACTCACCTTCTGAGCGAGATCCTAACAACAGCGCATCATTTAAAGCATTATAATAAATACCTTCAGAACTTGAGGAAGCACTGCTTATCATATTGACCATAGCACCTGTTTCATCGTAGACTGTAATAGTTCCGTCTGCGGTAGAGGTGGTGTATAAACGCGTCATTTGATTCATTGACGCCATACCTGTATTTCCATCAGTTTCATCGCTTGAAAAGTAAATTGAAGAAGCTGTCGCCAAATCAATCTCTAAGCTTGGACTTATATCTCCGCCATCACCATAATTTGTAAATCCTAGAATTTTACCGTTACCTACTTCTGCAATATAAACTGCACCGGTTTCAGAATCATAAGCGACATCAATAGGATTTCCCATTAAGGTTGAAGCACCTGCAATACGGGTTTGCATCCCTACAGGCAGCACATCTCCATCAGAAAGCGCATCAAATTTTGTTGAAAAGTCATTAATCACGTGGAAGCCTCCATCATCTGTAGCATTAGATGCTGCACCTATGTCGGTCATAATCATTACATCATTGGTTCCATCATAAGTCAGACCATGTGTGCGCACGATACCTTCAATGGTAACGCGTTTGGAAGGATTCATCATGCCATCCATCGCATTTACTATAAAGTCTGAGAAGACTGCAAGATCACTCGTAGTATCCACCACAGCATACAGGTCATTTCCTTTAAAAGCGATTCCCCAAACCGGGAACGGAATTTCAACAGTATAGTAGAGCGCAAAGCTGTTTCCTGCTTTATAATATACAAAGAATTTGTTTTCACCATTATCTGCAACTACGTAATAATCGCCGCTAACAGCCAGTTCACGCGGACTATTCAAATCTGTAAAAGTGCTGAACGAAGCATTTATAGTTGCATTACCAAGAGTACTTGTACCTGCATACGCGTCAAGCATCAAACCCGATCTTGAAGCTTGTACAAGAAGGTCTGCATCTGCGTCGTAATAAATTCCTTCAGCTGCAGTTGAAGTTGTGGTGTAGGTTACAATAGAGTCACCAGACACACTGTATTTTGTGATGTTTCCATCGGTATTATTGGTCACATAAAGGTCTGCGCGTCTTCCAGGATTGGTTGCCATTTCACAAGGCATACACGAACCACCACAATCGACGCCGGTTTCATCTCCATTCATAATTCCGTCACTACAGGTCGGTTCTTCAATCACGATCGTGTTAATATCGTCATCGTTATTACAGGAAGTAAGCGTGAAAACCGCAATTGCGATTACGCTAATTTTTGTAAAAATTGTCTTCATAAAATGCTGATTTTGATTAGAAAATTTGAAAAATCTTTTGTTTAATTCAATTAGACTTACGGAATCAGCAGTGAGGTGGGTTTTTGTAGTAATGCTAAAATTAAGTTAAAAGCTTAATCTTTAGTGGTTTAAACGATTTAGCCTAATATACTGCGTTTTTAAAATGAAAAAGCCCCAAGCTAAGCAGCTTGGGGCTTTTGAATATATAATTAACGCTAAATTTAATTTTCAATTCTGATGGCGGCTAATCCAAATAAATAAAATGAAAATCACTTTGTTAATTGTAACACTACTTAAAAGACGCTGCTTTTTGATGTGCGTGACAATTTTTTATTTGAATTAATAATTATTTAACAATAGCCGTTAAAAGGGCCACTTCCGTAAAGCGGAAGCACTATCCCAAAACATAAATTCTAGTTGGCTCGCAGTGTAAAAAGCAGCGTGCATACGTTCTTGTTGTTGTGAAGTGCAGGTTGCGGCGACACGATCACAAGTTTTGATTGCCTGATCGACTAGGATTCCAAATTCTTCACCGGCATAAGTATCAATCCATTTTTGATATGGATTGTTTTTTGTTTTCTGATTTTTAAGAATTTCATCGCCTACTTTTTTATAAATCCAGAAACATGGTAAAACCGCCGCCATTGCAACTTCGACCTGATCTAGGGCAGCTGTACTTTTTAAATAATGTGCATAATGGTGTGAAGTAGGTCCTATAGGGCCGCTTTTATCAATATTGAATTCCTTGAAAAAAGATTCATGCAACGCATTTTCAACAACGATGGCACCTTCAGCAAAACGGGTGAATGTCAAGATATCTTCAACATCGTGCGCCCGTGCCGCGATCAAAGCAAGCGCTCGACCAAAATTTTCCAGATAACTGGAGTCTTGTAAAACATAAAATTGAAACTGTTCTAGCGGAAGTGTTCCTTCGGTCAATTGTGTGATAAAAGGCATATTTAGAATTTCGGTATAAATACCTTCAATACGTTTCCAGCTTTCTTTACTCCAACTCATATTTGATTAATTTTTGAGGATTGAAAAAATGATTTAAAGGTCCGTTGCCTTTTCCGATTTTGACATCTTTAGCGTGATAAATTGCCTGATGTACATATTCCTGAGCTTTGGTGACCGAATTCAAAAGGCTGTTCTTTTGTGCGAGATAGGAAGCTATAGCAGAAGAAAGCGTGCATCCCGAGCCATGCATATTTTGAGTTTCAAACTTTTCAAATTCAAACTCATGTACGGTTTTATCAGGACCAAAGAATAGCGAGGTCAAAAGATCAGATTTTAAATGGCCGCCTTTGAGAAGTACAGATTTACAACTTAAATCAAGGATTTTGTTTCCTGCGATTCGCATGTCTTCAATGGTTTCAACAGGCATCTGAGCAAGAATTGCAGCTTCATCCATGTTTGGCGTAATCACATCTGCCAGTGGGAAAAGCAGTTCAGTAATGCTTTTTATTGTTTCATCTTCGATAAGTTTATGTCCGCTTGTAGCCACCATCACCGGATCAAAAACCACTGGGATTTTTGGATAATTTTTGAGTGTTGCTGCAATCGTTTCTACCAATTCTGGTGTGTGCACCATTCCTATTTTTATAGCGCAAGGCAGTATATCGTCAAAAATAGAATCGAGTTGCTCTTTTACAACCGAAGTAGGAATACTGAAAATCGATTGAACCCCGGTGGTATTTTGTACCGGAAGCGCAGTAAGAACAGTAGTAGCATAACAGCCCAAGGCTGAGATGGTTTTAAGATCGGCTTGAATACCCGCGCCACCGCTACCGTCAAAGCCGGCAATACTCAGAACTGTGGGATACTGATACTTTGTCATAAACTATAAATTAAGGAGATTGGCTCTGTTTTTTAATCCTTTCTGAATTTCTTTCCGAAGGAGTTGCGCTGCGTTTTTAGGTTTTGGTGCTGCACATATTGCCGAGACCACCGCGATACAATCAGCGCCGGCTTCTACAACTTGTCTGGCGTTAGACGCATTCATATTACCAATTGCAACCAGAGGTTTTTGAGTAATAGACCTGATTTTTCGCACTCCGTCAAAACCCCAAGTCGTCACCGTATCGGTTTTTGTTGAGGTGCTAAATACCGGACTTATTCCTAAATAATCAGAAGTATAGGTTTGTTCATTATAAAGTTGCTCAAGGTATTCTATGGAATAGCCTAAAATCGTGCCAGACTCCCAAGACTTTCTGATTGTTGTAGGTAGCATATCTGAATTGCCTACGTGAATTCCAGCCGCTTTACATTGTGTCGCAATTTCCAGATTATCATTGATAATGAGCGGCACCTCGTAGCGGTCAAGAAGTTCTTTAAGTTCAAAAGCTTTATTCAGAAATTCTTGAGGAGTATCGTTTTTTTCTCGTAATTGAACAAGATCAACACCACCTTGAACCGCAGCTTCGGCAACTTCTAGGAAGTTTCTGCCAAGACAGGCTTCTTCAGAAATAACCAAGTACAACTGGTATGGAAATGGTTTTTCCATAATTAAGCTAAGATTGTAGTGGTGTTTAAAAATTCAGTTTCAGAAATGTTATGCAATTTGTCTAGAATTCCAACTTGCAAACTTCCGGGGCCCGTACTGTTTTGAGCTGCGAGTTCACCAGCAACCGCCATTAGGGCTGTGGCTGCAATAGCTGCTTCTGTTCTATTAGGAATAACAGCGATAAAAGCAGCTAAAAGCGCTGTGGCAGAACATCCCATCCCCGTGATCTTAGTCATCAGTGAATCGCCGTTTTTTAATTGCGTAATACCTGCTTCGGAAACAATGATGTCTACCGCACCAGAAATAACTACAACAGCACCAAATTTTTCATTTAGAAATTGCGCTGCCTCAACGGCTTCAAGACTTGATGAGGTACTGTCAACACCCTTAGTTGCTGTTTTATTGTGCTTTGCCAAAGCTAGAATCTCTGAAGCATTCCCACGTATCGCTGTGGGTTTCATCGCAAGAAGTTCACTTAAAACTTCATCCCGGTAAGCGGTCGCTCCGGCACCTACAGGATCCAGAATCCAAGGTTTGTTATTTTGGTTTGCAGCAGTAATTGCAAGCTTCATCGATTCAACCCAATATTCATCAAGGGTACCAATATTGATCACCAGAGCTTGACAAATCGCTTGCATGCTTTGCATTTCGGGATGTGCGTGAGCCATAATCGGTGAAGCGCCTGCAGCAAGAAGTGCATTTGCCGTGTTGTTCATTACCACATAATTGGTGATACTTTGTACCAGTGGTGCTTGTTTACGAACGTTTGTGATATGTTTCCAGAGTAACTCTTTCATAGTCTTGTTTTAAAAATAGTAAACGGCTATAGAGTTACTTCAATAGAAGAAGTGAAGATAAAAATATACTTTTCCCTACGCTGGTGTTAACCAAACAGGTTCAAAGGGACTCTCTCAATTCTAAATTTAGAATACCCCTAAAGCCAAATCAAATATAAAAGTTATATGCTGAATGCAGCCCAAGAATTTTCAATAATTCTATACGTGCGCTGCTAAAAGTTGATGAACGGGTTGCTTGTTTTCAAATTCAAAAAGTTTAGAATAATCCATTACATTCTCAATACCATCAAGCTTGCACATAAGTGCAACAGCTTCGCACATACCCATAAACATAACTTCTTTTGAAGTACGGTCAACTTTAGATTCAGAACGTCTTGAAAGTGGCAATTTGTAGCCACAACCTTTTAAAAAAGCAGCTTCAATTTGGAGCAATTCAAGTGGAGCATAGCCTCCAAAAGTTCTACCCAGCGATTGATGCACTTTGCCTACGTACGTCAATTTGTGACTTCCGTGACCTTCGGTAAGATGCTTCCAACTGTCTGTATTGTCTAGAATATTACCCACAGCACAATGTTTGCAACATTCAGGATTTAGACTCTCATTGTGAAAGGCGGTATAGAGTTTTTGTATGGCTTGATCAAATCTTTTTGAAGCGTGCATCATCTTTTTCATTTTTGATAAAGTTACAAAATTTGAGAGGTATCTTTTTAGCTTTCAGTAGGTCATACTTATAAATTTGCTCTATTTTTGAGTAGCGCTTAACTCAATCCCTAACTTATTGAATGCTTTTTTATAGAAAAATAGCTTTCATTATTGTTTGTTTATTGCTGCTGTCTACCTCTGTTTTACCCGCAGCGGTTTTGCAGGAAGATAATAATGAACAAATAGAACAACTACTCGAGGAGTCTCAAGCCTTGGCTTACGATAATTTTTCGGCAGCATTATTAAAGCTTCAAGAAGCGTACGATTTATCAAAAGAAGTTGAAGATAACCTTTTGACTGCCGAAGTTTTATACACTTCAGGTTGGGTTTATTATGTAAAGGGAAAGTATCAAGAATCTTTAATTCACTTTAATGAAGGCCTCTCTTTATTTAAACAGCAAGATGCTCAGAAAGGTGTTGCCAAATCCTTAATAGGAACCGGTTTAGTTATACAAGCTATTGATCGTCATAAAGAAGCTATCGCGCTATTTGAGCGCGTTCTAGCTATTTATACTACCATTAAAATGCCTGAGCGAAAGGCGCCGACATATATTAATCTTGCAATTTCCTACATTGAATTAAAAAACTATATAAAAGCTCAGGAAGCTCTGAATCTAGCTTTTGATCTGGCCAATCAATATGATCTAGAGCAGATCAAACATCATTATCACAATAAGGCAGGAGAGGTGGCTTTTCAGACAGGTCAATATCAAGCAGCAGTAAAACATCATTTGGCAGTCTTAGAACACGCCATAGAACCCAATGATTGGGAAAAATCATACGCACACGCCGGTCTTGCTCAAGCGTATTTAAAACTGAATGCTATTAGCAAGGCAGAATTTCATGGCTTAGAAGCGCTAGCATTTGCAGAAGGCTCAGAATCCCTTTGGGAGCTTGAACGCAACACGGCAATTTTAGCAGCGGTCTACGCAGCTAAAGGAGCATCTGAAGAGGCTTATAAGCAATTAAAAGAAAGTCAGAAATACCGGGATTCGCTTTATGATTTGAAAACTTTGCAACTGGTTAACATTCTTCAGTTAGAAGAAAAAGAAAATGAAAATAAACGCCTAACCTCTGAGGTTGCCCTTAAGGAAAGTGAATTGCAGGTTACCCGCTGGCAACTTATAGGATTAGTGATTTTAGCATTGTTGCTTTTATTTATCTTGTTTTTACTGTGGAAGAATAACCGACAAAAGGAAATTTTTGCCAAAGAACTGGCACAGAAAAATAAAACCATAGAACACAACCAAGAGCTCATTCTAAAGCGGAATATTGCTTTAAATAAGATCAATGCTAACAAGGATAAATTTTTTGCGATAATCTCACACGATCTTAGAGCTCCAATGCTTTCTATAAAGCAAATGCTGGATCTGGTAGAACAAGGAGTTCTCGATATAGCCGACTCTAAAAACCTAGAGCACGAGTTAAAAATGCAAGTAGAGAAAACATTGGTGATGATTGACAACTTATTGAACTGGTCGCAGTCACAACTTGACGGTATTTTAGTCAAACCTATTGCGATTGATTTACCCAAAACCGTTGCTGAAATTATTGAAATTCATCAAGTATCTGCCGATTTTAAAAACATTGCGATCATTCACAAAGCAGTGGCAGAAATTCCACTAATACGGGTAGATTCAGGGCATTTGTCAGTGATTCTTCATAACCTTATTTCAAACGCTATTAAATTTACTTACGAGGGGAAAAAGATTTTTATTGAATATCGTATTACGCCAAATAAGGTAAACCTTCATATTCGAGATCAGGGAATGGGGATAGCTCAAGATAAATTAGAGCCGCTTAAACAAACACAAGAACAAATTTTGTCGAGTATTGGTACCGCGATGGAAACCGGTACCGGCTTAGGGCTTATGCTCGTAAAACAGTTTTTAAAACTCAACGATGCCCAGCTCGATGTGCAAAGTACACCCGGTGAAGGATCAGAATTTATATTGTCATTCAATATGGCAAATCGCTAATTTGAAGTTTTGATTTCAAGCGAAGCGTTTTGGAGCTTATTACCAGTAACCTTTAATTCCATTGTTCCTGCTTTATCTGTACTTTCAACAAGCACGACAAGCTTACCACTGAACAATTTCATTTGAGAAGCATAGAAAGAAGTTAAAGACGTTGGGTCGCCGTTGCATACTGCTTTAAAACTTCCTTTACCTGAAACCTTGAATGCTAACTCGTTTGTTGCTGTAGGGCAGGGGATTCCATTTTTGTCTACTACTGAAACGGTCACAAAAGCAAGATCCTTTCCATTTGCTTTAAGAGTGGTGCGATCGGCTTCTAGTTTTATTTTATGTGGCTTACCTGCAGTTTTAACTGTTTTTTCGGCAGTTTTAATTCCGTTTTTGTCAAGAGCCACAACCTTTAAGGTTCCTGGTTCATAAAGAACGTCATTCCACATCAGACGATAACGGGTTTGAGGTGTTGAATCATTTTTTATGCGAATTCCCTGGCTTTTTCCATTGACAAATAATTCTGCACGGTCATAACTTGTATACACAAAAACCGGAGTTTTCTTACCCTCGCGACCTTCCCAGTTCCAATGCGGTAAAATATGCAACGTTTCATCTTCGGTATTCCAACGACTTCGGTAGAGGTAGTAACGATCCTTAGGAATTCCGGCGAGATCAATCATCCCAAAATAAGAGCTTCGCGAAGGCCAACTCGTATCGTAAGGCGTTGGTTCGCCAAGATAATCAAAACCCGTCCACACAAACTCGCCAATGACCCAAGGTTTGTCATCCTGCATTATAAAATCGGTTTCAGGAAGATTAGACCAACTGCAATATTCCAGATCGTAAGACGAACTTTGAAAATCGGGATATTCTTTCATTTTAGCTTTAACAGCAGGGAATTTATAGATACCTCGCGAACTCACGGTTGAAGCGGTTTCAGATCCTAAAATGAATCCCTGCGGAAATTTCTCATAGGCTTCTTCATAAAGATGAACGCGATAGTTGAGCCCGGGAATGTCGAGGATTGCTCCAAAACCTGATTCCATTGTCGCGTTTACCTGATCCATTCCTACAGTAACCGGGCGGGTAGGATCTTCACGATGAAAAATATTTTGTAACCAAAGGGCGCGTTTTACACCCGCGCTACCATATTGATCTGGAACTTCGTTACCTGCACTCCACATCACAATAGAAGGATGATTGCGGGTGGCTCTAACCAGATTTTCTACATCACGTTTAGCATATTCGTCAAAAAAGCGATTGTAGCCATTTTTGACCTTTGGTTTTTTCCATTCATCAAAACTTTCTGCTAAAAACATAAAACCCATTTCATCTGCCAATTCCAGTTGCTCAAAGGAAGGCATATTGTGCGCACTACGAATGGCATCGCAACCCAGATCCTTTAGAATTTGCATTTGACGACGAAGCGCCAATTTGTTTACTGCAGTTCCTAAAGGTCCCAAATCGTGATGCAAACAAACCCCTTTAAACTTTCTGGTTTTACCATTAAGCTGAAAGCCATTTGCGGCAGAATACGAAATGGAGCGAATTCCAAAGCTAGTCGAGACTTCATCTTTGAGTTCGTCACCAGCATATAGTTTTGTTACTGCCGTGTACAGATAAGGATTTTCGGGACTCCAAAGTTGAGGTGATTGGATCTTTATGTTTTGTTCAAATTGCTTTTGAATCGCTTCGGAAGTTTTATTGTTTTCAATCTCTTTTCCAGATGCATCATAAATTGTCGTGACTAGTCTCAGATTTTCGCCTGAGAAGTTGGTTTTTACATTTACCTGCGCGACTTCCTGAGTAGCAACCGGCGTAGTGATCGTAGTTCCCCACTGATTGATGCTTTCAGGATTCTTGATAATTAAACTCACAGGTCTGTAAAGACCGGCTCCGGGATACCAACGTGAGGAAAATTCTTTATTTGAAAGTTTTACAGCTAATGTATTTTTGCCCTCCAGTAATTTGTCGCTTATGTCAAAATAGAAATACGCATAGCCATAAGCCCATTCGCCAACTTTTTTTCCATTGAGATAAACCTCTGGTTCACTCATTGCACCCTCAAAAAGCAGCAGGATTTTTTTATCAAGATCCGCTGCTGGTATGTTGAAATTTTTACGATACCATCCTGTTCCAGTAAATGGAAGCGCTCCTGTGCGTCCTGTTTTTTCCGTAGGAACTTTTTCGCCATTTTGAGTGATAGCAACCGTTTGTTTATCGATCTCTTTATCAAAAGGCCCGTAGGTCGCCCAATCGTGAGGCACCGTAACATCCTGCCATTTTGAGTCGTCAAAGGTAGTAGTTTCAGCATCAGGGGCTTCCCCCTTGTAAAATTTCCAGCCGTCTTCTAAGTTTAAAACTTTGCGAGGCTCTTGAGCAAAAAGAGCAAGGGAGAGGAGAAAAAAAACGAAGATTGAACTTTTTTTGAGCATAATAAGACTTTGCAAATAGTGCTCTAAAATAGAAATAATTAAATGTAATAAATACGTTTTATTTGATTTCTTACGGAAACATATCGCATCGGCAGGCATACCATTGTTTAGTAAACTTTTCGAGCGAGTCGAGATAGGTGTTGATTTCGGCTTCACCACATAGTTTCTTTCCTTCATCAAGAAGTACAGGTGCATTAAGCGCTTCATCAACCTTAAAATCTGATGGAATTAATAGCGCAGCGACACGAGCTTCGAGTGTTTTAAACATTTCAGCATTTGGAAGGATCAAAAGCAGCATGAATAGAGTTTAAATTTTCGAAGCATAAATTAAGAAAGCCAAAGTAGTATTCAAAGAATTTCTCTTAAACACGATGTAAATCAGAGGGAGAGTCTACTTAAAAACAGTTCTAAATGAAAAAAGCCACTCAAACGAGTGGCTTTTACTTTGTGACCTCGGCAGAGTTTTTCTGAAAAGGTATCTTTTTTAAAATCAGCATATTATAAATGTATTGGGATAATTATGGGATACTTTGCAGCGAAGTACCCGTGATTTCTTGAATCCGCTTAATCACTTTTGGGTCTTTCAATCCTTCCATCAAAAGGTCAACAAATAATGCAGCAGCTCCATTTGGACCAACATATTTCTCAGGCTCTTCCATCATAATGATCTTATCAGAGACCTTTTCATCTTTTCTCAAAGGCTCTCCTTCGCCCAAAAGAATCCACCGCAAAGAATATTTGGGGTATTCGCTAATAAATATTTGTAGTATCTCGGCACTAGGGGTACTACCATTTTTCTTCAACACATTAAAATAGCCTGAAGCTTTGCCTAGACTGGCTTCAAACTTGTTTTTGCTTATCCCTTCCATCGTGGGAATACTCAAAAAACGGTCTACGATGTTATCTTCCAATATGTTAAAATTTAGAAAATCACAAATAATTAATTGTACTACTAATAATTATTTGTAATATTGTTACAGAATTACTACAGAAATAATACGGTAAAAGTACAGAATTAACACCGCAAGGTCAATAATATAATTATACGATGTATTCAGAATCAGATTTAGAAGCTTTAGAAAAACGCATTGGTAAGAATGTGAAGACCAGATTTGTAGACTATCTGAATCACAAGGGAATACGTAATGGCTGGGGACGTCCTTTTCGTTTGCAGAACCTCACAGATTTCTGGAATGGTAAGAAAGAAGATTTATTGATCGAAGGTTATCTCATTGACTTTGAAGAAGAGTACAACAAAAAGCGCAAAAAATTATTAGAGCGCAAGTCTTCGTTAAAATCTCCCGCAGCCTAATGGCTTTCACCCCTACATACAAGCAGTGCCGGTTTAATCTCCGTTTGCGGGGGCTTATGAGTTGGGTTTTACCGGCCTGCTTTCTTTTTAAAATAAAAATGCCCAGGGCGGCTACCCCGGGCAAACACAATAATTAATCCCTTTTAAAATCTAATTATTATGCACACCAAAACTACACCATTAAAACCGTTCAAACAAGATTTCACAACCTGTGAGAACGACTCCGAATCAACCGTTGAGTTTTTTGCCATTCGTAAAAATATGACGGTGATGTTCTTCCAGAACGGAGTTTGTAAACGCTGGGAAGAGCTACATCCGCAATTGTTCACGATTATGGCCAACGCTTATCAAAAAGATGCAGGTGCTAAGCAATACCTTGAATCGTGGAATTTAAACTATAACCGTCAGGTAGAACTCTTTACCTATTTTGGATGGGGCACACTTGATCATCAACCCGATATTTTAAACGGAGTGCTGCAGCCCTGCGAAAACTTCCGTCACGGGGAAGATTGTCCTTCCGTGCATTTTGATACTAAAGAATTTACCATCAACAGACAGCCGCTTAACAAGCGTGATCTTCAAATTATAGATGTAGCCGCTAGCGGACTTTCCAATCTAGTCGCTGCCGAAAAACTCGGCATCGCCATTAGTACTTACAATTCGCAAAAGGCAGACCTCTTTAAAAAGACCGGCACCGACAATGTTGTGAGTCTGGTGATGGCCGCCGCCAAAGAAAAATTAATCGCAAGCTAATTCTTGAATTATGAAAGTAGATGAAATCATACCAGGTACACCGGTGATCTTTTATCAAAAGGTTTCGCTAGCCGGATTTTTATCAGACCCGATCGAGACTGAAATTCTAACGGCACCCTGGCACACCAGTGCAAAACATTTTTGCAAGGTTAAGGGGCACAATACCTATGTAGATATAGAACATCTGGCTCCTTTGGTTACTAGTTCTAAACGCGTGAAGGAGTTGCAGAGTATGATCAACCGTCTTAAAGGCTATATCGAGCAGGTTAAGGTGATGGACATCTTTACCGATTATGACCGCAAGATCTTGGTGCCCCGGTATGAATCTAATCTACTGGTTTTAGAACGCAAGTTAGAGCGCTATGAACGAGAAGACGCACAGAAACGAGCTGCAAGCGCAACTTGAGGCACGGCTTAAGTATCTGGTAGATCCTGATGAACCTAAGCCGGAATTTGAAACTACAAACGCGCTCGCTAAAGAAATCCTGCGCATCAATAAACAAATCAAAGAAGTATAAACCAAGACCAACCTCCATAACCCAGAGTCCTATAAATGATTAGTAGTGTTCTTATTTATAGTAGGAGGTTGGTTTTTAATCAAATCAACATGAAAAAACGAATTATAATTTTTGGTGGTGCCAATACCGGTAAAACCCGTCTTGCAAAGCAAATGGCACTGGCTTTTGATAACCCGGTTTTTATATCAGGTAGAAAATTAAACGAAAGTAGATTTCCTTATGAAGAGCTTGAATCCGATAATGATTTAATGATCATTGATAATGTGACTACGGGAATTATATCATTAAAACCTTCTTTTTTAGTCTCTGAAACTCTGATTATAAATAAGGAGATTTTTACTACACCCAAAACCATCATCACAATAGAATGCGATGAGGAGTTTATTGATGAACTACCCAAAGCCATAAAGCTTCGCAGCATCTTCATCAAATGCGAAGCAGATCATAGCGACACGATGCCTGCACTTCAAGCCAACCGCTACTACACCCAAAACGAAATCTTAAACGCATAGTTATGAAGTTCATTCCCATTTTATACAGTACACCAATGGTTCAATCCATTCTAACTGATTTAAAGAGCCAGACAAGAAGAACTCAGGGTTTGGAAGAAATCAATAAGAATCCTGATCAGTGGGTTTTTGACAGAAGAGAAGGAGATCAGTTTATTTTTCAAAACATCAATAAAAAATCTGATCAATATTTTTTATTTCCTAAGGCAGTTGAAAAGGAAATTTTTTGGGTGCGTGAGACTTGGCAAGAGTCAGAATGTTTTGATTATCATATAAAAAATGAATTTGTATATCGTGCTAATAAGGCACACGCAGAGTTTGCAAATGAGCATAATGTAAGATGGAATCCCTCCATATTTATGCCTAAAGAAGCCTGTCGCCTATTTCTTGAAGTTACAAACGTGCGCGTCGAGCGGCTTAAAGATATTTCTAGCGAGGATGCTATCGCCGAAGGTATTTCTCATACCACCAGATATAAAGGTGTAGCTGCGGATAACTATATGAATTACCTGGCAAATAGATATGAGTTTACAGGACCTGGACTCTCCTTTTATTCTTTATGGGAGTCAATTAATGGACGCGCTTCGTTACAGTTGAATCCCTGGGTATGGGTCTACACTTTTAAACGCATCGAGAAACCTGAAACTTTCAATCAGTAACCTCTCACATCTAAAGTCTAACATCTAACATCTATAAAATGGACAACTTCTTTACCTATATCGAAAATCACTTTTGGGCCGTGCTTTTTACTGCAATGGTGCTTTTGGCCGTGGTGCTTACCCTGCGTTTTAAAATGGAAGAGCATCCCAAAAAGCATAACAGCAAACTCAGCCAGAACGCACTGGAGTACTACTACTTAAATAAAAAATGGTTGATCACATTAGGTGTCTGCATCGGTGCGATGTTAGGCATTCTATTCTCTTATGTGATGGGCATTATAACCGGTTTAATCTCATAACTATGAATGCAACAGACAACTTTTGGGACACCGGTGTTCACCCGATCACAGGCTACATCATTCCAGGTGCCTTTAATCGGAATACCAAGCAAAATGTAGAACGCCTTAACAAATTGAACAAAAACGAAAAAGCTCCTTGGGGTACAAAGTAATTGATAATGAAAGAATTTGTAATTGATTTATTCTGCGGTGCAGGTGGCACCAGTTCAGGGGTTCACCTTTCTAAAGGTGCTGCGAAGGTGATCGCTTGTGTGAATCACGATGCTAAAGCGATCGAGAGCCACCGCCTTAATCATCCAGAATGCAAACACTTTATTGAAGACATCCGCAACCCTGAGGTAGTTTGGTTTTTAAAGCTGCGCGTTGATGCACTGCGCAAACTACATCCAGATTGCATCATTACGCTTTGGGCATCTTTAGAATGTACCAATTTTAGCAAAGCTAAAGGCGGTCTGTCTCGTGATGCTGACAGTCGCACGCTTGCTGATAACTTATTTATGTATCTCGATGCACTGAAGCCTGACTATTTGATGATTGAGAATGTGCGCGAGTTTAAAGATTGGGGACCATTGAGAATTAAAGAATTGGTATCTCAATCAAAAAAGGATCAATACTGCGCTTTAAAGCCTGATCCTAAGTCAAAAAATAAGAAAGTGAAATTTACCATGGTGCCTGTAAAAGCACTTAAAGGTACTTTTTATAAACCTTGGGTAAATCAGATCAAAGCGTATGGTTATGACTTTGAGAGCAAACTACTTAATAGTGCCGACTTTGGAGCGTACACTGCCCGCACACGCTATTTTGCACAATTCGCTATTAATGGATTGCCTATTGCGTGGCCAGATGCAACTCACAGTAAAAAGCCAGAAGGTACCAAGCTGAAGAAATACAAGGCTGTAAAAGAAGTGCTTGATTTTTCGATAGAAGGCGTTTCAATATTCAATCGTAAAAAGCCTCTTGTAGAAAATACACTCAAGCGCATTTATGCGGGTCTGGTGAAGTTTGTAGCCAATGGAGAAGAGACCTTCATTAAAAAATACTATTCCGGAAGACCAATGGGTAAGGTGATTTCAACAGATGGTCCCGCCGGTACAGTAAAATGCAAAGATGGTCAGGCTTTAGTGCATTGCAATTTCATTTTGAAATACAACTCGACCAATAAATATGGTTCTCATAACCCACCATCTACTGATGAGCCTTGCCCAACGGTTGCGTGTCAAAATAGACTGGGGATAGCAACCTATGAGTTTATTACACAACACAACTCAGGAGATCCAAAAAGTAAAGTGGTTTCCGTTAATGGTCCTGCTCGTACAGTAACAGCTTCCGGTGGGAAACAGGATTTGGTTGCAGCTCAATTTCTTCAATCATATTACGGAAATGGTGCTGCACATAGCCTTGAAAATCCATGTCCTGTAATACCAACCAAAGATCGCTTCGGAAAAGTTGAGACAGTTTTTATTGATCAACAATATGGACAATCAAAACCTGCAAGCATAGAACAGCCTTTGGCAACCATCACACAAAATCCAAAGTTTGCTAAAGTGAAATACTTAATGCTCAATTATTCAAATGGTGGTTTCATTCGTCCGGTTACTGCTCCAGCGGCTACCATCGTAAATAACGACAAGCATAACCTGGTAGAGGCTGAAAGTTTTATTTACAACCCGCAATTCTCTAATCCCGGTAATTCTGTAGAAAATCCTTGTCCAGTCATTATTGCACGTCAAGATAAAAAGCCTCTTGGTTTAATTATTTGTGAAATGGGATCTGGCTTTGCTATTCCAGTTTATGATGGGGAATGTGAGACCATGGTAAAGATCAAAAAGCTGATGGCTGCTTATGGTATTACCGATGTAAAAATGAGAATGCTTCTCGTAGAAGAACTATTAAGAATACAAGGTTTTCCACCAGATTATGAACTCGTAGGAAATCAAACCGATCGTAAAAAATTCATAGGCAACAGTGTAGAAGTCAAAACGGCAACCGCCCTTTTTGATGCGCACGACAACGCCTTAGTAGAACATTTTGAAAACTTAGAAATAGCCGCCTAACTATGCCATTCATTCCCGAAGATAAAAAACAAGAGATTCTAAACCGCGCGCAGCTTGACAACACCCTCAAGGCGTATCATCCTGACGGTAAGAAAAAGGGATCTCAAATTAAATACACCTGCCCCAAATGTCATACTGAGGAGAAGCTGGAGTTCTCACCGGCAAAAAACATTGTCAAGTGTTTTAAATGCGACATTGGCGCCAGTGATCCTGTAAACTATTTGCAAAACTTTCACGGTCTTGACTTTCCACAGGCGTTGGAGTCTTTAGCGCAGATCGAGAGCATTTCTCTTGCTGAAGAGAAGCCCCGAAAAAAAGGAACTTCAAAAAAGAAAGTCGCTTCGTCAGACAAACCCAAAGCTAAGCCGGTACGTTCTAAAGAGAAGCAAGAAGCTGCGCGCCATACCTTTTGCGCAAATAAGCTCGCCGAAAGCGGACTAACCACAGAAGATATCACGGCTTCGGTAGTGATGGATGCTGAAACAAATAAGTTGGTCCCTACTTTTAGAGCTGCGACGGTTGATGAATATTGGGAGATCATTCCAGGGGATGACATTATTATCGATTACTACGATCTTGAGGGAAATCAGATGTACTACTACCGCAGGGACAAGCGCGGTAATCCTACCGGGAATAAGCGTGTGTTTCGCCGTATTAGATACCAAAACCCGGAGCTTCACAAAGATAAGAATGGCAATGCGGCTAAATACAAATCTCCGTATGGCAGTGATTCTAAGATCTACATTCCGCAGGCGATACGTAACAAGTACAAAGCGCAATCTAAGATTACCACGTTGTACATTCAGGAAGGCGAATTAAAGGCCGAAAAAGCAACCAAGCACGGCTTGATCAGTGTGGGCGTGATGGGGATTCACAACATCGCCTACAACAATAAGTTGCCGCGCGAATTTGAAATGATCATTAAGCGTTGCCAGGTTGATAATGTGGTTTTCGTTTTAGATTCTGACTGGGACCAACTCAGCAGCAAGATAGACAGCAACCATAGTGCAGATATGCGGCCAAAGAATTTCTTTACGGCCGTGCTCAACTTTCAAAAGCACTTTTACGCCTTCACCAATAATGATATTCACCTTAAGATCTATTTTGGTTATGTGCTTCCCAATCCCGAAAAAGACAAAGGGATCGATGATCTCTTAACCAATTCGCTTCGCGGAAAGGAAGACACCCTAAAAAGCTTATGCGCTAAAGCACTTACAGATCCTGAAGGAGATGCGCAGTGGCTCAAGTTTCACGACATCACCAGTTACAGCGATTACAAGCTTAAGGCCTTCTGGCATCTGGAGAATAAAGACAGCTTTGTTAAACATTATGGCGATCGGCTTAAAGATCTACCGGAATTCAAATTTGGTAAGGTAAAGTGGCGTATTGCTGAGAATGGCGAAGTAGAACTGGCACAGCCGCTACTGGATCACGAGCAGTATTGGAAGGAAGATAAAAACAGCAAAGGCACCAATGTTTCTTTTAATTATAAGCGTTGCTATACGTTTCTTCAAAACCGCGGATTCTTTCGCTATGCGGTGAAGCCTGGTAAGTACATTTGGATACACATTGAAGATAACGTAGTGACCGAGGTTGATTCCTTCCAGATTAAAGATTATGTGATCAACTTCACCAAGGAGATTTCGCGTGAAGATGTAGAGAACTTATTGTATTCCGGTGGCGATCGGTATTTGGGACCTAACTCGATGGGAAACCTTGCATACACGGGTTTAAATGTGCATCGCCCGGGTAAAGGCATTCAGTACCTTTATTTTAAAGACAGCTATTGGAAGATTTCTGCAGACGGAATTGAACCTACAAAGCTTAAAGAAATTCAGGGCCACGTATGGAAGGACAAGCTGCGCGACTTTGAACCCGAAGTGATCAAGAACGGCCTCTTTAGCGAATTGCATCAGATCACTGCAGAAGATTGTAAAGACGCTCCGGATCTTAAAAAATACATAGGTGAGTGGACGCTTGATTTTTCTGAAGAAGGAAAGAAATGTGATTTCCTGCAATTCTTACTCAACACTTCGCGCTTCAACAATAAGCCATTGCATCAGTATGAGATAGACGAAGCGATGAACACCAACCGGCATTTGCTTTCTAAGCTTACCGCCATTGGTTATATGCTGCACCGCCATCGTGATGCTTCACGTCAGGCAGCTGTGATTGGGATGGACGTAAAAATGAGTGAAGTCGGCACCTCAAACGGGCGATCGGGAAAATCATTGATCGGTATCTTTTTAGAAAATATGGTTCCCACCGTGACCATTCCCGGAAAGAAAAAGGATCTGCTTGATGATCGCTTTGTTTTTGAAGAAGTAGACGAGCGCACCGAGGTGGTATTCATTGATGATGTGCGCATCAATTTTGATTTTGAAATGCTGTTCCCATACATCACCGGGAAGTTTACGGTAGAAAAAAAGGGAATGGGTAAAATGACCTTAGCGTCAGAGCTTACCCAAAAGTTTTACATCACCACCAACCACGCCATTAGAGGCGAGGGCGGAAGTTTTAAAGACCGCCAGATCACGATAGGTTTTTCTGACTGGTATAACGACAAGCACAAGCCTACTGATGATTTTGGGAGTATGTTTTTTGACGAATGGGACAACGAGCAATACAACCTCGTGTACAACCTTGCGGCTACCTGCTTGCACCTATACTTTAAATACGGAATCATTGAAGCTCCAACCGAAGAACTCGAGAAACGCCGCGTACGTCAAGAACTTGGCGAAAGCTTCCTGGACTGGGCAAACGAGTACTTCTCAAATCCTAATAATTTGAATGACCGACTTTCTAAACACGATATGTATGAGAGTCCTAAGAATAATCCGGATCACGTGAAAACCCACGGGGAAGGCTTTAAAGACCGCGCACCACATTCTGCACGCTATACTAACATCACCAGCTTTAAAAAGAAACTCAAGCAATACTGTGACTTTAAAGGCTACCTGTTTAACCCATCTATGAATGGCGGCGATATCAAAACAGGAGGGAAGGAGTATATAGAGATCGGCGTAAATGAAGAACTCTATGCAGTGATTGAAGAGGCGTATTTCGATGCGGTGAAAATTGCTGAGAATGATCAAGATAGTATCATCTAAAAAATAATTAAATGAAAGATCAACTGAACATTTTTGGGACTGAAAAGATATCTGTTGCAGAGTCAATAGAATTGACCATTGCGAGTATGAAAGAATACGGTGCAAGGCATAAGCATTGGGCAGCTGCTTGGTCTTGGGGTAAAGACAGCACCACCGTGGTGACATTGATCACTCAGCTGATCACTACCGGACAAATACCAAAGCCTGAAACCTTCACCATTTTCGCAGCAGATACAAGAATGGAATTGCCTCCGCTTTGGATCTCCTCTCAAATCATCACAAAGCAACTTGAAGAACGTGGTGTAAAGGTTAGAGTTGTAACCGCGCCAATACACGATCGCTTTTTAGTTTACATCCTTGGGCGTGGTGTTCCGCCACCGTCTAATACTTTTAGATGGTGCACAGGTCAGATCAAAGTAGAACCAATGGAAGCTGCTTTGGCACAATTTCAGAATGAAACTGATGAAAAAATTTTAATGCTTACCGGAGTGCGTCTTGGTGAAAGTGCCATTCGTGATCAACGCATTAATGTAAGCTGTTCTAGAGATGGCGCAGAATGTGGCCAAGGTTGGTATCAAGAAGGTTTAAAAAATGACATGTGCTCAACCCTTGCTCCCATACTTCACTGGCGTGTTTGCAATGTTTGGGATTGGCTCAAGGTATTTGCACCGATGCCAAAATATGGCGGGTGGGACACTTCAATACTTGCTGATGCTTATGGAGGCGATGAAGCTGAAGAAAAGAATGCACGTACCGGTTGCGCCGGCTGTCCGCTTGCTTCAAAAGATTCAGCCCTTGATCTTATACTTAAGATCGATAAGTGGAAATATTTACAACCATTAAAGCGCCTTAAGCCGATTTATCGTGAAATGAAACTGCCTCAGCATAGATTGAGAAAGGCAGGTGGCCAACGAAGAAAAGATGGTAAACTAGCCAAGAATCAACAGCGTATGGGGCCGCTTACCATTGAAGCTAGACGTTTCTTCCTGGATAAGATTATTGAAATCCAAAACGAGATTAACGCGGAAGCTGTGCAAAACGATATGCCAAAGATCTTTTTGATCAACTCAGAAGAGGGAAAAGCCATCAAAAAAATGATTGCAGATAAAGTGTACCCAAACGGATGGGACGGCACAGAACCCAAAGCAAGCGTTCCGCTCGATAAGATGTACAGCGACGGAAGTGTAATGAAACGATTATTCTATTAAACCAATCTTCATATGGAAACCAAAACCGCACAGATCACCTTACGCAAGGCAAAGCGAAGTGACGTACTTGATAAAAGAACCAAATCCCTCAAGTTTGGGGTGCAGTACTTTACACAGAGCAAAATCAATCCCTCACAGCTGTGCGGTCCTGCAACCACCGGCGAGCATACAGATAAACAAGAGTTTAGTCACTTTTTTAGTGAAGGCTTGATTTGGGTAGCTGTAAACGCATACGAAAACCCCGCCCAGTTTATCACTGAAAACCAATTAAAAGAAGCGAGTTAGGATGAAGCATTTAAAATTGACAAAACAACCCGCCACAAACGGTTGCAAGATCTTCTTAGGAGACGAACACGTGAAAACCGTCCCAGAGCGGTATGCGCATGTGCTTAAAAAACGCCATTTGTTGAACTACACTAAGAAGCGCCTAACGCAAGAAGAACGCTTTATGCTGGAGGTAGAATTGTTTGAACTGCAGCATTTGCGCATTCCGTCTCAAAAATGGATTTACAACCTGGTAAAGCGAAGTGCTGCAAAAGGCATTCGCAAGATCCAGATGCATAATGGTAGCTCGTACTATGAATTGATCTACAAAAACGGTCAGGCGCTCAAAGCCCCGCAACATTTGTACGATCTAGGTATTAACCGCCTCCCGGCACTAAAACGCAATTACTAATGGCAAACTGTCCAAATCACTTATTATTCTTTTTGCGTCCCATTGATGCGATGAGCATAATGCAAGTGCTCACGATCTACGAGCAGGAAATTGACAAAGCCTTTAATGAAGATCAGGGAACCTTGATGGATCACACCTCAAAACAGGCTACAATTAATTATAGAAGGCAACTGGCAAAACAATTTGGGGACGAGGAGTTAAAAGATGTAAAGCAGGATCTTGCAATTATGGAGTTGATGAATCAACCGGATAAAAATAGTAATGATGAAAACTGAAGCGAAGAACATTTATTTCAAGTTTAAAAACTCTTATAGTCCAGATTCTGAAACCTGGTGGCTCTATTCAAAAATTATTAAAGAAAATGGCGATGGTGACACCTGCCAGGTGTTTCAGTTTGAAATTACTTCCCGGGATGATCATTTTAAAGCAGGGTTAAACAAAGGCATCGCAGGATTGATAGATACTAATTCCTATCAGTACTTTGAAGATTTAGGAGAACCGTGTACTCAAGAGGAGTTTGATCGTGAATTAGGAAACTTCCTAAGGCTTTTTAATAACCGGGTGCAAGGCTCAATTTTAAATAGTTCTTCAAGCGAGAATAAGAACGAATTCAAAACCCTTGTTAAAGATATGCGGCGCTGGCAACAGAATTACTTCAGAAACCGCGATAAAGAAGCGCTTAAACGCTCAAAAGAACTCGAAGCTCGCGTAGATGCAGAGCTGCACAAATTAGATAATCCGGAGTTAGGACTATGAGATTAAACTGGACCACCATCGAAGAACGAAAGCCGCAGCGCTACGACGGCTTTATATCCCCGTTTATTGTTTGTTATGTATTTGCGTGCAATCCTAAAACTCCACAGGGCGGCGTTATGGAAAATTGCAGATGGGACGTTGAAAAAGAATGCTGGCATCAGCCAGACATCAACGCAAATTTCTTTTTGCAACCGCCATATGTCATCACCCATTTTGTAGATGATATAGAAAAACCGGTGTATTTATTTGATTTAAAATCAGAACTCCGCACTGTGAATGTCCTGTAGACCTGGAAACCTTTGATCAGGAAATGGCCGACAACAAATGCAATAAATGTTTCCTACCAATTTGGAATAAATAACCAAGAACGCCTTAAGCTAACGGCAAGGTTGTAAGTGCTGTAAGGCGTTTTTCTCGCCTTACGATAAGCACGATGAAATACGCCTTATGGTATTTACAATTTGTTATATGTCTGTAGGGTTGAGATAAGAAAAAAAGTATAAATCCTGTTCGAACAAACCAAAGGGTGAGACTGATTAATTTATATTAAACTTTCTCTAAAGAGTAGAATCGACCTGCGCAACAGGATTTATTTTAAATAAGCAGTAGCCACGGTCAAGGCGTATTCTAACCTTGCCGTTATACTGCAATTAAAGCAATATTTTAGAATTTTAATTATGGTGAAAATAGAATCTGACAATACTAAATGCCCTAATTGTGGTAAACCTGTATATGCTGATATTTTCGAGGTTGAAACTAACACTAATATACCGACTGAAGCTGGTTTCCATACCGTTTGTAATGATAACTTCCCATTTGAAGAAACTTGTCATTTAGATTATTCAACTGCGATTGAACTTGACAAAAAGGTTTACCAATGGTTAGCGATGAACACACGTAAAATCCCTTTGTAATAATTAAAAGGCTGATTGCGGGGCTCGATGCCCTATTGCAGTATAACGTCCAAATATAAAAACAGTAGCGCAAGAATCCGTTAGGATTCTGAATCGTAGAATTAACCAAACAATTAATAGCATAAAAGTTAGACACCGACACGGGCTATTGATTTTATATAGCGTTATGGTGCGTTAATTATTATGAAAGTAAAAGACTTAATTAAAAAACTGAAAGAATTACCAGAAAACGCTGACGTATGCCTGTACGATTACAGACAGAATTTACACTATGCAAATGGCGATGAAGAAGACCCAGACAACGGAATTGGAATACACGACAAATTTAGGGTTGATTATATTACCGAAAATGTAAATAAGCCATTTGCAGGGTTAATAATCAAGAACCAAGACTATGATGATGTTGGAAATACTATAACTTAATGCACCCTAACGGTAAAGATATGAAGCGTAGGTATATCGCTAATATTTTCCGATTAAAAACCAAAAAAATAAGATACAAAAACAACGAATATTAACTAAAAATGTATGCTTTATATCGTTAGTTAGCTGCTGTAAAAAGGCGTGGCTGCGATAGCAGACAGAAAAATTATAATTATGGAAAATAATTTAAAAAATAAAGCAAAGTTTTTCTCTCAATATTGGGATCAAAAAGTTTTAACAGGAATACCTGTTGACAAGCCCTCTACCTTTCGAAGGTTAAATCATCAAAACATTCAAAAAGGCATAATGTATTCTTTTTTAGAACTAAGAAGCCTTTCAAATATAAACAACGAGGATATAAAAGAATTGGCAATTATATTGTGCGTTGACTGGGAAGAATCTAAAGAATTCACTAGATTGTTAAGTGCAGGATATAAACGGATTTATGATCTTTTAGGTGACCCAATATCTTATGGTGAATTTGTATTTGCTATAGACTACCTACGCTCAAAAGGATATGCATTACTATACAACGGGTTGAGCGTTGAAGATCAAATCGAATACAGATGGATTAAAATTAAATAAAAGCAATGCGCTATATCATTGGATATGGCGTGTTGCTGCTAAATTAGCAACCGAAGGGCGCAGTTTCTAAAGAGCGTTGCTTGCGTAGTGATTGTAAATTTAAAATTACTAGAGCAAGAGTGGTTCCGCCTTTTTATTGCTGCTAACTATCGTATATCAATCCGTTTTAATGATTGATATACTACGTTAGCGTATCGATTACGCTCACATATCCTCGTACAGCTCTGCGGGGATTTTTTATATAACAGTATATCAAAAATCTGAGAACGTTCAACCTGAGCGTTCCTGTGCAGTCCTTTTTACGCACCTTTTACTGCAATACTTCCAATTATTTTAGAGTATCAGAGAAAACGAGCCCGGCACGGACGTTTTACCTTTTTTGATACTCTTTTTTTCTCATTTTCCCCCGCACCCCCAATAACCCCAAATAAAGACAAATGGTGCATTCGTGTAAAAACCGCATATAGTATATCTTTTACTTTTAAAAAACGTAGTGTATAAAGTATTAGAAAACTGTGCTTTTGTGCAAAATGCTGTAAACCCTTATAAATGCTCGTTTTTTGCCAGCACGATTTGCGCACGATTTGCGCACGATTGCACGATTGTATTTTTAAACCACAACTTTTCTTCTTTTCCCAGATGCTAACGAGCGCATAAAAACCTCTTTATCGCTTCGCCCGCGCCGCTGTCCACATAGGGAGGTAGCGGCTTGAGTATGTTTGTTTTGTGCTTACAGAAAGAAACAACGAACTCATTCACCACGCGCGCCGCGTGTATCTAAAACCGTTAGGATCCATCACCGGAACCTGGCAAAAGATCTATGCCACACCCTCAAGCATACGCTGGACCACCAGAGCACGCCGTGATGCTGCCGGAAACCGTGTAGAAACCACACTAAGACTCGATTACCCCGGTATGGGCCAAGAGCAATTTGCCGCGCTGGATGCATTGGTGTGCGATCGTTATGCGCTTCACGTTGAGAGCGATCACCGCGAATTATTTGAATTAGCTTCAAGCGAACTTCCCGCAGCTGCTGAATATAATTTTCAAGACTTTGGTACTCAGATCACCTTTAGCGTTGTGGCGATCAACGCGCCCAAATACCTGGTTAATCTTTCTCAAGCAATAGAAGCCGTAAACCCACAAACCTATCCTATTACTTTAGCAACAACGACATGAGCGAATTCCCTTTAAATATTGACCCAAAAGAAGATCTCCCCGAAAAACTAGATCAGGTTAAAAATTTAGATCCTAAATATTGGACCTCTGCCGCCGAAGCCAATAAAATGGTGCGCGCACTGGAGGAGTTGAATGAGGTGAAGGCAACTAAGAATGAGCTCTCAGCAATCGCCACCGGCGAAGGAGGACCATTATATCCTAATGTAGTGTCGAGTAATTTAGCCGGTATTAAGGTTGACAATACACCAACCTATGCGGCACCAACAGCAGATCTTAAATATTACCCACAAACTGCGGAAACCTATCGCTTTGATGACGGTGCCGGTGGTACGGTTGATATTGTGGTAAGCAGTGCAGATCTTGATGGAAACACCGTAGTGATCTTCAAAGTTGGCAATGTGTATACCAAGCAGGTAAAGCCAGATACCATTCCTGAAGATGTGATTAGAAGTGCAGACACCACCGGAGACATCGACGATCAGCAAGGCGATAAAGTTGCAAAGGCTGACAGTGTTTTCAAATTTGTTAAAGATGAAAAAGAAAACTTAATAAGAGATGAAAAGTTTTTGACATTCCCAAGTGCAACAGGTGATGATGGGTGGCGCGACTTAGTTTCTGGAAATACTTATACCATTTCAAATGGTGTTATTTCTCTTACAAGCGTTGGAGCAGATCAGAACTTATCATATAAATGTTTACTAAACCTACCTAAAATAACAGACACTATATTAATTTCAGGTAGTTTTTCAATTCCATCTGGTTACTCAGCACCTTTTAATCCTAGTTTTTCATTGATTATCGGAACAAACTTAGGAACAACAAGTTTAGAAGGAATTAGCACAGGAACATCAGTTGAAGGTGTTTATAGTGTTACAAAATCTTATGATTTAAAGTCTTTACTTCCTGTAGGTGTTACAAATATTACTTATGTTAGAATGGATGTAAGATTATATAGAGTGAATGTATCTTTTTCTAATCCTTATGTAATATTAAAAAAAGATACAGAATATTTATCTCCGAAAATTCAAGAGGAAATTGCAAAAACCTACACACTAGAAGCTCAAACAAAAGTCAATGATTTAACTTACGAAAAGCTATTTGAAAATTTTGCAATTCAAGACGGAGTAAATTATTTATCTGGTCTTGCTAGTAACTCGAATATGACTAAAGTTGTCACTGGCAGTGATGTTAATTATTCAAAAACACAAGAATCAGGATCTGCAACCTTTTATTTTAATTACCAATCACCGGTTAATCTGATTGCTAACCATAAGTATTACGTAGTTTTTGAAGTACTTGTAAATATAGATTCTAGAGCGGTTGATAATAACTTTACACCTAGATTAACCCCAAAATTTGACAATCCTACAACCATAGGAAGTGCTGTTCTTCGTTCAAGTATTCAAGTAGGTAATAGAGGCTTTGTAAAATTTGAAATGACAACTAATGCAAGTATTACAGAGGCATCAAATAAGTTATTCTTTGAGACAGCAGGATCAGCATACACAACAGGGATGCAGTTTGATGCTGATTTTTATAATGTATTTATAGCAGATTTAGGTAATATAGGTTCTGAAAACGAAGTTTCTTATGCGCAAATGGATGAGTATTTTACTAAGTATGGCTTTGTTCCAGAAGTTAACGCAATTACAACACCTGTTGCAGATGTAAGCAGCGGAGGCGGCGGTTCTTCATCCTTGGCAGATATTGAAATATGGAGCGATTCACTAGGTTTAAGTTGGAATACTACTTTAGCTACTTTATTAGGGCGAAATGTATTTCAAAATAAGTTTGGTGGTAAAAAATCTTATTACATAAGAGATCAATTCCTTTCTGGCCTAACTCCTGAACGTACACAAGTCTTTCTTTTAGGTCGAAATAATTATAGTGAGCAAAGCTATGTATTAGACGACCTTAAAGCTATGGTTTCCGCATTAGGACATCAACGTTTTGTAATATTAACAGTTGTAAATGGTGGTATATTCAACTACGAAATTACAGGCAACGTTGGTTACGGCTATATCACATCTATAAATGAAGCAATTAAAAAGGCTTTTCCTAATAACTATATTGATATTCGGGAAGGCTTAATCGAGCGTTACGACTTTCAAAACGTCAAACTTACCTCTTCATTTACACAACCTGCAATAGATGCTAACGTTCAGATTACAGTAAACGATACTACTTATTTTGCAACAGAAAATTCATCTGATGCGTCAGCATTACCTACAAGAACAGGTCAGATGCGTATAATTCACGCACGAGAAGATTTAAACGACGGGTATGAAATTGTAAGTATTGACAGCGAAACGCAAATTACAATACAACTTAAAGAGAACAATAGTGGGATAGCACCTGGGGCAACAGTTCAGAATATCATAGATGATGGTAGTGTGAAATATTTGAAGCTCATACAAGAATTGGATTTTTACACAAAATCGGTTGATACCGTAATGAGTAGTTTACGATATGATAATGTTCATTGGACGCAAGCAGGGCAAGATGTTGTAGCGAATTTGGTTGCGGAATTTATAAAAACAGCAGGAATATGATCTGTTTAACTTTCATCTTAACCTTAATTATAGGCGCACCCGACCGCAACACTGAGTATTATGACTATTGAGCACAAAAATATACGCACCATCACCTAAACAAGCACCTAATGAACTTCAAAGCTGCATTTTTATTTCTCTTCAGCTTTTTGTGGAACTACCTGCTCTTTGCCGGTACGACCACGATCGCTGAGCATCACTTAGATCCTACGGTGATCAAGTTTATGATACTTGGTCTTGTGGTGCCGCCGGTGGCTGTATATATGTTGATCAAGGACGAAAACAGTGAAAGCCCAGGCAAATGGGATATAGGCATCACCGTGTTGCTTTCAGCTGTATTCGTATGGATGGGCTATGAGCTTCATCATAGTTTTAAGTTTCCGCTTGCGGTTGGCTTGTTGGCTTCGTTTGTGATGGGATTAGGCTCGCTCAAGTTGGCGATCACCATACGCGACAACGGCATCAAAGTGATCGTCGATCTGTTTTCTGAAGTTAAGAACTGGGCAAAAAACCGAATGAAATGAGAGAGGACTTTTTTAGCATCATTCAGCAATACCTTGTAGACCTTCCGGAAATCCTGCACATTCTCGCATTTGCCTTATTGTTAATACTGTATGCTTTTTTGTGTTTCGGCTTCTGGATGGAACGCCGCAAGCATAAGACACACGTCAAAGTATACTTTGTGATACGCACCGGCCTGATCGTGCTGTATATGTTTATGAAAGCAAGTGATGTAGGCTTTGGTATGCTCGATCTGTTTTTACCCATTTACATAATTGGCTGGATAGACGGACTCATCGTGTTGAAAGGATTCACTTTTTACCGTTGCAACAGCCTGCGCGATGCCTTTCACCGAATGACAAATTTTAATACCTATTCAAAGAAATGATCACCGAAGCTGAATTTGAGCAAGTAGCTCAGGATTACAATATCGAAGTTGCAGCGATCAAAGCTGTACACCAAGTGGAAGCTAACAATGGCGGGTTTCTGCCTGATGGTAGGTTGAAAATACTTTTTGAAGGGCACGTGTTTTGGCGGCAACTCGTAAAAAAAGGAGTTGATCCTTACAGCATATTGAAGCAAGAGCACCGCGATGTATTGTATAAACATTGGACGCGTGACGAATACATAGGCGGCACCGGAGAATGGGATCGACTTGCAGAGGCTTATAAAATGACCGACGATGATCGAGTGAAAACCGCTGCAGTTGAATCAGCTTCTTATGGAGCGTTTCAGTTGATGGGATTTAACGCGCAGTTGGTAGGCTTTAAAGATGCCTTTGATCTGTTTTTCTTTTTAGCTGAAAAGGAATTGAATCACCTAAAAGTCTTTATCAAATTTTGTGAGGCTAACAATCTTACCAGACACTTACGCTCAAAAAATTGGGCGGCTTTTGCCAGAGGCTATAACGGCCCCGGCTACGCTCAAAATAAATACGACATCAAGCTGGAAGCAGCTTATAACAAGTTTAGACTATGAACATAAACCAAACCCTCCACGAAAAATTGAGCGAACAAGATCCGGACTTTGTACAACGCGTTCAAGGTGCAGAAAAGAGTACTGAGCTTCACGAAATGAAAAGACGGGAAGTAGATCCTGATCGCCGGGAACTCATCCAGTCACGCATTGATAACCTTTATAGACAACAATTCTGATGAAAAAGTATATAGTGTACAGATTTATTGCGATGATTGCGTTGTCTATCATTTGTCTAACCTGTGTCGAATGCGCTAGCAAGCAAAAGGCAACAGATCGCTACGAGAACAGGACCGCATTTGAAACGGAGCAGAGCTCCAGTGAGAAGATTAAAAAAGACATAAAGAAAGATTGTACCGCAGTTGCCACTCAAGAAACCGACTGGAAATCTATAAATGAAAATATTCAGTTTGAATTGATAGATCCTACTCAGGAAGGCTATGCCAATGTTTCACCAGACGGAAAAGGTGGTTTCAATTTCACCGGTAAAAATACCAAGGTGACTTCCGGGAAAAGCCAGGAACAAAAATCAGAGAATCGCCGTGATTCAATTACAAAAATTGAGTCAGATCAAAGCAATCAAGAGTTAGACAAATCTTCGACATCTAGTGGACAAACATTAGACAAGGGCCGCACAAGCAATAGTGAATCCTCCAGATGGCCCACGTGGATTTATTTTGTGGTCATTCTTGTGGTTTTGGTTTTGGCTGGTGGTCTTATTTTAGAATTGAGGCCAGATTCTTTAATAAGCAATCTGCTAAATAAAGTTTTGAAAAGAAAAGAGTGAGACTCGAACATTAGGGATAAAAAACCAAATCTATCCACTCATTTGAAAGGTTCTGCCTCACTCTTCAGCCAAGATACACCATTTTTATCAAACCAATGACAGCAGATCAATCGCTTCACGATATTATTAACGAGCTACCCATCAGCTTTATCAATCGCGTCAATGCGCAGACTGATATCGTTCAACTGCGTAAACTTTTAGAGCTATACCATTGTTATAATCGCCGTGCAGTTATCAGAGCCAGAATAGAAAATTTGAGTCCGTTAGTCATCTAATACAAATAATATTTGGTAGTTTGTAACTAAGTTTTATTTTTAAGGTATGAGTCGGCAAATCATTCCTTTTCCGCTTCCTGTGTACCTGGCAACTTATTTTGGCAATAAGTTGACCGCAGAGCCTCGCCGACTGCGATCAGGAACTTATGATGATCCATTCCTGGTCACTTCTAAGTCAGAGTTTGGGCATTACCTGCTCAAGCAATTACGTCCAGCAAATAAGCCGTACCAACATTCCCACTCCAAAGCATCACCGTTTTTTATTAGCGTGAGCAACTATGCCGGGAATAATGATCCCGAGATTATTGTTGTGCATCGGCATTTCATTAGCCTAAATTCTCAAGCCATCGCGAGTATTGAAAGTAAATTCAAGGCTGTATTTAAAAGTCATTTGTTGTTGTATGTGCGCGGTGCCGAAAGTGAAGGTTTGACCGCTTCCGAAAATGCCAGGGTACGCACGCGCGCGATCAGAAACTTCTGCGAAGAAAATCACGTGATCTACACCGATAAGAATCTTGTCGCGTGGAAAAAGATGTGCCAGCGCAATAAATATAACTCGAAGCCCTTGATTTACGGACTTCTTTAAAATGTGTCCAATACTTGTCCACTTCTTTTAACTAGTCAATAAAACCTCATTTTAGCGTGTTTTAAGCCCGTTTCAGACCCTTTTAAAGTTTGTCCACTTATAATTATTTGTATCTCTCTATCATTGTAGCATAACCCATTAAACCCCGGGTATGTTATTTTCGAGAACAGCAAAAGAAATCAGATCAGGTCTTTGGGCCATCTCTCCATTTAGTGCAATGGCTAGTTTACAACTGGCTCACAAAATTCTCGCCGGGGAAACTCAGGGCGAAGCTTCCACCAAATTAGACGCTGCAGTTCGCTACGTGATCAACGAAGACGGATATCCCATCGAAACAAAAGGTTTAGAACAAACGCCAAAGAATTCTATAGGCGTGATCGAGATCGTAGGCGAGATGATCAAGTATGGCAACCCGTATTGCTATGGTGCTGATGAATATGTAGCGATGGCGCGAGGCTTTGAAGAAGATCCTAACATCATAGGTCATTTATGGATCGTAGATACTCCGGGCGGAGCTCTGGGGGCTGTTGGTCCGTTTAGGGATTTTCACAACTACCGTAAAAAGCCATTAGTGTCCCGTGTAGATATGTGCGCCAGTGCCGGGCTCTGGACCGTATCACCATCAGATCATATACAAGTGCAAAATGACATTAGTAGTATGATGGGGAGTTTAGGAGTTATGGCTACGCTGATGAGTTATGAGAAGTACTACGAAGAACTCGGGATCAAAGAGCACGTGATCAATGCAGATCCTAGCAGCTTTAAGAACAAAGAATTTAAAGAGGCGCTTAAAGGTAATTATAAGCTTATCAAAAAATACCTGCTTAATCCTGCTGCAGAGAAATTTCAACAACACGTAAAGGCCGATAGAGGCGGAAAGCTGAATACCAGTATAGAAGGTATACTGGAAGGTAGACTGTTTTACGGTGAAGAATCGGTTGAATATGGTTTTGCAGACAGTATTGGCACAATGGAAGCTGCCATTGAAAAAGTTAAAGAACTGGCCGCGGTGTCAGACTTTATGAATAGCAAATTTTAATTATTAATCAAAAACTACAGTTATGTGGAAACAACTCAAAGCTTTTGTCCTGGTTACCCTAGGCTTAAGCGCATTCGCAGAAGGTAAGTTAAATCTTTCTGACGAAGACCAACAAAAGCTCGACGCCGCTGCTAAGCAAGAAGGCTTTGCGGCCAAGTTTATGGCAAAGTACAATGATGAGCTGGAGGCAAAAGACGCCAGCAATGCCATTGATGCTTTTATGAAAGAACAAGGTATTGACACCAGCGCTTCTTCACAAAAAGATGAAGGAGGTGAGGGTGATGATGCAGGCGATCTTAACACGGAAGACGAAGGAACACTTTCGGCTAAAGTGAATGCACTAACTGGTGATTTCGCAAAACTTAAAGCTGAAAACAAGCAGCTAAAAGGGAACATCGCCGCTCTCGAAAAATTACCGGATGCAGACGAGGCCCCGGAAACCGTACAAGCAAATCTTAACAAACTTAACGTGAAACACAGCAAAACGCACCTGTTTGCGAGCAATGATGCGTTTGATGCGTTTGAAGGACGCCCCTGGAACGAAGCTGCAAAACAAGCAATGAGCGGTACCTCTATCACCGCGGCAACCAACTGGACAGAAACGGCTAACATTGATAAGCTGAATAGTGATATTCAGGATTACTTTAGAAAGCATTCTGATGAAATTCATAACCTGATGTTGGATGGTTTTGAAATGCCGAAGTATGTGGAGATGATCTCTGGTGTAAGCGATGAGTATGTACATAACCAAATCATTACCGGTGAGATCACCCAGTCGCTTAAAAAGAAATTCTTACCTAAAAACAAAGTCAAGTTTGAGGCTGAAAAAGGTAAGGTACGCGACATCCAGATCGATATGCTTTTTGAAGGTTACGAATTGAAGAAGCTTGAGAAGTCGTATTTGAAGCGTTTCTCTCAATTGGGAATCACAGATTCTAATCCGCATAAAGAGCGCTTTGTAATGTATGTAGTTTCAGAAATTATGAAACGCGCTCGTAAAGAAGACAAGATCGTTGCCGGTCGTGGGGTTTATTTTGCGGATGCCGATCGTGATACGCCTGCAAGCTTCATCAATAACTTTGATGGATTCTTAAAATTATATCTAGACGCTCGTGGCGTTAAGTATCGCCCGTTTGATCTTAGTGACAAATTCCTTAACGGAAAGCCTACACCATTAAATATTTACAACTATGTGAATGAGATGGTAGATCGTTTGCCTTACGAGTTCCGCATACAACCTGATCTGATTATGAAAATGTCTCCGTATTGGTTGGGTATGTATCATGAAGATCGTGAGCGCATTAAAGGTGGTAATACTGACTATACCGGGAAAAGTACTTTTGTAGACAAATACCCAAATATTGAGTTGGTTCCTTACGATCAGATGGAAGGAGAAGACTTTATGTACATCATTCCAAAAGGGATTGAGTATATGTTGACCGATAAGCCGGGAGAGGATGGATTTATCCAGTTCCAAAAAGGCGGTGCGGATAACCCACGTAATATGCGTGCGTATGGAGATTACAAGCTTTCTGCCTTTGTAGCTGCTTTCGGAAGAAAAGAGTATGGCAAGTCTGCTCTTGATTTTGATAACCAGTTAGTCTTCTCTAATGATGTAGAAGTATTGACCACTTCGTATGTGCCGGTAAGTGCAAACAATGCAACACCATCGCTAGAACATCACCACAGTTTGATCATTGGCGATAACAATACTGCAAATACAGACATCACAAACCTTACCAACGCCACTGCCGGTAAACGTGTTTACTTGTATGGTAACGGTACTGATTTTACTTCTACAGTTAAGAATAATGCAAATATTATTCTGGCAGATGGAGACTTTGAGTTGACAAAAGGAAGTCTATTGGTATTGCAAGCCTTAGCAGGCGGTAAGTTCATTGAGATCTCTCGCAAAGTAGGCGGAGCCGTTGAAGTCCCAGAACCTGTGATTCTTGCGCCAGATGCGACCACAGCAGATGCAGCAGATGGAACTGAATTTGTTACTTCAGAAAATACGCAGGCGACTGCCTTAACTACGATAGAAAATGCCATTTCTGGTGAGCGCTACACCATCACAGGTGGCGGCGGAACTCCAAATGCAACAACCATTGCAAATGGTGGTAATTTCTTCTTAACCGGTGCAATTACGTTAACTGATGGTGTTTTCATCACGGTTGAGTACACCGGAAGCAAGTTCGTAGAAATCGCTCGCGGATAGTCTAAAGGCCCCTGCCACGGCGGGGGCTATTGTTTAACCTAAAAAATTATTGATATGTCTTATATCAGAATTAATGTAAATAAAGCTGCAGGCGGTGGTGCTCCAATAGGAAAAAGCGCCGATGTGGTGGTTTGGGATCTTAGCGAAGTAGCGAGTTGGGCACAACGCGACGGAAAGAAAGTGGCAATGGTAGGTAACATTACAATGAAGCCTAATAAATATGCTACGATCATTCAAGCAACGCAAAGTACCATATCTATTCCTCCTGCGAGTAGCGAAGGTGATGAAGATCGTGTAGCGTTTACTCAAGTGCCAGAATTTATGCATCCGGGAGACTCTTTAGAGTATGAAGAGTTTGTTGCTAATATGACTAACAAAAGTCTTGCTGTAGGTTTTAGAATTGGTGGCTGCGATGGTGAAAGCGCTTATTATAAAGTGTATGGTACACCGTGCAATCCGTTGTTTTTGATCACAGAAGGTCAGGACAACAACGAGGGGCGTATGCAAACCATACGTTTTCAGCAAGCGACACCAAGTAAGAACTTACCAGGTCGTTATTATGGCACCATCACTTATGATACAACTCCGGTTGTTGCAGCAGATACTACCGATGTAGATGTTGCTGCTGGTGAAGGGCGTTACCAATTAAGTGACAACGCAGCTGCTACGGTGATCACTACGCTAAGCAATGCCGTAAATCAAGGCGTTTATACCCTGCTTGGTTCTGGCGGTGAAAACCCAGCCAGTATCACAGCTGCTAACGACTTTATTCTAGCTGGTGCGGTAGAATGGACCGGCGATGCCGGTGCGACGCTTACTGTTCGTGCATACGCTCAGGATGGCGGTAACTTCTTGTTTATAGAAGAAAGCAGAAGCTAATAGATTGATTGGTTTTATTTTTTTGAAGAGAAGCCCTTAGATTCATTTCTGAGGGCTTTTTTTATCCCTCATCCCGAGACCTTCTCCCAAAGGAGAAGGATAAAAGTGTTAAATCGTGCGTTTACCACAAATGCGCACAGTTACATCGTGCAAAAATCAACCCCTTGTAACGTCAGTAATAATGCGGATTTAACACTGCGTTTAACATCTTGCGCACGATTGCACGATTTTTTGACGGGTTTTAGGTACATATTGTTTTAGGGCTTTTATTCCTGGAAGATTTGCTCTAAGAATTTGCCGTTTTTATCAAAAATCACTTTAGTGTGGAAGCCTGTATATCCTTTAAGTTTTGGATGATCACCTGCGGCAAGTTCAACTACAATTGTGTTTTGGTCATCGTTACTGATTGTTCCAAAATCAATCCCAAAGCTTTTATAGGTTTTCTTGAAGTTATCGAGGTCAGTTGTTTTGGTTTCCATGTTCGTTATTTTTTTAATTCCAGAAAATCAAATACCTGATCTCTCCCTCTTCCTTTAGTAACCATCTTACCCAATTCAATCCCGCAATAGAACAATTGATAATCATTACTATCTTCCAAGTAAACTCTTTGCGTGAAGTAGTTGTCTACGGCTTCAGGTTTTCTTCCTAAGTGTTTTTGAAGTGCGTTCTTAATTAAATATTCTTCCCTTTGGGCGCAAAGAGAACGACTGAACTCCACGTGATTAAATTTTTTCCTCCACGATTCGTCCATTCTTTCTAAATCTTTATCTGAATAACGTAAGTCTATGGTGATCATAACTGTTTCATTTAATATTCACTAAGGTAACACTAAAAACTATTTCGTAGCCCTCGCGGCTCTTTTCGTTGCCGGTCGCACCGGCTGTCCACTTAAGAAATGTCGGGACACGGTAGCTTTGAGTATCAAACTTAGAGATATGAAAGCTACTACCGCAGAAGAAGTACAGCATTACTTAGCCCACGATCGTACACTGGCCACCGCCAAGAACCTATACAACCGCCTACCGCGCAAAAGTCTGGCGTTACAATCGGCATTCAATAAAATGACCAATACGGCCGATAATGTCAAGCGCATCATTTACGAACTCGCAAAAGGCGTGGGGATCAATGAGCGCCAACTTACCATCGCAATGCAAAAACCTGTGGTTGCAGCTCCGGAAGCAAAACTGGAGGTAGTTCAAGAACCTGTTTTGACTCCGGAAGAAAAGTTGCTGGCTTTAGATCCAGAAGCGTCAATGGAAGAATTGGCACAATTAGCTTCACAATCTCCAGAGCTAGGTATTGAGTCAAAACCGTTTGCTATTCCTGAATTTGAAAAGGGATTACCAGGAATGGCAGCAATGAAGAAGTTTCTTAGTGAGAATGACTGGGAATATACAGGGAAGAAAAAAGCGGATTTAGAAGCTGCAATTGAAGACCTTAAAAGCTCAAAAGTAAAAGAGGAGCTTTCAAATATAGGACTAGCTGTTCTCAAAGCCCGCGAAGATCTAATCGCACAGAAAACCGCGGCAATGCCGGTAGAAGCTAAGGAGAAAGTAAGGCTGTGGCAACAGTTTCCATTCTTGAGAGAAAAGGATTGTCCAGACGTGTTTAAGATCCTAACTGCAGATATGATCACCGCCTATCACGCGTATATGGATGCGCAGCCCAAACTTCACGATGCGCTAACTGATGAAGATCGCAAAGCGATCGCAAACAGTGTAAAAGAGAATTTCACCATCAATAAGTTGGTTTGGGACGAACTGGAGCACTACCAGTCGAATAAAGAAGTCCTAGGTGCACACCCCATTTTTGAAAAGCAAAAAGAAGAGGCTGAGATCGCTGCTTTGGCCACTCCGGATCTAGTCAAGAAAATTGAAGCACTGGACCGCAATGTGAAGCGCAACACGAAGAAATCTAAAGACGAAAAGAAAAGTACTGAGGACCGTGAGAAAAGCGCAGAGCTCGCTGCAAAACAGCAGGAACTGCTTGATTTTGCCAATGCGGAATTAGAAAAGCGTAAGTGATGGAAAGTAAACCTTTCATAATCAAACAAACCAAACCGACCCGATTTCTTGCAAAAGAAGATCTTACGAGAGCTCAAAGGCGTGATTTAGCGCGTAAGGAAAAACGGAAGTATAAAAAACCACGAGTATGAATATTCACGCCATCGCTGCTTTGTTGTTATTGTTTGCCTGCTTAGGTCTGGTTGTTTTTTTGTTAATCAGTCACAAAGGAAAGCTTCCCGGAGGTTCTTTAATACCTGAGCCTCCAAAATGCTTAGCCCCTGGTTACAAAAAAGCCTCTGCTAAAGGTCGAGTCCCCAGAATGAAAAACCCACCGCCACCTCCCGAGAAGCGCTGCAAAGGGGTTGTTTACAAACAGCATTCCTATCGTAAGCCTAGACCGGTGTGTTGTGGTCAAAAGCCTGTTTGCCCGTTTAGATCTTCAAAAAGTAAGTAAATGTCTCAAAAACTTCCACCCAGACATATCAGCGAGATCACTTCAGAAGATTTGCTTGTTATTGAAGAAATGGCAGGGAATAACAAAGCCTGCAAGGATATGATCAAGATGCTGCACTTTGATGCGCGCAGCTTTATGCGGGAGTTTCGCAATAAAGAATCAGAGTTATACCAGGCATATAAACGCGGCCAATTGCAACTGGAGATTAGTGAAGAAGATGCGCTGATCGATAAGATCGCAGGCGGGAATTTGACTGCGATTCAGATTTCACAAAACCGAAAAAGGGAAGCCCATTTTAAGAATACGATTTTAGAGGTGTTTGGTATATGAGTTTAGAAAGTGATTTTAATGAAGTAACCTTAGCCACATTACAAAGTTGGGTTGCTACGCGTGAGCATCAGGATATGCCTGACGAACTTGTAGGCTATATGGAAATGCTGGAGCGTTGTTATCACTGGCATCAAACAATGGCACTGGAAGCAGAGATCATTGATAACCTGCTTACTCATTACCCGCATAAATTCAACGGAAACCGAAGCCGTGCAAAGCAGATCTATGCCGATGCGATCAATCATTTCTATTTAGACACGGATATCACTCAAGAAGCCTGGGCGAATGTTTATGCAGATCGCATGGATAAATTAGCGATCGCAACGATACGCACTGCAGAAAGTGCTTCAGATCTGGCGAAAGTGAAGGAGATCTGGAAAGAAGCTGCAGCACTACGAGGTGCTTACGCAGAGAAAAAAGAACAACTGCCGCCTGAAGTCTATGAGCAGCGCTATATGCTCTTTACCAACAAGATCACCGATTTAGGATTACCAGAGCAGCCCCAGGCGGAGATTAAAGCTATGATACGGGGATTGCCGCTCCCTGCTGAAGAAATACAACGACTGGAAATGGAAGCAGATATCACCGAAGGGGCAAAACAAATCTTTGATTGGGATGAGCAGGAGGAGGAGAATAAATAAGGCCTTTGAGGGCGTTAAGAAGCTTTTTGGTAGTTGGCTGAGTCAGACGGTTGCGATGATCGCTTCCACACATCTAGTGCTAATTCTAGGGCGTGGTACCGGTAAGACTACAGATATCATCGCAAAACGTGCAATGGATATTTCTTATGATATGCCTGGGGCATATATCGCAATTTCCAGTGATACGTATATGAATGCCGTTAAGAACGTGCTGCCATCTATTATTGAAGGTTGGGAGCGTAACGGTTGGATTGAGGGAATTCACTTTGTAGTAGGCGTACGACCTCCTAAGAATTTCTATCCTAAAGGTTACGGTCCACCTTATAAACCGCCCATCTCTTGGAAGCATACCATTACCGTTTTTACCGGCACACACTTCAAACTCATCTCTCAGGATCGCCCATCTACCGGAGCGGGTGATTCGTATCAGCACATCATTGCGGATGAGATTAAATACCAGGCAGAGAATAAGTTTAATAAGTTGAGTCCGGCCCTGCGTGGGGAGTTCGTGCGCTTTGGGCACTCACCATATTATGGTGGTACCACAATGACTACCGATATGCCTAACCCTAATCACGGGGAGCACGATTGGTTTTTACGTCACAAAAAAGCAATGCGTAAGCAACAGATCAAAGCCATATTGTATGCTGCAGACGAATTGAACAAAGCGCGTATTGCAAGAATGGCGGCAGATGAAGCGAATGATCAGGATGCGCTAGATAAAGCCGATCGCGATATTGAGAAGTGGGATAAGCTTTGGCGCCAGGCACGAAAAGACAGCACGTTCTTTTATGTGGCGAGTAGCTTTGTGAATGTGGCGATCCTGAGAGCTGCATACTTTAAGACCATTCTCAAGAAAATGAATGTGCGGGAAATCCTGACTTCTATTTTGTCCATCCCTCCAACCCTTGAAAAAGGCCAAATGTTTTATCCGAACCTAGGGGCAAAGAATTTTTATAGTGATGGGTATAAGTACAGCAATATTGATAAGTCAAACGATGGCCGTGATATAGAAGTTAATAGTCTGGATCTTAAATATTGCAATCCAGATCAACCCCTCAAGGCCGGGCTTGATACCGGGAAGATGTGTAGTTTGGTTATTGGTCAGCAAGAAAGTTTGAAGATTGAACGGATCCTGAAGTTTTTCCATACACTTCCGCCTGAGTTTCTTCCGGAGCTTGGGGAGCAGTTCCGGGTATTTTTTAAGCATCATCGAAATAAAGTGATCAAAGTTTGGCACGATCCGGCAAACAATCAATGGCAAAGCGTAGGTGAGGACCATGCAACAAAGTTCAAGAAGGCGATTGAATACGACCTGGAAGGAAATAGAACCGATTGGGATTGCCAGTTGATGAACCGTGAGCGCGGAACAATTTATCACCAGACAGAATATGAATTGATGCTGCAAATGATGGTTGAAAATAACACTGCAGGTTTGCCGCTCCTAATGATTGATCAGAATGAATGTGCGCCTTTAAAATCTGCAATGCAGCGTACTGAATTGATAATGAAAATCAATCGAAAGGGAGAGAAAACCTTACACAAAGACAAGTCTTCTGAAAGTCTTCCAAATGATATGCTACCGTTTTATTCTACTAACCCAACGGATGCATTAAAGTATTATGTAACAACCATTGAAAATCTAGAATTGATTGCAGGGGAAACTGTGAGTTTTGGAGGAGATCCTAGCATTCATTAGTACGTTTTGTGTAATTATTAGCCTGTAATTGTTTGATTACGGGCTTTTTTTGTTCGATTTGACAGCTAATCATATCAAGTTTCAAATGCATTGATTTGAAAATCAGCGTTTAATCCCGCTTGGTTTAAAAAATTAAAAGCGATCAGTTTTTCGAGATATCGCCACGCCCTGTCCTGTATGTGTCCTGACACTTGATCCCGATTTTGAGAAATATGACGCTATAAATGCCTTATAATCGTGCGTTTGCCTGTGGTGTCCACATACCATCAGTTACAGCTTGCTATCATTGTCTTATGTCAAATCAATCATTCCCAAGTTACGAGCAGGCCATTGAGACAATGAGAACACTAACCTCGCAAGGCAAAGCTTTTAGTGTGCGTTACTGCAAGGCAGATGGATCAACCGGTTATGTAGATCGTGCCCAGCTGGGTCGAATGAATTCCAGCGGGAATAAAAAACACATCCTTCCATTTCTTAACCTGGAGAATAAAGAGCGCCGTAGTGTTCACATTACCGGCCTTATGGAAGTCAATCACATTAAGATCAAGCTACAGCGATGAGTGCATTAACTAGAATTAATACTAAAGAATACCTCTCAGTAGATGAAGCTAACGCTTACTTCTTTGAGATCACAGGACGTGGTGAAACTCAAACTGCCACCCAGACAGGCGAGAACTTCACCGACTGGAAGGATAGCCCGCTCAATATTGGCGATTACGAGTATATTCCTTTTGGTGATGCCGATGACATACCTAATCAGATCATTGATAACATTTATCCCAATCACCTTGCGCCACGCATTCAGAATCGTAAGATCGAGTTACTGATTGAGCAGGGGCCTTACCTTTACAAAGAGGAGGCAGACGGCACTAACTTCGTGCGTACACCGGTAATCAATGAAGAAATAACCAACTGGCTTGAAGAGCTGGGCTATCAAGAAAAGCTACATTACTTAGCTGCTGAGTTCTATCACGTGAGTTTAGAGTTCACTAAGATGTCTCGCAATCGTGCTGCAAGGATAGGAGGTAAGACCGGCTTTGCAGATGTTGAGCCACTTAGCGCTACTGAATGTCGCTTAGCGTATCGTAAGCAATTCACAAGGCCTTATCTGCCTAAACCCACACATATCATTGTGGGGGACTTCAAGAATAAGCGCAATGAGACTTTTGAAGTATATCCCATTTTTGATCCAAAAGAACCCTTTAAACACGCCATATCAATTCACTACACGGTGCGCCGTTCTTTCGGGGTTCCTTACTATTCTGCTCCTGAAATATTAGGTGCGATCCCTTGGATAAAAAACTCCACAGCTATCCCAAAGATCATTGCGAAGCTTGCAGATAATTCGCTGTCTATTCGTTGGCACATCGAGTCTCCCGCTACATTCTGGGATGAAAAAAAGAAAACTATCAAGCAGAATCTGAAACCCGGAGAGGTCTATTCTGAAAAGATGTTAGATGATCTACGGGAAGAGATCTTGGGCAAACTCACCAAAATACTCGCAGGGATTGATAATGTTGGCAAATTTTGGCACAACCCTTATGTAGTGCGTATGATTGGCGGCCAAGCTGTCGAAGAAGGCTGGAAGATTAAGCCTATTGAGCAAAAGGTTAAAGAGTATGTTACCGCCCAATTAGAAGTCGCAGCTCAAGCCGATCGCGCCTTATTAACTGCTCTCGGACTTCACAGTGCCCTGGCTAATGTGGGTGCAGACGGCAAAAGCGATAGCGGTGCAGAGTTGGTCTATGCGGTACTCAATCATCAAAATACCAGCGTGATGCTTCCGGAGTATTACGTGACCAAACCTTTTAATGATGCGATCAAAGCACATTTTGGAGAGAATATTAAGATAGGTTTCTTCCATAAGTTGGTGCAACCCCTTCAAGCTACGACAGCTTCACAGCGGCCTAAATCTCAAGAACCCACGATATGAAAGGATTAATTTTCGATAAAAACAGCAACGGGCATCAGGAGCTTAAAAAGCTTCTAGGCTACTTTGATGCGCAATTCGACTTTGACAATCTAATTACAGATATTGAACTGCAGACGCCGCTCTTGATCAAATTTATTGGTAAAAAGGCGTATGAAGTAGCGTTGTACCATTATGATCCTACAACCCTTCCAAATGATTATCAGGATCCAAATATTCCTGCAGATAAGGACGAGCTTCAGGATGCGATCGTAAAAAACATTCAGTTGTATATACTTACGATGGCCGCGCTTAACTATATGCAAAGCGGTGATCTGGAACACAGCAGCGCTGGGCGTTTTCAGAATAAGACAGGTAACCAGACCACCGCTTGGGAATGGCAAATTCAAGCCGATAACGCCGCTCATATGAAACGCGCTTACCGTGCGCTGGATATTCTTTTTGAAAAGTTAGACGAACTCGCTCACGAATCGTGGACCGAATCAGAGGCATATAAGAAGGCTAAAGGTTTACTCATTTATAATACGAGTATTCTTGACGCGATTTATCCTATCAACGATAGCGGGCAGTTGTACCATCGCCTAACGCCGTTTATGGAAGATGCCGAACTAGAAGTGGTTTCAAAAGTCTTGGGAGCAGATAAATATACCGTACTACAAACCTCAATCGCTGCTCGTGATGAGAGTACGCTTACCGCCACTGACAAGATCTTACTTAACTACGCACGTAAAGCCATTGCATTTAATGCGTTGGCAGATGGATATGAGATGCATCCCATAGAGATGTTTCCTGATCAGGTGAGCTATAAGGAATTCACCAAGGATGGCGCTGGTATCATTGAAGAGAAGGTGCAAAAGCTTCGTGCGAAAGCGCAATTGCATACCCGCAACTTAGAGCAGCATTTAGCCGAAATGAATCAAACTAAAGACACCGTGCAACGCGATCCATTCAGTGGATTAAAAGAAGGCACGGGATTCGTGTCGATGTAAAATTTAAACGCAATAAAATGAATGTAGTAGTAGCTGAAGCATTTGATGCTGATGATAAATCAGTAATCGTAGGAGTAGCCGAAAGTATTGGTCAAGCAAAGGATTTGGTCGATGAATATTTCGGGAAATATGAACTAATCAGTATGCAAGATGTACGGGATAGTGGTATTGAATACATCTACACGATTGAAACTAAGAAAGAACGCTACAAAGTAGTACTGCGCCATTTCACACTTAATAAATTATAAAACCCATATATCAATGAAATTCTATCTACAATACTACAGCGGTCAATGTGTCATTTTTCTAAAGCGTTGGTTTACCATCGGCGGAATTAAAAAAATGATCAAACGCCGAAAAGAAAAAAAGGAGGCTGAATTTTTTGCAGAATCGCTTCAGAACCTTGGTCAGCACATTGGTGATAAAAAAGCAGCTGCTACGCTTAAAGTGGTTGAATCTTCTAATAAGAAGTCAAAGAACAAGCGCATCATCGCCTTTGATCCTAAACGCAAAGCTTCCATCGCAAAACGTAAACTCAGCAACCACCAGTTGGCCACTGCTGTCGAAGGGGAGAACCGCGAAGCCTTAAAAGGCAGTGCGCTCAAGATCAATAAAAAGAAAATGCGCGTAGAGCATGCATAAGCTTGAAATCAAACAAACGGGCCTTACGCTTACATTTCCCGAGAGCATTGCAGAATGTACCCGGGAACAATACCTGATGTTCACAGATTTGAACTTTAAGTTCTTTACCGGATTGATCAACTTTTCAGAGTTGAAAGTACAGTTACTGTATAAGCTGCTTGACATGAAGCGCAAAGTGAACCTAAAGAAGCAATCTGAAGAAGCTGCGCAGGTTGCGGAGAATGTTTGGCGCATTAGTGAATTGCTCGAGTCTTTTTATGAGCTGAAGATTTTTAAAGGTAAAAAAGCCCGTGCGGTCCAACTGGATCATATTGACAACCATTTAGAGATTATCGAAGTGGGTGATCAGAAGTGGCGCGGACCAAAAGCAGCTTTGGCAAACATCAGCTTTGGGCAATACTTAGCGGGCAATGATGCGTTTCACGATTTTCACAGTACCAAGGACGTTGAGTTTTTAGACCTTTTAGTTGCCCATTTATACGTCCCAGAAGGGAAGCATTACAATCCGGAACTTGTAGATCAGCGATTGGAAGCTGTTGCGCAGATTGATGTAGCCGTGAAGTATGGCGTGTGTTTATTCTTTCAAGCCTGTCAACAATGGATAGCGACTAATAACGCCCTTGATATTGGCGGCGGGCATCTGGTAGATCTCACCGTGCTTTTTAAAAAGTCAGAAAGCAACACTACTGGCGTTCCGGGAATAGGTCTTAAGAGTACACTTTATGATCTGGCCGAAACCCAAGTCTTTGGCGATCTCAACCAGACCGCCGCACATAACTTATTTGAAATCCTGGTCTTTTTGGTAACCAAACACCACGAGGCCGAAAAACTAAAACGCGATGCTAAAAGTAAGCGAACTGCGGGAATTCGTTAATCTCGCCAAAGCCGACAATGACCAGATCACCGGTGATTTAATCACAGCCAGTGAAGACCGGTATGTGCGTTACGCCCGTGATATACGCCACGTGGATGATGATGTCTATCTCATAGCGTTATTACCTGGTGCACGCCCCATTGGCAATAATGAAGATAACCTGCGCTTTGCAAATTCACTCTCGTTTATGATCATTCGTAAATTGGATACAACCGCAGGTGACGAAGTGTATGAGCAGGCGTTTAGTGTGACTCAAGATGCGGCGCTTAAGTTTGTAGATCTTATGGTGAAGCAAATCAAAGCCTTCCCGGCGCATTGCGTGTTTAAGTATTTTGAGTTGAGCACCCTCCAGATCCTGCCGGTAGAAAATTTTCACCAGACTAACGGTTGGGATATAAGTATCAGCCTTAAGTCTTCATATAGAACGGCATAAGATTTGCTAATCAATAGTTAAGGAAAAGTACAGAATTTGTACAGTTTCTAAATTTAATCTAATATTGTGTTACACTGTTATTGTAACTGTGCAATTGTCAAATAGTATCGGGAAATGCGTAAAGACACAATCAAATTGAATCCTTCAGAAGGAAAGGTGAATGGTAAGTTTCAGATTATAAACTTCTGGGAAGGAGATTTCTTCATACTTTATATACCTAGCTTACAAATGTCTAGTTATGGCAAAGATGAGAAAGAAGCTCATTTGATGATGCGAGAGACGCTACAAGATTTTTTTGAAAGCCTTAATATTAAAAAGGGTACCGATTTATTCTATAAAACAATGCGCGAGTTAGGATGGTCCAGAGACCGCTATTTCAAGAAAAAGCTTTCTGTTGATTTAAGTGATACTACTTACGACGACATTAAAAAGGAATTCAACTTACCGGATGATGTAGAGCTTTCTACCGCAGAAATGGCAGTTTAATGACGCAGTATAATAAACCGGTAAAAACAAAATGTTGGGAAAACTTTCTTAAATCTCAAGGCTGCTCTTACAACAGTACTAGAGCTTCACATGATAAGTGGAAATGCCCAAATTGCTTACGCTCTATTATTTTTAGGGGAGCAGAAAAAGAGATTCCACGCTTTCACATTCAGACAAATTTGAGAACTATGGGGATTTCAATGTCTGACTTCAACGACTGGGAAGCGGCTAACTGCTAAAATGCTTAATTCATAACTTAGGCTAAAATCTATTTTATGAAACCTAACAAAACCACCAAAACCCAAGAAGCCCTTAACCAATTAATAGCCGTAGACGATACGGCTGCTCACTATTGGATCTCACACCTTAAGCAATTAGAAGCTGCATTCTTGCGCGATGACACTGCAGATCACAAACCTACGCGCCTGCGTGTGCTTGCAGCAAATGAAGAGCTTATCCAGTTCTTTAATAGCCTAGATCACTTAGGTTAAACTGCTTAACAAGGCCTCGCCCTAATCGGGGCTAACTATATCCACTTCCCTTCATAAGCATTCTTTTGTCTTGCTCCATACGGAATTCCGTAAACACTTATAAAATAGATTTACTTATCTTAGTAGCTCACTACTAATCAAATACCCAATGATAACGGTAAAAAATAAATTAAAAAAAATGTCACCAGACACAGGTGTTTCTGGAATGGTTGATATTAATCAAGAAGTAATGTTAGCAGTTAATACCCTCTTTCCAATTCTTGAAGAGAATCTGTCGGTTATTTCTCATAAGTACGATGCAACTGTTTTAGTTGTTGGGGACTATCATAACTTTGATTTAAAAATTGAAACTGATAGTGAAGAAGCAAAAGCAGAAATCGAAAAAATTATTAAAGAGTCGCTATGATGAAACTACTTTACTTTTTACTTTTTACAACAGCGTGCTTCGCTCAAATTGAAGTAACTCCAGACGGGTTGGAATTCGATGAATATGGTGATTTTCTTGTTATTGAGGCAGACACCATATCAGCTAACGAATTGTTTAATCGAGCGATCAAGTATGTTGAAATGAATTACCGAGACCCTGAGGAAGTTTATAAAGGAAAAGTTGAAGGAGAATATTTAAAAATAGAAACCTTTAAACCTAACTTAACTGTGGTCAATAATGCAGGTTTCAAACTTGATATTGATGCGCGTTACTTTATTGAAATGCGTTTTAAGGATGGTCGTGTAAGATATGAGATCACCTCCTTGAATATGACAGCGCAAAATGGTGGTAGACCACTGTATTTCTCGGGAAGTATATGGAAGGGGTATCCAATCTATAATAAAAAAGGAGATTTGCGACTGGAAGAATCAAAAGCGGATATTGAAAACTATTTTAATAACGAATTGCGAGCCATTAAAAAGATGCTCTGGGGGGAAAGTCCTAAAGACGATTGGTAAATAATCATAAAAAAATCTAATATGAAACTACTCTACTTTTTACTATTAACAACAGTATGCTTCGCTCAAGAAGTTGACTCTCTTTACATCACTCCAAATGGTCTTAATGGATATGCAGTTTTAAAAGCTCCTGGAAGTGCAGAGGATCTTTACAATAAATCTTTAGAATATTTGCATTTAAATTTTAAGCAACCAGATTCAATTATAAAAAATAAATTACCCGGTAAGATTCTACGTTGGCAGGGGATTTATATAAATAAAGTCGAGTTTTACCAAAATGGAAGCCTTGTGGGAGCGTCCATACAATTGCTTATGGATTGGCGTTTTCAAGAGGGGCGTGTTAAGTATGAGATAGTAGATGCAACAGTTCTAGTTGCTGGAATGCCCATTTTTTACAAAGGCGGTGCTTTTGATTCGTGTTTTTATAACAATAGGGGAGAACCAAGGAAGCGGGTTGAAGATATCCGTATAGCAGCAGATGATTTTATCAATAAAAACATGAAGGAGTTTGAGAACTATTTGAACGGTAAAACTGATTTGGATGACTGGTAGGCTTTTTTAAACCTATACAATTATACTATTGCCCTGTATCTCACAGGGCTTTATTTTTACAATCTGTTGTGATTAAGGATTTTTGACTATATTTGAAATGTCCAATAAACAGATTATATGAATATTTCAAAGAAAATTTTAAAGAACGCCCGCCATTGGCTCACCGGTAATCAATCCGGTGGTACTATCTTCATTGATCTGTTATTGGACGGCCGTGGCGGGTATTTAAATCAAAAGTTATGTCCAATAACAGATCACAATCCCAGAACAACGAGCACGTTGTAGCAGCACTTAAAGATTTAATACGCCTGGATGAAGGCGGGGTTAAATTTTGGCGCGAGTATCACAATACTTTGTTTGATGCTTTTTTAAGGAGTCCTATTGCAGATGATCATCAGGTGCGCACCAGTTTTATGGTGGCCCACGAAGAGAATATGCAATTCTTCTCAAAACTTAAAGAACTCAATAACGAGGTGTTTACCCCGCAATCTTAATCATCAATCTTTAAACCTGTTACAATGAAAAATTATAAAAAAATTCAAATCGTTTGGGACAACGACACCGTCGTAGCAATGTATAACGCCACACTTAAAGATGTGTGGGAATACGTTAACCGCGCAGAGGCTTACGAAGAAGAAGAGCCTACACCCTCTATTTTAATCGTAGATGGAGAGATAATGTATTATCAAGATTTGCATTTTGGTAGCTGTTACGATTCAGAGCAATTACCAGAAGAAGTACTCCTTCGTGAGTTGAGCCTTAATTTTGACAAGCTTGATCATTGTGAAATCATCGTAAGCCCAGAGCGACATCGCATAGCGAATTAATAAAAACATCACACTACTAATCATCAGCCTCGCAATTTGCGGGGCTTTTTAGCGTTAAAAAACTCGACAAAATACACTTTGAGTGGGATTATATGTTAAAAATCAAGTCTATTTCGATGAAACACGTCGTTTTTAGGACGTAGTTAACTATTAATTAAAAGCTAGTTAGTACATTTGAGCACTTAATTACCCAACTTATAAAACCCGCAGAAAATGAAATCAAACAGCAATCAAGTAGAAGAAAAGGCGATCCTTTCTGCTGTAAACATTCTTACAGGAGAAATTATCTCTAAAGGAACAGATTATGATGAAGTTTTCAAAGAAGCGGAAACTTCCGGAGTTGATTTTTATGTTGAAACCATTCAACCTGAAAATCATAGCTTCATATTTTGAAAACTTGTAACCTTCCAATACTTCAAAGAAAGGGCAAACGATTAATTGATGCCCACATTAGAATATCTAATCCAAGTACAGGTAAATCACAAGCGGTAAAGGCTTTGATAGATACTGGAGCAGATGTTTGTATGTTACCTATGATGTTAGCTAATTATTTAGGACTTCCTTTTGATGATGCTCATAAAAGTAATAGCAATATTAAAGGGGTAACGGGTAAAGCCTTGGAAACATACGAGTATGATTTGCAGGTAGATGTTTTAGACGTCACGATGCGTAACATAGTGCATACACTTACCGTTAAGTTTAAATATGGTCGAAATAATTTATACCCACCTATTTTGGGTACAGAAGGTTTTTTAGAACATTCAAAGCTTACTGTAGATTATATTAAACATATGATTACATTAGAATTTTAGATTAATATCTAAATTGAATTAAAAGCCTCGTAATTTGCGGGGCTTTTTTTATTTCGATGCGGCCGCGCCGCTGTCCACATACTAAGCAACTGTACTCGCTATCATTGTGGTATGAGTGCAGTGCAAAAACTACAAAACAGCAATCCGGCGAACTTTATAGTGCAGAAGTACATCGATCAGGTATTGCAAGAAACCGCTCAAGAAATCTATGAGCGTCAAGAACGCGTTGCAGCAGATTCTACAGTTGATGTAGATGATATTCTTCGCACCCGTAAATATCACGTTACTCCGGGACAACTATCATTATCGCATAATATTGAAATGCGCTTTCTCGATATGAAGCCCCGCTGGAAAAACTTACGTCAGGTACAACTTTACAATTCTCAGATCTGGGGAGAGTTCAATATTCTAGCCGGTAAGATCGCGTACGGCTTTACAGAAACCATTCGTCAAACCATCGCCCAGCGATATAACATCGATATCAATGGCTAAGAGACTCACAGACGAAACTTTACGAATGGATATTGTGCTCAATGGGAATGAAGCGCAAAAACAACTTGGAGATTTACAGCAAGCACAGCGTAATCTCAAAAAGGAGAATGCAGAGATCCAGAAGCAAAAAGCTAAACTAGTAGCTCAGGGTAAAAAGGAAACTGAAGCATATAAGAATCTGGCCAAACAACTCACTGAAAACAACAAAGCCATAAAAGCCAATAGGGAGGAGCAAAATACCTTGCGCAAAGAAATGGGGCTATCAGCATTAACCACCAGACAGCTCGCGCAGGAAGAAAAACGCCTTAAAGCTATTATGGGTAGCTTTAGCCCGGATACACCTCAATGGCATAAATACAATAAAGAGCTTCAAGAGGTTGTGGCTCGTAAGCGTGAGGTATACGCTCAAATGCGCAATACCACCAATGCAATGGGCGCTCAAAAAAAATCGCTGTTGGACAATGCAGCAGGTTGGCTTGGGATGGCAACTGGTATTGGTGCTGCAATAGAGATTGGGCGTAGAGCAATAACTTGGGCAAAAGATTTTATTGCTGAAGGGATTGAGCTTGTGGATCAATCAAGAGGTATCGAATTTGCCTTTAAAGCTTTAGGTGATACTGGAGAAGACGCATTTAATAGAGTGAAGCAAGCTGCAAGAGGTACGTTGTCAGATCTTGACATCAAACGCTCTTTAGTAGAATTAGCAAACTTTGATATCCCACTAGATGATGCTGATGCTTTATTTGAGTTTTTAATAGTTAGAGCAACGCAGACTGGTGAGTCGGTAGATAAACTTAGAGATAGTTTAGTAGAAGGGTTGTCCAAAGAATCCTTGTTAAGAATTGATAACCTGGGTATTTCAACAGCAGCGCTCAATGAAGAGTTGAAGAAAACACCAAATTTTGTACAGGCCGTTGCTAATATTGCCAAACGTGAAGTTGCAGAGGCTGGTGATATCCTGGATGAAGCTGCAAGCGGTTCAGCAAGATGGAATGCGGCCTTAGATAATTTACAATTGAATCTGGGTAAATTGTTTGGTTCTGCAACCTCTGGCAATAGTGTGATTTCATTTTTAGCCAATCAAATTGACAGAATTTCTATAGGCGTGACCACTCTTAATTCTGGGATAAAGGTGCTATGGGTTGGACTGAAAAACGTGACACAACCTTTTAGAGATTTAATTGCAGATATACCTGTAGTCAATTCCTTATTCTCAAAACTCGCAGATATATTTAGTACACCGGGGATACAGGTCTTTGGCACCACTTTGCAAATAATAGGCGCAAGCTTATCAGGCATTGGGGCTGCAGTTCGCAGTTTAATGAATGACTTTGTTCCATTTGTTAAATCATTATCTGCTATAAGTGAAATAAAGATTGATCCTTTTGACCTATCGGGTTCTAAGGCTAGTGTGACAGCTGCTTTAAAAACAGTGTCAAGTGAGTTTGAAAAAGTTGGAGCAAATGCTAGTGAAGCTTTTAATAAAGGGTTTCGTGGCGCTATGAGAGCAGGAGGTGAGACTGTAGTTGATGTGCCTGATAATACCAATAATGATTCACCAACACTGTCAGATGAAGAAAAGGCTAGAATAGAAGCTGCAAAACAAGCCGAGAAACAACGGCAAGAGGCTATAAAACGGTTAGAAGAAAAGTATATAACGGAAAAAGAAAACCGTCTTGCAAATTCTAACGAGAAACGCGCAAAGCTTGAAATGGAACGAGCTTTAGCTGAAGCTAATGCGCTCAAGGCAAACAAAGAGGTTTTGCAATTGATTGAAGACGAACATAAAATTAAGATCGATGAAGCTCGTGCCAGGGATGAAGAAGTAGAGTTGCAAGGTATATTAGATTTTGAGAATCGTAAGCGAGAACTAGAGAATCAAATTGCGTTGGAGAATGCGGCATCCGAAGAGGAGCGAGAAATATTAAAACAGCAGCAGGAAAACGAAAAAGCACAGCTGCAATTGGAGCAGGAACTGGAACGCCTGCAACTTAATGAAGCGCAAAAAACCGAGCTTTTAAAACTGCTTACCGAGCAGCAAAACGCAGCCATTGCAGAGATTGAGAATAAATGGCGTGAAAAGAAGATCAAAGACGAAGAGGCCGTTGTAAAAAAACGAAAAGCCTTGTTTCAAGAGTCTGTAGATGCAGCCATACAAGCCGCCGGTGCAGAAACAAAAGTAGGGCAGGCATTGCTTATCGTAAAACAACTCTTCGCACTTAAGGAACAGGCGATCGCATTAGGATTATTCACAGCCAAAGCAAATCTTAATGCTGCAGAAGCCGCTACAGACATTGCGAAAGGTACTGCGAAAACAGCTTCTTCAGTTCCGTTTCCTGCTAACATTCCCTTGATTATTGGTTTTGCGGCAACAGTTGCCGGATTGGTAAAGACCATTAAATCGGCTACTAAAAAGGGGCAGCAAGCCGGGCGAGTACGCGGCTACGAAGATGGTTTATATCCTTTAACACGTACAGACGGCAAAACCTTTAATGTAAAGTACGGCGGTCGCACCCGCACGGGTATTGTATCAAAGCCCACACACTTTAGCGATGATTACATGGCAGGGGAGCGCGGCCCTGAGTTGGTTGTGGATAATGCTACATTTCGTCGCTTAGATCCTACGGTGGTGCGTCACATTCTCAATGTACGTTCAGGTGTGCGTGGTTATGAGATGGGTAAATACCCACAACAGGCTACAGTTTCACAACTGCCCGTCACAGAACAACAGCAAGCGATGCAATTGAATATTGAAAAGAACAACGCACTACTTGCAATGTTGATGGAGCGCTTTAGTCAGCCTATCCAAGCCGTGGCGGCAATTGGGTACCGGGATCAACAAAAACTTGAAGAAATGGAGGCAGATCGCAAACGCTCTGCCCAAAATGGAACCTTAGCAGAATGATAACACTTACCAGATATCCCAAAGAAAATCGCGTGTTGCTCAATGCAAACCCGTGTACCATTAAAGCAACTACAGATAATGGGGCCACGCATTATTTTAGAGTAGTGATCACTGTCAACGACACCGTTGAGATCGAAGAAAGCTGGAGTAAGCTCAATAACGAAGTGCGTATTGATTTGAAGGACTTTTATAAAAATAGGTTTGCAGAGATCTTGCCTGCATTTGATCTAGAAGGCTTTCAACGTTTAGACAGTCTTAAAATTAAAGTAGATGTTACTATCAATGAATATTTATTGGTTGATGATAGTTTGATCGAGTCTGTAGATGCGCCTACCTTTTATATGATTCAGGCTGCAATTCCATTTGTTTTCGATGATTTACAAAAGTTTCAATTCTTACCAGGGCAACTTAAAACGCTTAACGTTTCTGCAACCTCCAAAGTGACCTTTGCGTTTTACCTCAATACAAGCAGTGATTTAGAATACAATCTGATTTCAGATAAAGAGGCAGTTTTAAAAACAGGCACGCTTAGCAATGCTGCATCAGGAATTTATGTCGCGCAGATCGATCTGACCAACATAGAACTAACGGCAAAAAATTATTTGAAAATAGGAGACGGTACGACCAACTTTGACCAGTTGGTTCTAACACCCTTTTTCAATTCGATTTATTCACCCACTCAATTATATTTTAAAAACCGCAATGGTATTTATTTGGCTGCAACCTTGTTCGGTCAGCAAGAAGTGGAGTACAACCATACCAAAGAAGAATATCAATTGGCCGATGAAAGCTATAAGACCTTCAGTGTAAAAACAGAAACATCAATCAAAGTCAATACCGGTCATTTATTCAAGCAGCAATTGTCATTGGTTAAAGCTATAAACGAAGCACTGGATCTGTATATGTTATATGAGGGTACTTATAAAATGGTGCAGGTAATTAGTAAGAAATCTGCAGGGTTTATTGATGGAGAGTTTTTGTATAGTGATACTTTGGAATTTGCATTTCAGAATAACACACCTGAAGATAATTCAGAAAAATTTGAAGTTGTATGAGTTTACGCATCGAAATAGACGGTGTTGAGATCCCGTATAAAAAAGACACGTTTCAAATTAAGGAAACGAATAATGCATTTGGTAATAGTGTGAAAATCGCGCACAATGAATTTCCTTTTCTAATTATTAAAACGCCTGCAGTAATTGAAAAGTTACAGCTTGATAGATTGCAGAACGTAAATGCGAAATCTATTGTTAGTTGTGATGTGATTCAAGGCCGTGTATACTATAAAGGTAAGATCGTGATTGGTGAGATATACGCTAATACGATAAAAGCTGATATAATCTACGAATCAGATTTGATTGATTTATTTGATAAGAAGATTCGTGATTTTATGCCGGTAATCGATGTGAATGGTAATCCAGATCCGGAACCTTACGCAGAGACGAGCGAAACGGTTGTCGATGATTCTGGATGGGAAGCCTTCACGGCTTTAAATAATGCATTGTTTTTCCCGAATCGCGAATGGTGCTTTCCTATTTATTCTTATCGGGATTATTACGATTCAAAAGCTGCGTTTAAAATCCGTAACCGGGTTAATGACGCATCTGAAACAACACCATACCACGCGATCCTAAATACGTTGTATGAAGCCGATGAATACACCGTGCTCCCTCGTAATGACAACATGCTGTTTCCAAAGGTGTTTTTACTTACTCCGATCAAACGTTGCTTAAATAGTCTTGGCTATTCGTTAACAGGTGATTTTATAGATTCATTTTCCAGAAGGTTGTTCTTTTTCTCAGATGAGAATCAAGGAGTGGAAATCCCCAATGTTTTCGATACTACCGTAGTGGACTTCACCACAATAACTCCAGAGCTTAGTAATACAGGTGAAAGTTACTGGCACGATTATGATTATGTGATTCCTGCAGCGGGTACTTATAGAATTAAGGGGAGAATGGTGATCGATCCTTCCATTACAGACATTTCACTTTTCCCATACGTTTCTCAATCAGGAGCGGGTATTTTTGAAGAGGACTTTCCAGATACTGGAGGCGGTGTAAATTATTTACTGCAGGTAAACGATGGGTATGATGAGCTCACAAATGTGATGGAATCATACTATGAATTTGAAGCTGATGAATCGAAAGTTGGTCAAACCCTAACGTTTCAACTAACAACAGATGTTGATTATCCATTTCCGGAAAGTATAGAATTCAGTATCAATTATAAAAAAAACAATAAGCCGTATTATCAGTTTCATCCAACCTTTGATACTTCCAGATATGTGCCAGACTGGACGTTTGCTAAATTATTAAATGAGATTTCGCTATTGTTCAACACTGACTTCAGAATTGATGAGATCAAAAAGACGCTATCAATTGTAAGAAATCAAGAAGCCCTACTTAATAATGTGCCCATTGATCTGTCATCCTATAATTTCAAATCAGAATATTATCGTAAAGGAGGGATTTTAGGTGTGGTTTTAAAATATGCTAATGAAGAGGATGAATCAATTCGGGTTGTGAAGGAAGGGGTAGAAAGCGGACTTGAGGAAAACTATATTCAGAAGTTTGAGAATGCTTTTAAATACCTTCCGGTAACTACAAGAATAAGCGGTTATAATGAAGAGCTAAAGGATAAGGATGGAATAGGCTTAGCAATTTTTGATTTAGTTGATGGAAAGCAGTTGGCTATCGCATCCTATGATGGAAGGTCCTTAAGTTTTACCGGTGAAAATGGTATCAATAAAAACTACTGGGTGAACTGGAACCGATTTCGTCTAAATGCTTCAGAGGCTATTTTTAAAGGTCCGGTTACTGATGCAGTAATTAATGATCTTAAAAAGAACAAATCATTCTACATTAATAACCAGACCTACGTGGCAAAAGAGTACACCGTTTCAGAAGAAGGAAGTGTCACCACCATTGAGATCACCGCTGAGTCTCTCAACTTTTAAACCTCGAGTGAAAGCGTTCCAGATCCTCTTTGGTTCCTTCACGGTCCTCGTGTAAATACACCATAGTAGTTTTAATGTCGCTGTGGCCCATAAGCTGTTGTAGGCGCGTGATATTTCCTCCGGTGGCCAAGTAACTCATCGCAAATGTATGACGGCTTACGTGCCAGGATATACGCTTTTTAATCCCCAATACTTTTGCGATTGCTTTGATCTCTTCATTCAGGTGTTTTTCAGTGTAGATATTTTCTAAAAGAAAAGGCAGTTCTAAGAGTTCCTTAACCACAGGCGTGATTTCAATTTTCTGTTTAAAATCAGATTTATGGTTGTAGTTCAAAATGTACTCGCCAATAATGTCATCTTTAGTGAGTCGCATAAAGTCACCCAAGCGTAAGCCGGTAAAACAGCAAAATAGAAATTTAGCGCAGATGATCTGATGCACCTCGTTGGTGAAGCTGGCGTTCATATACTCCATCATCTTATCCAGTTCCTTAAGCGATAAGTAGGTTCTGTTACTGCGTGGTTGTTTGATTTTGATGGTGTCAGGATCCAAAGGAAAACGCACACCGTTTTTCCGTGCGATGTTGAGATACTTTTTAATATTCTTCAGGCACGTATCAATGGTGACACGTTGATTCTTCTCTTTAGTTCGCAGGTGACCTGTAAACTCCTTAAGCCATTTCTCGTCTATATCAGTAAAAGAAAGCTTCGGACTAAACTTCTTCAGTTTCTTCAAGGAGCTGCCCTGCTGTTTGAAGGTAGATTTTGCCAAATTGTTTTCTTCAAGTTTCAAAGCTTGCTCATAGAAGACAATAAAATCAAGACGGGAAGTAGGGTTGTTCAATTCTTCAATAAGTCGCTCAAGAGTAATGGTGACATTCTGAAGCCGGTATTCAATCATAATTTCATTGACCGCTGCCAACTTTTGCTCGATGATCAAATTGTAATCCCCACTTAAAGGGTGCGTTTTTTTTACGCGTTGGCGCTTCTCATCAAATTTTGATATCGGTACATAGATATCCAGTGCGATTTTCTTGGCCGGTTTCCTGGATTCATAGATTCTGAGGTAAAGCGCAGATGTTCCATCGCTTCTCACGTAATCCTTTTTAATACGAATTCCGGTAATGATCTTTGTCCCACTCATATTCTTTGGGACAAGTTGTGGGATAAAATCCCGAAGTTCAACTGAAGTGTACATTTTGTAAGTTTTAAAGCGAGCCCTTTAAAACCAAGACGTAAAAAGGTTTTGCGCTTGCAAAACCTTTTCGTCTTAAAATGATAAGTAGTGTTCTTTGTGACCTCGGCAGGATTCAAACCTGCAACCTTCTGAGCCGTAATCAGATGCGCTATTCAGTTGCGCCACGAGGCCTTTTTAAATCAAAATGAGTAACTAAGAGTTGCCTTATTTTGCGGGTGCAAATATAGACCTTTTTTATAGTTCTGCAAATATAAAATGAAAAAAAGCCGTTTTGGTAAGAAACGGCTTTTAACTTGGCTAATCGGTATCTAGTACATATTGTTTAATGCGGTAATATCATTGGCGTTAAATTCACCATCTTCATTGGCACTAAAACAAGCTAGCATAATTGAAGTCGAGTCGTAACCTGTTGGAGTTCCCGAAACGTGATTTGCGTCACCACCTTCATAAACGTTCTGTCCACAGCTTTGTCTACTAAACCAATCTGTGTGTCTAAATCCAACCGAATGACCTATCTCGTGTGTCATCACGTGTTCAACAACATTGGTGTCGTAGTTAGCGAGCCCATAGATCTGAACAAATTTATACGGAAGTCCATTACTCGGGAAACCGGCACTACCACCTGCGCCACTTGGGTTATTTACCGTGTTGTTGTAAACCACCATGTCCTTGTTTTGATAGTCGGTACCAAATGTCAAATTGAAACTGATGCTTACACCGCTTAACCGATTGTAATTTGCAACAGCCCATTGTAAGGCGGTACGCTCTTTTTGGCTTAGTGCCTGACTACCGCCGGTATAACCAATGATAGAAATCGTTCTTCCCTGACTTACCAAAGCAGAAGTGCGATATTGTTTAGAATCACCTTTTCCTGATTTTGATTCTTCAACGTTAGCGGACATTGAGGATAATTGTTCAGGAGTTACGACAACATCTTCTTCTAAAAATAGTCGAGGTTCAGAAGAACCATCAGGAAAATAAAAATCATCCCAACGCACATAATTAGCGTTCATACCTAAATCTTCAACTTGCTGGATGATTTCTGAAGAAACCTCAAGGTTGGAAGTAGGTTGTGCTTCTGGCAATGTAGTTTGCTCAGCATCTTCTGAACAAGAGGTCATCGCCAATGAGAGTCCTAGACTAAAGAAGCCTACTCTTTTAAATGTTTCTGATAACATATAATAATAGTTAGTATTAATAATACTTGTAAATTATTATAAAAAATCAATAAATCAAATTTTAAACGATAAAATATGATTTTAATCGACAATTATTTTCTTAAATAATTTTTTTGAGTAAGAAAAAAGCCTCTAAAATAGAGGCTTTGATTGAATTTTATATTAGCAGAATTTTTAAATTATTTCGGCACTTAGACCGGCATCTAGTAATGCTGAACAACGTGGTTCCAGATATTCATAGCTTCCGGTTTTTACTGTGCATTTGCCTTTGTAATGTACTATAAGTGAACATTGCTCTGCTTGAATTGGCGTGTGGTCGCAAACTTCAATCAACGTATCGATCACGTGATCAAAGGTATTTACATCATCATTATATACTACGATCTCATTGTTGCGATCTTCAGCTTCGAGGACATCAACTTCTTCCTGTAACTTTTCTCTTGTGCTCATAGGTAAAAAACTTAGGTTCAGGGAATTAATTTTTTACAAATTTACACGCTACCCAATTATTTTTTTCAAAATTCATGATAAAATTTAGCCCGTGTTGGTTACAAATACTCGTAATTGCCGGGATATCTTGAGTATAAAAACCACTAAGAAGTAAAATTCCATCGTGATTTAGACAGTTAGCGTATGTTGGGATGTCGTTGATTAGGATATTGCGATTAATATTTGCAATGATTAAATCGTAATGTGTGTCACCTAAAATTGAAGCGTCGCCTTCGTAGGCTTTAATAAACCCTACATCATTTCGATCTTTATTCTCCACGGTATTTTCATAACACCAGGGATCGATATCAATAGCGTCTACAGGTTTTGCGCCCTTAAGCGCGGCAAATATTGCTAGAATACCGGTGCCACAACCCATATCGAGCGTGCTTTTCTCTTGAACATCTATTTTAATAAGATGCTTAATCATTAAATGAGTCGTCTCGTGATGCCCGGTGCCAAAAGACATTTTGGGCTCGATCACGATATCAAATTCCATATCAGGTTTGGGATGGAATGGCGCGCGTACCGAGCATATGCCGTCTACTTCAATGGGTTCAAAATTTTTCTCCCATTCCTCATTCCAGTTGACCGGCTCTATAGTATTAACCGAATACGAAATTTTAAATTCGGGATTGTTGAGAATATTGACGTCGTCGAGTATATTCTCCTTATTTAAAGAAGCGAGGATGTAAGCCTTTACACCCTCGTCTGTCTCGTCAAAACTTTCAAAGTCAAGTTGGCTCAACTCTGCAATGAGAATTTCGGCACCGGGATTTACCGGCGCTACCTTAAACTCATATTCAGCATATATTTCTGCCATAGATAAATTTAAAATGCATTTACAATAGCCATAAAGTCTTCTGCTTTTAAAGAAGCACCACCTATAAGGCCACCGTCAACATCTGCTTTAGAGAAAATCTCTTTTGCATTTGCAGGCTTTACACTACCTCCGTAAAGAATGGTCACATTATCTGCAACCTCTTGAGAATACTCGTCTGCAATGGTTTTTCTAATAAAAGCGTGCATCTCTTGCGCTTGCTCAGGACTAGCTGTCTCTCCAGTCCCAATAGCCCAAACCGGCTCGTAAGCCAATACAATATGCTTCCAAGCATCGGCGTCCAGATGAAAAAGCGCCTGACTGATTTGCTTATTCACTACTTCAAAGTGCTCTCCAAAGTTTCGGTCTTTCAATTCCTCACCAAAACAGTAGATCACTTTCATTTCATTTTCTAAAGCAGCATTTACTTTTTCAGCAAGTAGATCTTCTTTCTCACCAAAGTACGCTCTGCGCTCACTGTGCCCAAGAATTACCGTTTTAATTCCTACGCCTTTAAGCATTGATGCGCTGATCTCACCGGTAAATGCGCCCGAAGAAGATTGGTGCATGTTTTGTGCTGCTACCTCAATATCAGAATCTTTAAGGGTCTCAAAAGCTGTATAAAGATTGGTGAACGGAGGAGCGATAATCACTTCTGCATCAGAAGTTTTTGCTATTTTCTTAAGACCGCCGATGAGTTCTTGCGTGTCTGCAAGATCGGTATTCATTTTCCAGTTACCGGCTACGATATTTTTTCTCATTGTATTTGATTTAGTAGTTGATTGTCTTTTGTGGTTATTGCTCTGTAAACTTTTATCGTTCCGGATGCATCGAGCAAAATGTAACGCGGAATCCAGTCAAGATCGATACTGCTGCAAAGCGGACCGTTCCAGCCTGATTTGATATAGTAATGTGCTCCTTCAAGTTTATATTTTTCGATTCCTGCTTTCCAGCGGGCTTCTTCCTTATCTAGCGAAAGAAATACATAATCAATTTCAGGATTATCTTGTTGAAGTTTTTTGAGATCAGGGAATCCTGCGATGCAATCTTTACACCAGGAAGCCCAGATGTCTATAAGAACAGGTTTTCCTTTATGTTGCTCAAGTATTTCTTGAAAGGTAATTTCAGTTCCATCTAAATTCAGTAGATGATCTTGTAAAGCTTCAGCTGAAAATGATTTTTTTTGTGAAAAGGCAACCGAAATAAACAGGATTGCTAAAATTGTAAGCGTATTTTTCATAAAATGAAATAAAACATAAAATTAGGATTAGTCGGCGTATTCTACAACATTTGGACTATCTAATACGCACTTTGGGGTCAAGAATTCCGTAAATAATGTCTACGAGAATATTGATGAGAATGAAAGTGGTGGCAATTACTAAAACCGCTCCCATAATTATTGGTAGGTCTAAGGTGTTGAGCGCATCTACGACTTCTTTGCCAAGACCATTCCACCCAAAAATATATTCTACAAAAACGGCGCCGGCAAGCATAGAAGCAAACCATCCCGAAACAGCCGTTACTACAGGGTTTAGTGCATTTTTTAGCGCGTGGCGCCATACGATCTGCGTTTGGCTTAAACCTTTGGCTTGTGCGGTGCGTATGTACTCTTGATTGTAAACTTCGAGTAAGGAATTTCGCATCAATTGAATAACCACGGCTAGCGGTCGTATTCCCAAAACGATCGCCGGTAAAATGATGTTTTTAAGTTGAATATGAATGCCTTCGCCAAAATCGTCCATCTCATAAAGGCTTCCGGTCATATTCAAGTTGGTATATTTATTCAATACAAAGCCGAATAACCAGGCAAACAGGATCGCACTGAAAAAACTGGGGACACTCATCCCAAAAGTACTAATCACTTGAATGGTTTTGTCGAGCCAGGTGTCTCGCATATTTGCGGAAATGATACCAAGCAGAATGCCTAAACTGATCGCGATAAAAATAGCGCTCACCGCAAGTACTATGGTATTGGGCAAGGTTTCTGAAATGACTTCTACAACTGTTTTACCGGTTTTCTGAAACGATTCTCTGAGGTAGGGATATTTTAAAACCAAAGAACGCATACCAAAATCTATAAGCTTTGTATACGTGTATTTTTCTGAAGCTAAGCTAGTATATCCATCTCCGGTGTTTTGATGAATAGAAATCGGCGAGAGATCGTTCAGGTAATATCCGTATTGCGTGAGTACCGGTTGGTCAAAACCGTATTTATGTTTGATGATGGCGAGTTGCTCGGGATCCTCATTTTGATCGAGCATCATTCGTGCAGGGTCACCCGGTAAAACCGTGAACAATAAAAACACAACGGTGATCACCCCGAAGAGGGTGAGTACTGCGTATCCTAATTTATTGAGTATATAAAAAATCAGAGTCTCTTAATTTCAGAAAGTTTAAGCCCTTTAAACGTGGCGTCTTCACCCATCAAGTCGGCGACATATTCTTCGATACTGCGTTCAAAACCTGCTGCTTTTCTACGTTCATTGACCATCGCAACATCTTTGATGGGCCAGATAAAAAAGCCATTGGCTGCTGTGATCTGCGCCTGACTTCCGTAGAGTTGCTCTTTATCTTGCATCATCAAATATTTGTCTTCAAGAACAGCCACGCGGGTTTTGGGAATTTCACCGGCTGCAGCTGCTTTTTTAAACAAATCAATATATTGCTCAATTTGAATAGGATTGTGCTCAATAACCTCGAGCGCAATAAGGTTTGAAGGCTCGCCTACGACTGATTTGCCGGGATAGCCTTGCGTATCAAGAATTCGTTTTACGATTTTCAGATTACTGGTGTCTAGCATACGCTGTTTTTTCCACAGGTCGCCGGAGTAATCTTCAGGTTTTAGGCCTAGTTCTTCAGCAAGTGCTTTACGTTTTTGCTCATCGGTTTCCTGTAAAATAGGACGGTAGAGTTCATCGTAACGCGCGATACTGTCAAGACGATGTTTCAGTTTAAGATCAAGTGAGGTATTTGCCGAAGGAAGCATTTCGAGTTCAATCTCATCGGCGTCATTCCAGTGTCTTTTTTGAATAATGGTTCCGTTATGCAGTTTTACTATCCCCGGATTGCTGCGTACTATCGTTTTTAACGTAGTAGCATCAGTGAAGTAAAAATCAAAATTGATGTTTTGCTTTTCTTTTAGATCATTCACTGAAGCATCTCCAGAAGCCGTTAACCCAATAACCGAATATCCTTTTTTCAGGGCATCATTCGTTAGCTCTTTGATCACCGGCCAACCATTCCATTCAGTTTTGTTGAGATCATAAGCGATGATCACAATAAGATTGGGCGTATTTAAGAATTTTTCAGTGAAATTCTCCCCGTCTTTTTCAATTGTGAAATCGTGAATAGGAGGGACGTAGCCTTCTTCTACCACTTCGGTTTCTACGCCTATAAATTCGCCTTCGCTAGAAGGATATTCTCCCTGCGTTGTGATTATTTTTTCCTCTCCGTTGATATTGAATTTCCAGTTGTAATCAAATACTGCTTCTGGCGCACCTTCTGGGATCGTCATTCCTTCGCTGATGTTTACCCCTTCTTTATAAGCTCTAAAATCAATTGCCGGTAAGTGCATTAAAACGTAATATCCAAAGCTTAGGCAGGCGATAAACGTCGCAAAAATGATAATAGATCTGCTGAAGTTTGAAAAGAATGGTTTGATGTGTTTGATATTGATGAAAAGAAAAACGATCATAATCAATAAAATAACATCTTTTGTGAAGGATTGCCACGGAGTAAGCGGCAGCGCATCACCAAAACAACCACAATCTGTCACTTTATTGAAATAGGCCGAATAAAAGGTGAGAAACGTAAAGAAAATGATCATTAACAAAAGCAGCCACATCGTTAGGCGCTTGTAGTACCCAATAATCAGCGCTACACCAAGAACGAGTTCGACGATAACGAGAATGATCGCGAGTCCCAATGCAAACGGACTTAAAAATTCAATATTCAGGACATCTGGAGCAAAATACTCTTGAAGTTTAAACGAAAAACCAACAGGGTCATTGAGTTTGACAAAGCCTGAGATGATAAACAATACGCCTACAAAAACGCGTACAAAGCCGATGAGTTTTTTCAAGATCAAGAGTTTTTTGAGTTGATTTCTTCTAATAATATCAAGGCAAAAACAGCATAATTGATCATATCTTGATAATTAGCGTCTATGCCTTCAGAAACTAAGGTTTTTCCTTTGTTGTCTTCAATCTGTTTTACGCGCAAAAGCTTTTGTAAAATAAGATCGGTAAGCGAACTGATGCGCATATCGCGCCATGCTTCACCATAATCATGATTTTTATTCATCATCAGATCTTTGGTGATCTTGATGTGTTTATCATAGGCTTCTAATGATTCTTCAAGATTGAGATCCGGTTGTTCTACAACACCTTTTTCAAGCTGAACCAATGCCATTATCGAGTAATTGATGATGCCAATAAACTCTGAAGCTTCTCCTTCATCAACTTTATGTACCGCATTTTCCTGTAATCCGCGTATGCGTTGCGCTTTGATAAAAATTTGATCGGTGAGCGATGGCAGTCTTAGAATACGCCAAGCGCTCCCGTAATCACTCATTTTTTTTGAAAATAAATCACGGCAGGTTTTTATTACCGCGTCGTATTGTGCTGAAGTTTTCTCCATTAACTCGTAAATAATGCAATTTATTTCTGAAAAGAAAAAAGATCTAATCCCAAACCTATGCTTTGATGCTTCGAGGTCGTCTAATTTCTGTAAATTTCGCCTAAAATAAGCAATCTAGAAAAACATAGGCTTAATTCATGGTAAGCATTAACTGTAAAGGGACCCTTATAGATTTTGATTCCCCAAAAGTGATGGGGATTTTAAACGTAACTCCAGATTCTTTTTATGATGGGGGATCCTATAAAAACGAAAAAGATATTCTTGCGCAAGCAGAAAAAATGCTGAATGATGGAGCTACGTTTATAGATGTTGGCGCGTATAGTTCTAGACCTGATGCCGAGGATATACGTGTGGAAGAAGAGTGCAACCGACTCATTCCCGTTGTAGAACTGTTGCTGAAGAATTTCCCAGAAGTATTATTATCAATAGACACCTTCAGATCTAAAGTTGCTCAGGAAGCAGTAACCGCCGGAGCAGCTTTGATAAATGATATTAGTGCCGGTTTGCTTGATCCCGAAATGCTACCCACTGTTGCAAAACTGCAAGTCCCGTACATTTTGATGCATATGCGCGGAACGCCACAAACAATGAAAGGTCTTACTGATTATGATGATTTGGTAAAAGAGGTGCTTTTTTATTTAAGTGAACGTGTGGCGGCTGCACGTGCTTTGGGATTGAATGATATTATCGTAGATCCCGGCTTGGGATTTGCTAAAACCATTACGCAAAATTATGAGTTACTCAATGCTACCGAAAAATTACAGATTCTTGATTTGCCTATTTTAATTGGGCTTTCACGTAAATCAATGATCACAAAAACCTTGGGCATTGATGCAGCGTCAGCCTTAAACGGTACCACGGCATTAAATATGGTTGCTTTACAGAAAGGAGCTTCAATATTGCGTGTGCATGATGTAAAAGAAGCTGTAGAAACAGTTAGCTTGTATCAAGCCTTAAAAGCCGAGTCCTTGTAACAACAGCCTTTTTCTAATAGGTTGTTTATATTCGCAGCCACAAAAAAGAATCGATGAGTATTGTATTTGTTTTGTTAGGCTTGATGCTGCTGGTTGTAGGTGGGGAGTTTTTGGTTAGAGCTTCGGTGGGACTTTCTTTCAAATTGAATCTTTCTAAAATGGTCATTGGTCTTACGGTGGTTTCCTTTGCAACTTCAGCACCAGAACTTTTAGTAAGTCTACAAGCAGCTTTAGATGGTTCGCCAGATATCGCTTTAGGAAATGTGATTGGCAGTAATATTGCCAATATTGCTTTGGTTTTAGGGCTCACCGCAATTATTTCAACTTTAGGAATTGACAGCGATTTTTTCAAATTCAACTGGCCGGTGATGGTTTTGTTTTCACTTGGTCTCTATTTGGCTTTGGTCAATGATGCAATGATCTCCAAGTTAGAAGGCTTTATTTTATTCTTTTCGCTCGTGGCCTATCTTGTTTTGCTTATTCGCAGAGCTAAACATTCCCGAGTTACTCAAGAAGCGCAGAATGGCGAGGTAGATGCAAATTTAGCTACAACCTCATATTTCAAGATCGTGATCTGGCTGCTCATAGGGGCTTTTGCGCTTTATTTTGGTTCAGAGTGGTTAGTTGTTGGCGCTAAAGACTTGGCAAAATCTGTTGGAGTAAGCGATTATGCGATTTCGGTAACTGTAATTGCAATCGGGACGAGTGTTCCGGAGTTGGCAGCATCGGTTATTGCAGCTTTAAAGAAAGAGAAAGCTATTTCTCTGGGAAATCTTATAGGGTCTAACATTTTCAATATTGCTTCGGTTTTAGGATTGACTTCAATGATCACGCCGATCCAAGTGCTTGATGATAGTATCTTAAACAATATGTTTTGGTTACTTGGCTTTGCAGTTGTATTACTTCCGCTAGGATATCTTCCATTAAAATTAGAATTGAATCGCTGGAAAGGCTTTATTCTTTTTGCAGCCTATTGTGTGTTTATAGGTCTGGCATTTAGTTAAAAATTGAAAAATAACATTCAATAAAAAAGCCCGCTATTGCGGGCTTTACTAATTTACATTAGAAAAAATTAGATTTTTTCTTCAGCTCCTTTTACCGTCTTAACGATACGACCCGCTACTTTGTATGGGTCTGCGTTAGATGCAGGACGACGATCTTCTAACCATCCTTTGTATCCTTTTTCAACAGTGATAATTGGGATACGGATTGAAGCTCCACGGTCAGAAATTCCGTAAGAGAAGTCGTGAATAGAAGCAGTCTCGTGCTGACCAGTTAAACGCTGATCGTTAAACTCACCGTATACTGCAATATGCTCAGCAGTTACAGGGCGGAAAGCTTCACAAATCGTGTCGTAAACTTCTTTAGAACCAGCAGTTCTTAAAGTTGTATTTGAGAAGTTGGCGTGCATACCAGAACCGTTCCAGTCTCCTTTGATTGGTTTTGGGTGATATTCGATGTAGTAACCATACTCTTCAGTAAGTCTTTGTAATAAATAACGAGCTACCCAGATTTCATCACCTGCTTTTTTAGCTCCTTTTGCAAAAAGTTGGAATTCCCACTGACCACTAGCAACCTCTTGGTTAATACCTTCAAAGTTAAGACCAGCATCGATACAAAGATCTGCGTGCTCTTCAACAAAAGCTCTACCGTGTGTGTTTTTACCACCTACAGAGCAATAGTACATACCTTGAGGACCAGGATAACCACCTACTGGGAAACCTAATGGTAGCTGAGTCGCTTTGTCCATAATGAAATATTCTTGCTCAAAACCGAACCAGAAATCATCATCTTCATCATCGATTGTTGCTCTTGCGTTAGACTCGTGTGGAGTACCGTCTGCATTAAGAACCTCAGTCATTACCAAGTATCCATCTCTACGAGCTGGATCTGGATATATTGCAACGGGCTTCAATAAGCAATCAGAAGAGCCTCCTTCGGCTTGTTTAGTTGAAGAACCATCAAACGACCAAACAGGACAGTCTTCTAACTTCCCGCTAAAATCTTCTTCTACTTTGGTTTTACTTCTTAGATTGGCAGTTGGTGTATAACCGTCCAACCAGAGATACTCTAATTTTGATTTGCCCATAATAAATTGATTTAAATTTTTTTTGAATTAAACTAATAACAAATATAACATTTCTTTAATATCTGCATCTTGAAAAATATGGGGGTGAGCCTACTTATTAACGGAATAAATTTAATAAGCCCCCTAAAAAGTAGGGGTGTATTGTGAAATCATATATTTTTGTACGGTTCAATTCTGAATTTCATAAAAATTAGCTGAAAAATGGAGACTTTGCGATTTTTTGCCCTTAAGGAAAGCCTAAATAGAAAGCCAAAGCTTGTGTTAGAAACTCAAAAGCGTTCTGAGTTATATGGAAAGCACGTTTTTGGAAAAGATGCGATGCGCCAGGTACTGTCGCAAGACGCCTTTGAAGCTGTGGAAGATGCCATAAATACAGGAGCTAAAATAGACCGACTGATGGCTGATAGTATCGCTGCAGGTATGAAACAATGGGCGCTTGAATTGGGAGCAACACATTATACGCATTGGTTTCAACCCTTAACAGGAGCAACAGCTGAAAAGCATGATGCTTTTTTTGAACGAACTTCAGATGGGCGCGCTATAGAAAAGTTTGAGGGAGCAAAGTTGGTTCAGCAGGAACCCGATGCATCTTCTTTTCCCCACGGCGGAATAAGAAATACTTTTGAAGCTCGAGGATATACCGCCTGGGATCCTACATCTCCGGCTTTTATTTTAGATACGACACTCTGTATTCCTACAGTTTTTGTTTCCTATACCGGGGAAGCGCTTGATAATAAAACTCCGTTATTAAGGGCGTTAAATGCAATTGATCAAAACGCCACTGAAGTAGCAAAATATTTTAATAAGAGTGTGACCAAAGTAACGGCTACTTTAGGTTGGGAACAGGAGTATTTCTTGATCGATTCTGCACTTGCAGCGTCTCGGCCTGATATTATGCAAACCGGTAGAGCTATGTTGGGGCACGCGCCGGCGAAGGGCCAACAATTAGATGATCATTATTTTGGTTCAATTCCTGAGCGTGCACTTAATTTTATGAAAGAATTGGAGCAGGAATGTATGTTGTTGGGAATTCCGGTGAAAACAAGGCACAATGAAGTGGCTCCTAATCAGTTTGAATTGGCACCTGTTTTTGAAGAAGCAAATCTTGCTGTTGATCACAATTCACTCATTATGGATTTGATGGATCGCGTTGCTGGTCGTCACAATCTGAAGGTGTTATTTCACGAGAAACCATTTGCCGGAATAAACGGTAGCGGGAAACACAATAATTGGTCGCTTGCAACCGATACCGGTGTAAACTTGTTGAGTCCGGGAACCACACCGATGAAGAATTTGCAGTTTCTTACCTTCTTCATCAATACAATTAAAGCGGTTCAGGAAAACGAAGAATTGCTTAGAGCTTCCGTCGCTTCAGCCTCCAACGATCACAGATTGGGAGCTAACGAAGCGCCACCCGCAATTATGTCGGTTTTTATAGGAAAACAGCTTACTGCTGTTCTTGATGAACTCGAGAAAGTAACCGATGGTAAATTATCTCCACAAGAGAAAACAGATCTAAAGCTCAATGTAGTTGGTAAAATCCCTGAAATATTACTGGATAATACCGATAGAAACAGAACATCACCTTTTGCATTTACCGGAAATAAGTTTGAGTTTAGGGCAGTAGGTAGTACTACAAACTGTGCGCGGCCCATGGTTGTTTTAAATACTATAGTAGCCAAACAGCTTAAAGATTTTAAGACTGAAGTAGATAAGCTTATTGACAAAGAAAGCATGAAAAAGGATGATGCCATATTTAATGTGCTGCGTGAGTATATCAAGTCTTCTAAGAAAATCAGATTTGAAGGAGATGGTTACAGTGCAGATTGGGAAAAGGAAGCAAAAAAGCGAAAGCTGAGTAACAATAGAACTACTCCCGAGGCACTAAATGTTCAAATAGGTAAACGAGTGATAAAACTGTTTGAAGAAATGGAGGTGATGAATGCCATCGAGCTCAAAGCACGCTACGATATCGAACTTGAAGAGTATATCAAACGCATTCAAATTGAAAGCCGTGTTTTAGGCGCAATCGCCGGAAATCATATAATTCCTACAGCGATTAGATACCAGAATCTTTTAATAAAGAATGTTAAAGGACTAAAGTCGATTTATGACTCAAACTATAAGGATTTTGCTGAAGAGCAAATAGAGCTTGTAGAAAAGATTTCGGGGTATATAAGTACTATTAATCGCGAAATCAATTATATGATTGAAGCAAGAAAGGAAGCCAACGCGCTTGAAACCAAAGATCGAGCAGATTTATACAGAACAAAAGTGCTTCCATTTTTTGATTCCATTCGGTATGCTTCAGACAAGTTGGAATTGGTGGTAGAGGATAAACTTTGGCCACTCGCTAAGAATCGGGAATTACTTAATTTGAATTAAAACGATAGATTTTTTAATTAAGAATCTTATTAAAATGTTAATTTAAATTCATTTAAAGTTTAACCTCTTACAATTCTTGTAGGAAAAGTATTTCAATTCAATTCTTCATTAGAGAAAGGGTATTTTTCCCTTTTAGCCGCTTAGGGCGCATAGGATATGGCTTTGGATACTATAACGTTTTCGCTTCAAGCTTAATTTCATCGAAAAGTTATATTCTTCTTAAAATCTGAGGTTTAGTTTTTTATAAATTAGCATCGCATTGAGACAGGATTTATAAAGCAGTCTCAACTCCCCTTATAAAATTTCTTTCGGATTGAGTCCCCTCACTCTTAGAAGCCGAGAGACTGAAATAGCATTTTATTAACCATTCTATATATTATTAATTTAAAACTTTTCTATTATGAAAAAAGTAGTTTTATGCGCGAGTGCGCTAATGTTTGGGGCTGTTGCTTTTGCGCAATCCAACGTAAGTGATGTCGTGCAATCGGGAGCAGACAATACTTCAGATGTTACACAGACGGGTACTATGAATGACTCAGATGTAATGCAGTCAGGTACAATTAACCGCTCTTCGGTAAACCAATTAGGTGCAGACAACTATAGCAGCGTTAGCTCTACAGGAAGACTCAACTCATCGCAGGTTCAACAGGTACATAACAATAATGAAAGTTATGTGACTCAAACAGGACAGCAAAACGGTTCAAGAGTACTTCAAGGTTTTGTGAATAGTGGAGGAACAATTTCACGCGTAGGTAACGATAACTATAGTGAAGTTACTCAAACAGGTTTCCGCAACTCATCTTATGTTGCACAACAAGATCTGGCTTCAGACCCAAGTGAATTTAATGATTCTTATGTTGTTCAAATAGGAGATTTAAATAGCAGCTCTGTTGCGCAGTTAGGGGATGTTAATTTCTCAGATGTTATTCAAAATGGTGATGGTAACGAAGGAACAGTTTATCAAAACGGTGATGGTAACTTTTCTTATGCACACCAAGGTGGATTTGGTTTTACAAGTAACGATAATTTAAGTCAAGTATCACAAGTTGGAGACGACAACTATAGCCACGTAGATCAATATGGCACATTAGGAACAGATGGTAGCATGTCTATGGTAGCTCAATTAGGTGATGCAAATCAGGCTCTCGTATGGCAAGATGGAGATAGCCATAACTCTGTTATAACCCAAACCGGTGATGCAAACCTTGCTTATACTCAGCAAAACGGGGATAACTCTGATTCTGAAGTAATGCAAACTGGTGACGCAAACTGGAGTGAAGTTTATCAATTAGGTTCTGGTCATATGAGTATTGTGACTCAAACTGGAGATATGAACTCTAGCTATGTATCTCAAACCGGAATGACCCATATGAGTACTGTTACGCAATTGGGTAACTCTAATGTTTCTTCTGTAGTGCAGATAAACTAAAAGAGTAATCATTCAAATGAGGATGAAGGGAATAGGGATATCTTATTTCCTTCATCTTTCTTTCAGTAAATCAAAAGAATAGACTATGAGTTGCTTTTTTAAAACCATATGCATTGTTTTTTTTCTGATGTTTTCCATCATTGGTAAAGCTCAAGAAGTAGGTCCTAAAGTTTTAAATCAATTAGATCTACTGAGTTCGCAAAGAGCAAATCAAAGTGCTGGCGATATATTCATTGAACAGATAGGAGAAAGAAATACTGTGCAAACAATTCTAAGTAGTTCTGAGACCTCTATTAACCTAAGTCAAATAGGTGCAGGCAATGTTATTAATGTGTCAGACAATTCTGAAAATTTAAAGTTAACGGTGCTTCAAAATGGAACTAATAATCAAGTCTCCAAATACGGCTTGTACGCATTGAAGGAGTTCAGTGCAGTCCTTATTCAAAATGGAGAACATCAAAATCTAGATATTTTCGGTTCAAACGAACTCTCTAAAAATATGAAAGTAGAGATGCAGGGTTTAGGCCAAAGTATTGTAATAAGAAACTTCAACTAGTCTAAATGTTTAAGAGTAAGCATTTTTTACGGTTTATATGTTGTCTGAGTTCAATGTGTGTATACTCTCAATATTACAATAAAGAAATTCAGGCAAATCTTAATGCGCAAGAAATAAATGGATTGATTCAATTAGATGCTTTTGCCACCAATAAAACTGAAGTTAGTTCTAGTGTGCGTTATGTGTTTTCAATCATTTATCCCAATAGTAAAAGCGATACGTTAAAAAAAGAAGTTACCGAAGGTCGCTTAGTTATTAACCCCAATGAAAAAATTGAAGTCTTATCAATCACACTTGATAAGGAAGTCGATGAAAAAAAAATTATTCTATTTCTAATCTATGATACTGAAGATAACATCGTAGGTAAAGCAAGATTAGTGTTTGAAGGAGGCGAACTTGTAGAAGATGACACAAAAGTAAATGTAATACAACGGCAAAATAACTTAGATGTTCAAGCCTCTAAAGCAGATGGTATAAGCCTTACAGGAATTGTGGTAGAAGACACTAAAACAAAGCCGGGAAGTGATTTCTATAAAGAATTCTACTCCGACTATTTGTCAAAAAATATAAATGGCAAGTTTATCGTAACCATTAAGGAAGTTTTGGCCATAGGCCGAAATACAAAAATAGAGGTGCTAGTTGTCAACACTAAAGTTCTTGAATTTATAGTAAGACCTTCAATGGCTTATTTACGAGAAATGAAAAATTACGCCATTCTACGGGTAATAAAACAATTAGAATTAATGAATAAAAATCAAAATACTGTTCAACACTATTGAAACCATGAAGTACATACTTTTTCTGCTTTTTTTAATAGCATCTTCCACCACGTTTGCACAGCAGCTAACATATCAACCTAAAAATCCAAATTTTGGAGGTGAGACTTTTAATTATCAATGGCTTTTAAGTTCTGCAAATGCGCAGAATTCCTTTAAAGATCCTGAAGAAAACGCAGCCAAAGACCAATCAGAATTAGAAAGTTTTGCGAGCAATCTTAATAGGCAATTATTAAGTCAAATATCAAGAGGACTATTCACCGCGCAATTGGGGGAAGGGCTTGAGGCAGGGACTTACAATTTTGGCTCTTTAGCACTAGAAATATACGATTCAAATGAAGGATTGGTGATCAATATTTTAGACACCAATACGGGTGAACAGACCCAGATTATTGTCCCAAATCAATAAGATTACAATGTTAAAACATCATAGTTTATACGTCTTACTTCTACTTATTACATTAAGCTCTTGTGGATCCTATTTTAATCAACCTTTATCCCAGCAGGATGCGCGACTAGGAGAAGTAACCAGTCATACAACAACCTTAACTCAATTTCCTGAACCTGCTGAGCCGGTGGTTGCCGGGGTTTACAACTTTAAAGACCAGACAGGGCAGTATAAGAATGTAGAAAACGGAAGTACATTTAGTACGGCTGTTTCTCAGGGAGCAACCACTATGTTGATAAAAGCGCTAGAAGATTCTAAGTGGTTTACACCTATTGAACGTGAGAATCTGGGAAACCTCCTGAATGAGCGGAATATAATCAGGTCTACACGGGATGAATACAGAAAGAATAACAATCCAAATGAACCTAATTTACCTCCGTTGCTGTACGCAGGTGTTTTGCTTGAAGGTGGAATCATCAGTTATGATTCTAATATAATCACCGGTGGTTTGGGCGCGCGTTATTTTGGTGTAGGCGGTTCAACGCAATATAGACAGGATCGTCTTACAGTTTATTTAAGAGCAGTTTCGACTTCAAGCGGAAGAGTGCTTAAAACGGTATATGTCTCTAAAACGATTCTTTCACAGGCTATAGATGCCAGTTTGTTTAGATATGTGAATTTTCAGCGACTTTTAGAGGTAGAAACAGGGTATACTAAAAATGAACCGGTTCAGTTGGCCATGAAGGATGCCATAGAAAAAGCTGTAGAATCTTTGATTATTGAAGGTATTAAAGATAACCTATGGTCTTCAAAAGAAGGTGTGACCGTAAATGAGGCTTTGATTGAAAATTATGAAAAGGAAAAGGAGCTTGAAGAATCAACGCGTCTTTATGAGCGAGCATTTTTTACACAAGAATTTAAGCAATCTATAGCACTCAGTTTTGCCGGAGCATTACTAGATGGAGATTATGGTAATAAGCAATTTGCTCCATTGGGAGGATTAGGATATACGAGCAGTCTCAATGAGTTTTTAGCTATAAATGTCAATGCCAACCTTTTCAAGCTTTACGGGGGAAGCGATTTTTCTGAAAGCTACGGAAGCGCCAACCTCAATTTAGAATTCAGAATACTTAAAAACGATAAGCTTTCCCCGGTGGTCTATGGTGGAGGTGGCTTGGTCACGAGACTTCAGGGATCAGGAGAAAATGGAAGTGAAGATTTAACAGCGGCAAAAGTTCAATATGGTTTTGCGGTAGATTATCAACTTGCACCAAGGTTTAGTATGAGACTTTTTGCAGAGCACAATTTGACCTTTACCGATGAGTTAGAAGCTGCAGTAAGCGGCAAGCGCGACGACTATTACTATAACGTAGGACTAGGACTCAAGTATCATTTCAATTTTGGTAATAGTTCTGATAAGGAGAATACTTCTATAGAGTGAGATTTAATATAAATCGAAAAATGAAAAAAGCATTACTTATAATTTTAGCTATACTGGCATTTTCTTGCAGTGAGGATCCAATAGAAGATACCGGATTTGGCACCATCTCAGGAAGCGTTGTTTTAGATGGTGAAAACACGCCATTAGCCAATGTGAAAATTAGTACCAACCCTGTTACAAACACAGTTTTTACAGATGCTAATGGGGCATTTATAATTGAAGAAGCTCCGGTAGGAGACTATTCTGTTCAAGCCGATTTGGAAGGGTATATCACTGCATTTGAGGCTGCACGTGTAGAAGAAAATAGAACAAATAATATCGTCTTCGAACTTGAGGTTTCTACGGCAAATAATAAAGCGCCCTTAAAGCCGGTACTCGTGACACCAGAAGATACTAGTGTAGATGTGGCTACAACTGTTGATTTTGTTTGGACCTCTGGCAGTAACGATGAAGACGAACTTACATATACTCTGGAACTACGGAATATTACGGCAAACACTTCAGAGTATTTTGAGAACCTGATAGACACAACACTTACCGTTTCTAGCTTGCAGCGCGGCGCTCAATACATCTGGCAAATAACGGTTACAGATGACATTAATCAAGAAGTTTTGAGTGAAGTGAGTCAGTTCTCAACCATTCCTAATCCTGCAAATGCTTTTCATTTTGCACGGGTAATAAACGGTAATTCTGTGATTTTTTCTTCAGATCAAAACGGGACAGATGTTGTTCAGTTAACGCATAGTTCTCATAACAGTTTTAGACCTCGCAAGAATACACAAGCAGGTAAAGTTGCCTTTTTAAGAACTGTAGGTGGAGATACACATATATTTACAATGAATTTAGATGGTACAGCTACCAGACAGATTACTGCTGCTATTCCTGTAAATGGTTTTAGACTGAGTGCAATCAATTTTGCTTGGGCACAAAACGGGAGTAAGATCTACTATCCTAATTTTGACAAATTATACAGCATAAATCCTGATGGATCTGGTCGTGAACTATTATACCAAACCACAAATGGCTCTTTAATAAGTGAAGTTGCAACAACCGATCTTAATGACAACATTATCGTGTTGAAAACCAACAACACTTTAGGTTATGACACCCGAATTTTTACAGTAAGTCTAAGCGCTGGTACAGAAGAGACCATTATTTTAGAAAATGAAGATGGAGCTTCTGGAGGAATAGATTTGTCAGCAAATGCAGATGAAGTTATTTATACAAGAGATATAAGCGGTTCAGAAAATTCAAGTTACCGAATATTTCAAAGTAGACTTTTTAAATATGATCTAAATTCAAGCACCGAAACTCAAATTCAAACAGATGTTGATCAGGGAGAAAATGATCTTGAGGCAAGATGGTCGCCTTCAGAAGGAGAAATTATTTTAACCCGTAAAGGAAATAATAGTGCTGCTGAACCGGCGGTTTATATGATAGATTTAAACAGTTCTTCCACCAGCGGGAGTGACATACAGCTTTTTCCTAATGCATCTATGCCCGATTGGGAATAGTAATAAAAAGCTTTTTAAAACGTCCTGAAATATCAGGACGTTTTTATTTCTTACTTTTGCCAAATAATTAACAATTCGATGAGTCAAGAGATTTCTAAGCGCTACGCACAACGTGGTGTTTCCGCCGGTAAAGAAGAAGTGCATAAAGCCATTAAAAATGTAGATAAAGGCTTGTTTCCTAAGGCATTTTGTAAGATAGTGCCAGATTATTTAACAGGGAGTGAAGACCACTGTTTAATCATGCATGCCGATGGTGCCGGGACAAAATCTTCACTCGCATATATGTACTGGAAGGAAACCGGTGATCTTTCAGTCTGGAAAGGGATCGCTCAGGATGCGTTGATTATGAATATTGATGACCTGCTTTGCGTAGGCGCTACAGATAATATTTTGCTTTCCTCAACAATAGGTCGAAACAAGAACCTGATTACGGGAGAAGTGATTTCTGCAATTATAAATGGTACTGAAGAATTAATAGCAGACCTTGAGCAACACGGGGTTTCCATTAAAAGTACCGGAGGAGAAACGGCAGATGTGGGCGATCTTGTGCGCACGATTATTGTTGATTCTACGGTAACAGCAAGAATGAAGAAGGAAGATGTAGTTGATAACGCTAATATCAAACCAGGTGATGTGATTGTTGGGTTGGCTAGTTTTGGCCAGGCAACTTATGAAAGTGAATATAATGGCGGGATGGGAAGTAACGGACTTACTTCGGCGCGCCACGATGTTTTCAATAAGTATTTAGCTGAAAAATACCCTGAAAGCTTTGATAAAGCTGTACCGGATGAATTGGTCTACAGTGGGTCAAAAAAGTTGACAGATACAGTTTCAGAAAGTCCTCTTGATGCCGGAAAACTTGTGTTGTCTCCAACACGTACGTATGCTCCGGTGATCAAAAAGATCTTAGCTTCTGTAGATAGAAGCTTGCTTCACGGGATGGTGCATTGCAGTGGCGGCGCACAAACCAAGATTTTACACTTCATAGAAAACTTACATATTATAAAAGATAACCTGTTTGACATTCCACCGCTTTTTAAACTTATTCAAGAGGAAAGTGGTACCGACTGGAAAGAAATGTATCAGGTTTTTAATATGGGGCATAGAATGGAGTTGTATGTAGATCCTAGTCTTGCCGATGAAATTATTGCGATCTCAAAATCATTCAATATTGATGCGCAAGTAATTGGTCGGGTTGAAAACGCCGATCAAAAAGAGTTGACAATTAAATCACCTTTCGGAACGTTTACTTATTAATACTGAAACCGTAAAGCTATTAATTTGAAAAAAGCACTATTCTTCACGAGTTTAATCGCAATACTTTTATGTTTTGAAGGACTACAGGCACAACACGTGGCCTTTCCGCTTCCTTTAAAAAAGAATTTAGTAAAGCGTTTAACTGAACAATTGGCGCCAAAGCCTGAAACCAATTGGAAAAAGTTAAACCGTGTAGGAGTAGATTTAAGTGAAGTTGCTTTTGTAAACTGGAATGCCGGTGGTAGTAATTCGATCTCCGGTTTAGCTGAAGTTGTACTTGAACGAAATTATTCTGATAGTAATAAAAAATGGCGTAATAAACTGGTCACGCGGTACGGTGTCAATAGTCAGGAAGGGCAGGAGATTCGTAAGACTGACGATATGTTGGAGCTTACTTCAGATTTTGGTTATCGTAGAGATACTTTATCTAATTGGTATTATTCGGCAAAATTTAGATTTGCTTCTCAATTTACAAACGGTTATAAATATCCAGACACCAGTACGCCTATCTCGCAGTTTATGGCTCCTGGTTATGTCTTTGTCGGAGTAGGAGGTGAGTATGGTCAACGTTTAGATAACCTTTCTATTTATGCATCTCCTTTAACCTACAAATCCACATTTGTTTTAGATCAAAATCTAGCAAATAATGGTGCCTTTGGGGTTACGCCTGCCGTACGGGATGCAGACGGAAACATCATAAGAGAAGGCTCTAATTTCAATAGTGAACTCGGTATTCTACTCCAAAGTTCGCTCAAGGCTAGGGTAATGGATAATATAAATCTTACCAATCTCGTAAATCTCTATACAGACTATTTGAACAGCTTCGGTAATATTGATATTGACTGGCAGCTTAATTTGAATTTTAAGGTCAACAGTTTTGTGCTGGCAAAGGTCGGGTCTCATCTTAAATACGATAACGACATTAAGATCACAGAGACCAATGTAGATGGTGATGAGGTCACGATGGGCGCTCGTACACAGTGGAAACAGCAGTTAGGAATAGGTGTGATAGTTGATTTTTAAAAAAAAAGTCAACTATTTAGAAAACCTCAGTTCCATTTTTTTCGTATGTTTTATTCAATCAAATTCCACTAGTGAACCTAAAACTATGAAGTCTAAATTTAAGCTGGATGATAACAACCTTTTTATCATCTTAATTGTAATAGCCGCCATTATTAATTTGGGGGTTATAGCTTTCATGGAATTAGAATCCAGCAGACTTACACGACTGGTAACTATTGTACTTCTATTTTGCTACTATCTTTTCAAAAAGGAGAAGATAAACCTCTGGACCGTCGTAGCCTTCGTATTTTTTATAAGTAGAGATGTATTCTTTCAATTTTATGAAGAAGCTTGGGGCTATAAAACCTATCTCATTTTGGGGACTCTCTGCTATCTAACTATTGTTTTAGAACGTTTGCCAAAAATTTCAGAAATCAATTTTAAGCCGGGTGTAGTTTTAGTGACACTTTTTCTGGTAGCAGCAAACACGTATACACTCTATGTGATTATGAATATGAGTATGGTTACCTATACCTTTCATGACGGTTTAGAACCTATTCTATTATATGTTTATGGCGCTGCAATGATGATTCTTGGTGTACAGGCGATTGCTTATAATAACAAATACAACAGCAACAGATCGTTGTTGTATATTTTCTTCGCATTCGGGTTTATTTTTTCAGATATCGCGGCTTTATTTGCATACTACTTTGAATTTGGTTCATTTTACTTCCTTGATCGCTTTTTCTTTCTTGGCGCAATGGCGCTTTTTATGAATTACGGTCTCAACTACGAGAGTGTGAAAGAAGAGTATTATCAATATGAAATGATTGATAAAAAGCTCTAAATAGTTGCGCATAATTTCTTTTTTGCTGAACATTGATAGCATCAAAATCAATGAATAAATAAGAACTATATGGCGAGTTTATTAGGAATAGGATCAAGACTAAAACATCACGAGTATGGCTTAGGCGTGGTTACCAATGTTACCTCAAAGCACTATTGGGTTACTTTTATTGATAAGGGTCTGGAAACTATTGACCTGGACGAAGAGATAGAAGTGATCGAAGCTGTCGAAGATGAGGTTGATACGGTAAGCTTTTATGAAGTAGAAAGCACACTTAGAACCTTGCTAAAGAAATATTCCGACATCTCTGAAATTGTACCAATAGCCGATAAATTTAAAGGTGGAACAATTACCTTAAATCCCGCTGATTCCAATTTGACGAGTAAAGAAATTCCCATCGATACGTTTTTTCATAAAATCGTGATGGTGCGGGATCGTGTGCGAGTGATGGAGCAAAAGATCAACTCGAGTAAAAATCTCGATGATCAGGAGAAAGTAGACCTTCAGCAGTATATATCCCGTATTTATGGGAGTTTAACCACCTTTAATATACTGTTTAAAAACAGCTCTCAGAATTTTAAAGGAGCAGGAAAGTAAAAGCTTTATAACAACAAAAAATCCTGAATTCATATTCAGGATTTTTTGTTTGACACCGTCAAAGTGATTAATACCTTAAGCTTGCTTTGAGCTTATTGGTTATGAACTGCTTTAGCAGAAAATTAGTCGTTTTTTTGCAGCTCAAAAACCTCCTTTAGCGGAATTTCCACCGGCGAATGATCTTCGTGGGTTTCCATAATATCAGCCATATAAGCCCACCATTTTTTTACGATAGGGTTTTGTGGAAGCCCCTGAGTGGTATGATTTGCTTTTAGTTTTTGAAAAGCAAAAAGCTTCAGGCTTTTTTCGTCTAAAAAGATATGATATTCTTCAATTCCCGAATCGTTTAAAAGCGCTTGAAGATCTGGCCAGATGAGGTCGTGACGACGTTTATATTCCTCCTCAAAACCGGGTTTAAGTTGCATAGTAAAGGCGTGTACAGGCATTTTATTTGTTTTCTATATTAATGTCAATTGGTGTGAAAAGTTGGTTGGCCAGTTGTTCTACGTAAGCTTTAAAATAAGCTGCATCTTTAAACTTTGGGTTCTGACTAAGTTCCCAACCGGAAACCCCATAATACGTAACGGGCTCTTCGTTTGCTACATTCATTTTTGCCAGATAAGACTGTGTGAATTGTCCAGTCTGGGGAGCTTCGGTGTAGCTGCTATAAGCATCAGCAGGGAGTATTAGTGCTGTGCCCATAATCCATTTTCTATCGTAAGTTAAAGAATCGTGTTGCACCAGTGCAACCCATTTTTCAGTTTTGATTTCTTCAACTCCATTTTGATTATTGATGTTTGAAAGACCAATGGCAAGCGTGTCATTTTCTTTCAATCCACTAATTGAAACAGTATTTTGATAGGCATACATTCCCGGCCAGATCGTTACTGTTTCTTTTGCCTGATATGTGTTTCCGGCTGTATTCCAATTAGAATAGTCAATATGCATCGTAGATTTAACCGGTCCTTTTTCAACAATTTTGAAATGTGTTTTTTCAATATTGCTCAGGGTGTCGGTTACCAGAATTCCCAAACGTCTTATAGTATCGTTTGCGATTACCCCAAAACCGCCTAAGCCGGCCGAATTACCTACCGGAAAAACATCACGTCCCCAAGCTTCCATTGTGTGGTAATTGTCAACAACCGCTTTCGATTCATCTAAACCTACATTCTCAGGAGTGATCGCGGCACTCTTTTTACCGTAAACATCTTTAGCATTACGACCATCCAGATAATGTCTAAAAGCCACTTTATCATTTTCCCAAGTTGGCCCGTCTGTTTGATACTTTTGAAAGCCAAGCGCTTTGGGCATATCTGTTGCTGAAAGTGTCTCTTCTAATGCAGGAGCGACAGGCTCTTCTAGCGCCTCGCGTTTACCAAAGCGGATGTTGGTTTTAACTTTATACTGGGGCGCTTCAGCTATCCACTTAAACTGAATCTTTTTGGTTTCTGAAGGCTCAAAATCAGTAACAAAAAACAACTGATCAACTTTTCCGTTAGCATTGCTGTCAACCAATTGTGAAGCAATAGTGTCTCCTTCAAAAGTGAGTAGGGGATGCATTTCTGCATCAGCTTTATAATCCAATTTGGTCAACCCGATCGCAATGGCCTTATCAGAAAGTGAAGTGTTCTCAGGATTAGTAAGGGAAATTTGAATATTGTCTTCTACATTTTGGTCACAACTTGACAGAAGAAGTATTGTAAGGATGGAAAGAAAATAGGTGCATTTGATTTTAGGCATAGCATAAGTTTTTGATGAAAAGTAGAGAACATCTTGGTTTCCTAGTTTTTTAAGCCAACGTTGACCTCAGGCGTATCTTTACTAAATTCTTGATTTAGGTATGCTGTAAGTTCAGCAACTTCAGCTTGATTTTCTGAAGCAATATTGTTTTCTTCAGAAGGATCTACTTCAATATTATACAATTCAAATTCCGGTGGATCTTTAAGGTGTCGCGTGCGAATGAGTTTAAAAGGTTTCAGAATTATAGATTCTTGTAAATGTCCTCGTGTATAAATTGGTTTTTCACGTGCAACTGAAGCAGTTTTTAGGAGGTGCTGTGCATTTACTCCTTCAACCGTGCTCGGAAGCTCTTCTGCATTTGCCCAATTCAAAAACGTAGGCATCCAGTCGGTCACATTGATATAGTTTGTAGAAGTACCCGAATTGAGATTTTCCGGCCAGGAGATAATCGCAGGAACACGTAGGGCTCCTTCATAATTGGAAGTTTTAAAGTCCCTTAGCGGGAGATTGCTTCCTAACGAATAGTTAGGGCCATATTTACCGTCGTATTGCGTATTAGGAACCCATTTTTCCTGAGCGCCATTGTCGCTTACAAAAAGAACGACCGTATTTTTTTCTAAATCTTTGTCCTTGAGTTTTTGTAGAATTTCCCCAATTCCGGCATCCATATGCGTCATTGCTGCGGCATAAGCCCGGCGTGAAGAATCTTTAATACCCGTGTATTTTTCAAGCCACTCTTGTGGTTCTTGCAGTGGAATATGAGGTGCACTGTAAGCTACTTGTAAGTAAAAATTCTGGTCAGTTTGCAAGGTGTCTATATAATGTACCGCACTTTGCGTAAGGAGATCGGTGACGTGACCTTTTTCAGAAATGAATTTCCCATTGCGATACCACGTGCTGTCACCATTTTTATAGGTGTGTGCGTATTGATCCAGCTGCCCATGGAGAAAACCATAGGAAAAATCAAAACCATAAACCTCAGGGCCGCTTTCAGGTTTTAAACCTAAATGCCATTTACCCATTAAGGCTGTTTTATAATTGAGTTTTGAAAGCGCCTGCGGAAGCGTGGTAATGCTGTCGGGGAGATTGAGTTCGCTTCGGCCACTTATGGGAGCAACAATACCCATTCGGCTAGCAGGTCTACCCGTGAGTAAGCTAGCTCGAGCAGGCGAACAGGTAGGGTAGGTGTAAAACCGATCTAAGGTGAGCCCTTTACCTGCTAATTGATCCAGGTTAGGCGTTTGAATTTCAGAACCATGAAAGCTAAAATCATTCCATCCTGCATCATCTGCAATGATGACGAGGAAATTTGGTGTTTTTTTATCGTCTAAAATTTTATCCTTGTTTTCATTTTTACAAGCTGAAGCCAATACCAGTGCAGAAAGAGCTATAAAAAGATGTTGAAAATGAAAACGGGATGGAATCATATTTAAAGTTAAAACTGTTGATTTATATAGAAGTAAAATGTGCTCTCTCAAAGTTAACCGTACAGCCTGTATAAAGTGTCCTGTTCTAACCTGATTGTAAAAGAGAAGGAGCGTGGCTTGATTCTTTATTAAAACAACAATGCTACGATGTAAACCGTAGCATTGTCCTCTCAAAATTAGAATTAAATCTAAACACAAACAAAGTCGTTATATTTATTCTTCATCGTTCCATATAAACGGTAAATACCAGTTTTCTCTTGACATCAATTTGGTACGTACGGCAGAAGCTTCAGCATTGCCGTCGGCGTTAAGCTTGGCATAAACGCGGTCTGCAAGGAAAGCAGGGTCGTTACGGTGAATCGCTACGCGTACGAGATCTCCCCATCGGTTTCCTTCAAAAGCCAGTTCTAAAGCAGCTTCTTCAATTAGATTATTTTCAATACTGATCAAGCTATCTCCTAAAACCGGAGCGCGTTCAAGATAAGCACGTCCACGTACCCCACCATTACGATGCCAATCACCGCGATAGTATGGGAAATCACCTTGTCTCGCATCAAAGTTGTACGGAAATGGTAGATTGGTTTGTTCAATGTCGGTCACATCTTCCTGTCCCGGTACGGTGTATTCCCCTTGAAGACCAAAATTTAAAAGTGCATCTGCCAGACGATGTTGGCCGTCTCTGTTTGCAGCTTCAGCATAGCGTAAGTGAAGTTTAGCAGCGCGGTACAGATGCCAGCGCCCGTCTCTTTGAAATACATCTACAGGAAGCTGTGTTGCAGGATCAAGGTAATTGTACAAATACTTCATAATGACCGGTTGCTCATTGATAATATTATAGGAGAATTTTGAACCTCGAGCATCGTAAGGAAAACCATTACGTTGCGTTTGATCCTCCCATAAATTCATCACATGCTGAGAAGGTTTAAGTAGATATTCACCATCACGATTTGAAAACAGATCTATAAATGGATTCTCTGGAGCAAAACTCGAGTCAAAAGGTAAAGACCAGATCCATTCTGTATTCCAAAGCGCGTCTGGCTCTCTGGAAAACATAGAGCGCCATCCTTGATTATTATTGTTAACTAAAGCTTGGGCATCTTGCTCACGATAACGAATATAACCAACAGCTAAGTCGTTGTTGCTCGCAATGTCTGCATACTTAACGCGATACGTGTCAAAACGCTCTGTGTCACTACCACTGCCTGTAGCAGTTTCCATCACTACTTTGTAATGAGCCGCAGCTTGTTGATAATTACCTTCCCATAACTGCAAATCTCCTAATAAGCATTCTTTATTGATAAAGAATTTACCGGTATTGTATCCATCAACATCAATAACAAGCGTACTGTTAGTACTATAAAGATCGGTATACGGTAAAGCTTCGGTAAAGTTTATAAGTTCATCAAGTAACTCTTCAAATGAGATGCGTGGAAATTGATTTAGATCTCTTACATCGTCTAGGTTTTCAACAGGCTCAGTGATATAAGGAACGCGCCCGTAGTGAATTCCTAACTGAAGGTATAACCAACTTCTTAAGGTTCCAATATCTGAATAACGCTCGTTGTACTCATTGCTGTCCAGACGGTTGTCTGCACGCATTAAATCAAAGTTTTTAAGCACATCGTTACAGTTATTGATCACTTCGTAAAAATCCTTTGGGCTGGCATAAGGATTTTCTGGCGATACACGGTGCTCACTCAATTGCTGTAAAAACGGACTAGAATTGAAGGTTGTGCTGGTAAGGTCTGCACGTAGTTCGTTAAGAATAACATATTTTTCGGCAAGTCCCATAAATTGGCCGTAGATACCTACGACTGCTGCATCTGCATCAAATACGTCGCGGTAAACCTGATCTTGATTGAGTTGATCTTTGGGCTCAACATCTAGATATTCTGAACAGGATCCCAGGCTTAATAATAAAGCCAATGCGCCCAATCTTAATGTATGTTTTGTATTTCTGATCATTGTCATTATTTTTTCTCTTAATTATAGTCCTAGTCTTAGTCCCATTTGTATTGTAGTAAATTGTGGCATTAGCCCTAAATCTGCTCCCTGACCAAATATTGATGAGGTTGCGCTAAACTCAGGATCATAACCTAAATAGTCTGTAAGGGTAAATAGGTTGTTTGCACTTGCATAGAGTTTTACCGACTTGATATACTCAAGATCTAAGGCAATATCATACGCTACTACTAAAGTTTTTAAACGTAAGAAGGAACCATCTTCGATCCAGCGGTCTGAAAAAGAAGCGTTACCTAGCGGATCTCCCCATACCGCACGTGGAATTGTAGTCTGCTGTCCTTCGGCAACCCAACGATTTCTAACTGCGATACTTTGGTTTTCATAGCCGCTCATTTTTTCCAGATTATTGCGAACTCCATTATACAGATTGTTTCCTACTGAGAAGTTGAATAAACCAGAAATGCTTAAACGTTTCCATTTAAAATTGGCACTAAAGCTTCCGAAAAGATCCGGATTGGGGTTTCCTATAACTACGCGGTCATCATTATCTATCACCCCGTCATTATTTACGTCTGTGAAAATCACATCACCACCTGTAAAGGCTTCTAAAGCACCATTGTCTAGGCGTCTGCTTAAACCGGCAGCCTGAGCTTCGGCAGTAGTTGCATAAACACCGTTGGTCTCGTAGCCGTAGAATAAGTTGGCATCCTGACCTTCGTGAGTGATGTAGGTTGCTCCACCAAATTCAGTAACTATAGGTCCATCAGGTAATCCTGTAACTTCATTTACATATCGAGACAGGTTAAGCCCTAGATCAAGATTAATATCAGCCGTATGAATGAGTCGTGTGTTAAGACTTAAATCAATTCCCTGAGTTTTCATATCACCACTGTTTGAAACCACATAGTCAAAACCACTTGTAGTATTTACCGGCTCGTAAGTGATCATATCTGAAGTCTTATTTTGGTATACATCAACCGAAGCATTAAAGCGCTCATTGAATAGTGCCAGATCAAGACCAAGATTCAGTTTGCTTACGGTTTCCCATTTTAGTTCAGGGTTTCCGATGTTTCCACGTACTAAACCTTGAATTCCTAACAAGTTTTGAGAAACGTAAAGTTGTTGTGCAGTAAAGTTGCCTATATCGTCATTTCCGCTTACACCAAAACTTGCTCTTAGTTTCAATAAATCTAACGCTGAAGCATCTTTTAAGAATTCTTCTGACGAAATTAACCAAGCTCCGGAAGCCGAACCAAGTGCTGCAAATTGCGAATCACCAATGCTGAATCCTCCGTTTTGAATATTGTCGCCAAAACGGCTTGAGCTGTCGATAGAACCGTTAAAGGTCAAAAAGTACTTGTTAAGGTAATCGTATTCTGCACTTAGATAAGCATTTACCCAGTTCCATTCTCCTAAAGAACCCCCAACTACACGTAGCAAGTTGCTACCTGCACCTACAGTTGTAAAATCATCTGTAGCAGAGTTAAAGCCTAAACCTAGATCACTTTCAGACTCGTTGCTTTGGGTGCGTAAACCTAATCTTAAGTCAAGACCATGTTTGTAATTAAAACGCTTTCCATAATTTAAATAGGTGTCTGTATAGAGTGTGTAAAGACGCTGAACTTCACTACCACTGCGGTTATTTCCTATAGCAGTAGGTAAGATCACATCGGCTACACCAAAGTCTGGTATAAAGAAAGATTCACGTTCTTTATTGTAGGTAAGACCTGCAAGCATATTCGCTTCAAGATTATCAGAAATCTTATAGTTAAAATCAAGGTTTCCGTAAAAACGATAGTTTTTGTTGATCCCAATACCATTATCAAGAATAGCGACCGGGTTACCCACATTGAAAAGATCTACGTCAGAAAGGTTAGGAGATACTTCACCGCTGGCATTAATTGCATTGATCGCTGTAAAAGGCGCTTTGGTTAATGCTAAATACATTGGGCTTGTTTTGTAAGCCAGCCCTTGATCTCTTAGGTTTTCAGTGTTGTGAATGAACGATAGGTTTGCATTTACTGATAACTTTTCAGTAAGACGTAAAGCTGCATTAAGTCGGGTGTTGTAGCGTTCCAGATCTGTTTCTCTAATAATTCCTTCACTTCTAAGATAGCCTACAGAAAGGCCATATTTTGCGATGTCATCACCACCTCTAATCTTTAAGAAATAGTTTTGATTGGCGCTACTTTTAAATACCTGATCTTGCCAGTTGGTTTGATTGTGGTATTGATAATAGGCTTCGTTCTGTCTATCATCGATCATCCAAGGCATATTTGCAATTTGTTGTTGCGAATCACCACGGGTTGCAATAAGTTGAGATAAATAAGTTCTATAATCTCCGGCACGCATTACAGGCAGATTGTCTGGCTTCTGGTTGATGCCGCCGTACATTGTAAAATCTATTTTAGTACTTAGATCAACCGGGCGGGTAGTGGTAATAATAATAACCCCATTAGCGCCTTTGGTACCATAGATAGAAGAACCATCTTTTAACACCGTTACGTCTTCAATATCTTTTACCTCAAGCATTGATAGTGGAGAAGAGCTGGTATACTGAATGATCCCAGAACCATAGTCTTCATCATCATAGATCATTCCATCTACTATAAGTAAGGGTTTGTTTGTAGCATATAGCGAATTGAAACCTCTTAATGTAAGGTTTGCTCCGGCACCGGGAACACCAGATTTACGGGTACTGTGTAAACCGGCAACACGACCTTGTAGAAAATCGCCAACCGACTCGTTTACCGGATTCCCCCATTGGCCTTTAGAAAAATCTACTGTTGTCGCAGCTTTAGGATTGGTATACTGTAGCTGCTTACCACCCGGCAGTTCAGACTCTTGATAGAATTGCGAGTAGCTTGTTTCAAAGAGTTCGATCTCCAGGTTGCTAGACTTATTGTTTAAAGGGAATACTTTGGTCTGAAATTCTTGTCCGCTGATGGTGAGTAGTGCATTAAGGTGAGGTACATTAATAGCAAATGTTCCATCCTCGTTACTAATCGCTGCAGAGAAGTTTTTTACCGCAATATTGATTCCCGAGATACCGGTGTTTGTGGCGGCATTTTTTATGATACCGGTAACCTCAATGCCTTTTTGAGAGGTGCTATCTACCGGGGTAGAATCATTGGTATCTTGAGCATACAATCCCTGCGTTACTCCGCTGCAGAGCAGTACACTTAGAATACAGGTTAGTTGTAATATTTTGAGCATAACAATTGGTTTAAAAGACATTACTTAATTACAGGTACTAGTTTTAAATAATCTAAGGTTAGTGTATTTGCACCTGCAGATCCGGTGTTGGCAGCAATAAGTGAGATTAGATCCAGCATACCTGCTTCGTCTAAAGTAAATTCACCTATGTACCGCTCTTGATAATCGTTTGGAGGAACATCGGTATAATCTAAGGTCGCAATAGGATCTGCAACCGTACCATCCTCTTGAAAAGTACCACCGAAACGTAAGCGTTGTGAGAAGGTGTTGTTTTGAATATCGTTTATTGCGCGCCAGTAAACCTGATAGGTTGTGCTGTAAAGGTTATTGGCATTGTAATAAATCGCAAACAAGGGTTCCCCGTGATTCTGAACCATAATGTCATAGAACATTTCTCCGGTAGGATCTTCTTTTTCGCGATAATACGTGTTTCCGCGCTTATCACCCTGACTGAAACCGGAAGGTTCTTCGCCTTCAATCCTCGTTGTAAGCAGGCGTGTTTCTAAAGGAACATCTAGGCTGCTCATCACATACACAATACCATTACTTAGCTGAACTTCTTCAACAATATTATCTGTATTGATCGGGATTTTTACTCCAAATTTTGACGTAAGCGTGTCGGGTAAATTTTCACGTGCAATAGCTTTGTGCAAAGCCATATCTCTTACCGCAAAATAGCTGGCATATGTAGTTGTAGAATCCTCATTACTCTTAATAAGATAAGGCTCCAGCTTTTCTACTTCAGCATCATAAGCATCATCTTGTAATAAGAAAAAGGTGTATTTATTTTGCTCGTTGTTTAAGTTATAAACGTTTGTGAAAAACGAGTTTGTAAGAGAATCAGCAAACATCCCAGGCATATCTTCAGCATTTGCTTTGGCTACACTATCTCTGCGATATAAATTGAATTCATCAAGTTCAATTAAGAACGAACTCATTTTATTATCGGCAGTTGCGTTGATGTATTCCCAAATGTTTTGCTTAGGCGCAAGGGCTTTATCAACAATATGAAAAAGACCATTGGAAGCATATTGATCTGCGGTTACTACCTGAGCATCAGACATCACCGTACCGTTTTTAAACTCAAGGTACTTGTTAGAAAGCATTTGAACCGTTACTGTATCTGCTTCGGTTACCGATGAAACTGCGGTAAGCGCTATGTGGTTTTCTACAAAAAGTCTTTTTGCAGCATCACTCGCTAAAGCTTCACTCGCAACATTAGATAATGCTTCGTTAGTTGGTGCCCAAACCGTGTAGGTTTTAGAACCGGCCAGAATAGCGTCATAACCGGTTTCTTCTAAAAGTGCTCCAAAATCTGAAGTTTGCGAGCCAGATACGATCCTTTGCGTTAAGTTTTGCCCCAGATTATCATCTGTAGTGCTACTGTGATCTTCCCAAGGGTCTGAGCAAGCTGCTGTAGCAAGAAGTAAAAGTCCTGCTGCAAAAGCTTTAGTATATGTTTGTAATCTTATCATCCTCGTTTGGATTAATTTAGTTTAGTTGTTTTTGATTTATTCATCGATTAGTCCGTCACCACCTGCTTCCATTTTTGGATACAGTTGATCCATATCAACAGGTCTGAACTCTATAACGTCTATCCAAGATGGGCCACCAGCGTATGCCAATGATTCTAATGTTATAGTATGTCTTCCTGTAGTTGGAACTTCAATGATACCTGCTAATCTCGAGTTGAATCTGCTTGTTGTAATATTTAAGTGGCGTTTGTAACCCTGTGATTCTAGTACGCGTTCTGGTAAATCTGTGTTTCCGTACTCTGTGAAATTTATAAGTCTAGGTAAAGCTTCCCCATTAAATAAAGCGCGCACAGAACTTGAGGCACGACCATTTTGACGATAGGAAACCCAAACTTTATAGCGCCCTTTGATAAGTACAGGGGTTGTGAATTCCAAATTATTTATAACTCCGGTTCTATGTCTGAGAAGTTCAACAACGTCACCGTGCCAAGCCTGAGAAAGTTGAGCCCCATCACCTGTGGCAGCAGCTAAGTAACCCAATCTAAATGCTGCGTTTCCTTCCCAAGTTACTTCAGATAACTCTGATCTGGAAAGATCTGCATAGTTACCCGGCTTTCTAAATACCGAGCTCAACTGTCTAAATTCTGGTTGATCTGCAACATCGAAATATACGGGAGCAGGAAAACGTTTTTTGATAAAGAAGTTATCGTTTACATAATGTAGCACTCCGTTTGACGCAGTTACATCACTTTGAGATCTGTTGATTTGAACACCGGGTTCAAAAACGCCATTAAAAGTTTCTTCGTTAAGTAGTAAAGAATCGCTTGCAAGTTTAACGCTTATTACTTCAAGAGGTGCTTTAGTAAGAACCACAGATTTTACAGCAAGATCTGCCAAGTAGTCTAATTCTGGAATTATGCGATAAGCCACATAAAGATTAAGACTGTCAAGCGGGTTTGTAGGGTCATCAAGATGACTATAGCGCTCTTTTAAATCATTTAAAGTATTAAAACCTGCTTCTTGAAAAACCTCGTTTGTTTGAGCCAATACACTCACATGGCTAGAAATACTATCCTGATCGTAAGTTAACGGTTCATCTAAAGTGTCGTACCAGCCTGTTTCTCTGATCAGTTCGGCAAACAGCGATAAAGAAGGGTCTTCGTCAATAGTTTCGGCTAAAGTTTGATCTGCTACTTCCAAAGCTTTGTCAATCACGTGTATTACACCGTTACCCACTTCAACATTAGAAGAAATGATACGCGCATCTTTATTAACGGTAATATTAGACTGCCCGTCACGGTTTACAGCACCGGTGATCAAAAACTGACCTTGTAAACTAGGTGTGGCAATTTTACCATCATTAAATTGAACTGTAGTAAACACTTCATCGATAATATGCAATTTGGCTAACTCTTGCAGGTCTTCCATTGGGACATCTGCAACGTTTGAAGCTCCTAGATCACTTAGGTATTGATTTACTGCGTCATTTGTTGGTAAGAACAGCGTGTAGGTGCCATACGTATTCATAAATGATGCGTAATCTGTTACATCAAGAATTTCTAAGAACAGAGAATACTCTTCTTCATTAGCTCTTAGAAACTCGGTGATGTTCAACGTTTCGTCAGTTGATTCTTTATATTTTTCTTCTGTACAACTTAGAACCAAACCGGTAAAAACAACCAGTAGTGTAAGTGTGTATAACGAGGGTCTGAATAGTGTTTTCATAGCTTTCTAGTTATAAAATGGGTTCTGTGTTAAGGCTTTATTGGTAAACAGTTCAAATGTATTTATAGGTAAATAATGACTGTTGGGATCTCTCAATTTAGCAAGAATACTTTGCTGTTGACTCGCAGGAGCACTACGTAAAGCGACACCGAGTAAAATGTCTAGATTCTCGTAATTGTTCTTACGTGCATTGCGCAATACATCAAACCAGCGTTTACCTTCAAAGGCAAACTCACGAGCACGTTCTGCTAAGATGTATAATCTAATGTTGTCTTGATCTTCTGGAGTAACAAACTCCTGTGTTTGATCGATAGCTTCTCGAGTTTCTCTAAGATTCTCAATAATAGCAATCGCTTCTTCGCCGTTTCCTAATTCGTTGAGCGCTTCAGCTTTCATTAACAGGACATCAGCATAACGGTATACAAACCAGTGGGTGTCTGATTCCTGAAGGGCTTTTCTTTGGTTTTCGTTAAGTCCGGTAAATTTGTAAATCTCATTAGTTCCGGGTACAAGGGAAGCACGCTCACCACGTACATCTTTGTTTTCAGGGTCATCAAAATCAACACCAAAAACTTCTTCCAATACTGGTGGAGCAGCCAAATACTGAGGCTGTTGCAAGAATATTTGATAGAACGGATTACGGTTTTCAGGCGTGTATTGTAGTTCAAAAATACTTTCGGTAGAATTTCCTTGTGCAAACACAATGTTGAACCATTGCGGACTCGCATCAATCAATTCAAACTGTCCAGAATTTATTACTTTATCGGCAGCAACAATCGCTTCCTGATAGTTTTCCATCCATAAATGCACATCGGCTTGCATCGCGTTGATCGCATATTTTGTTATACGCCCTTTATTTTCAGGAACGTTACCATAATCTTCGACACTTAAGCGTTCGGCTTCATTTAAATCTGTTAGAACCTGAGCAAATATCTGATCCTGTGGTGTCGCAGGAAGTTGAAAATTATCACCATCAGACAAAGTTGCATCTAGCTTTAACGGAACATCTTTAAAAGATCTTGCCAGAGTAAAGTAGAGATACGCTCGTATGGCTAATGCTTCAGAGATGTAGTTGTTTAATTCACTTGACTCAATTGTAGGATCAATTTCAAGCACTCCCGGTGCTAGGTCGATTACCGTGTTGCAATAGTTTATGATTCGGTAAAACTGAGACCAGGTAGTGATACTGTTAGAAGGTAAAATATTTGTAGTAATGATATCACTCTGGTCATTTGAGGTAAACGCTCCAGGAGCAACCATACCTCCTCTAAGCTCACCATACATAAAAATGTATTCGGCTAGTGTAAGATCGTTTTCAGACGGAGGTGTATTAAGCATAGCAGAATAAATACCTACTACAGCAGCCTGAACATCTTCTTTGGTTTGCCAAAACTCCTGGCGTACCGTACCATTCTCAGGTCGAAGGTCTAAATAGCTATCGCAAGACAAACTAAGTGCTGCCAGAAGGATAGCGAGTATATGTGTAATTCTAGTGTGCATAGATCAATTTTTTCTAATTAAAATCTTGTTTGTATTCCTAAAGTAAATCGACGTGTTGGAGGCGTACGTGAATAATCGATAGCCATTCCAAAAGGATCACCTCCGCGCATGTTTACTTCCGGATCCTGACCGCGATAGTTTGTGAATGTAAGCAGGTTATCTGCTGTTACATATACACGTAAGTCGTCAAGTTTCCATTTTTTAAGGAAGGGTTTTGTGAAATTATAACTGAAGGTCGCAGAGCGAAAACGTACAAAAGAAGCGTCTTCTACATAGCGGTCAGATCCTAACCAGTTATAACCAGCTCCATAAATCGCACGCGGCATATCGGTTTGATCACCAGGGTTTCTCCATCTTGAAAGTACAGCGGTACTTTGATTATCGTAGGTGTACATATTAGTGGTTAACATATCGGTACCGTTTACGATATCGTAATCAAGGCGATAAGTAAAGAACAATAACAACTTAAACTGATCATTAAATGTTACCGAAGGTCCAAAACCACCGGTGAATTTAGGGTTACTGTTTCCTAAATAAACCACGTCACGACTGTCGATGTTTCCATCTTTGTTGATGTCTTCGTAGATTGCATCCCCAGGTTGAAATACATAATCTGTATTTGGATAGTTAAAACGCATATAAACGGTTTGACCATTAGGACCGGTAATTACATTGCCATTAGCATCACGCGCCTGTGTAGACTCAAGATCCGGGTAAACTCCTTTAAAGCGATATCCGTAGAAAGAACCAAATGGATTATCTGTTTGTAAGAATCTTTTGAATTCTCCATTACGGTCAACGTTACCACGCTCGTTAGGATAGAACTCAGAGATCTCACGAATGATATTCTGGTTACGTGCAATGTTGAAATTGAAGTCTACTTTCCATTTGTCGGTTTTAACCGGAGTGGTATATAAACCTACTTCCCAACCTTGGTTGTCTAGCGTACCTACGTTTTGGTCAGACAAGTTGTTGTAACCTGATACTGTGGTCAAATCAACATTTTGGAATAAAAGATCTTCGGTTCTGTTTTTGTACACGTCTACATCAAGCATTATTCTTCGGTCGAACAGCTGTAGATTTAAACCAATGTTTTGTCCTGTTAAGGTTTCCCAACGCAGATTCTCTAATTCAATATTTTGAGGGTAAACTCCGCTCATTCCTAAATATTCAGAATTGAAGTTTCCGTAGATATTAAAATATCGGTAATCATATCTTGGTGCGCGACCTGACTGCCCGTAACTAGCTCTGAAACTAAAGTCATCAACAAAATCAAAATCTTGCATAAAAGGCTCGCCAGAAACTCTCCATCTCGCTGATGCAGAAGGGAAAAGGGCATAACGGTTACCCGGGCCAAATTTTGAATTCCCGTCGCCACGTACACCTACGTTAAGAATATAACGGTCTAGAAGGCTATACTGCGCGTTTACTAATGCCGCTACGTTACGCGACTGACTGTTATTGTTATAAAGTTGCAATTCGGCATTTTGCGTTCTTGAAGGAACCGAAGGATCTGTAAGCAATGAAGACGCTGTGTTTGAAGTCAATGCTTGGTGTGACTCGTATCTAAAATCATTAGTTTGAATAGAAAGGAGCGTTTGTAAACTATGGTCTTTTCCTATATCTGGAGTATAAATGAAATTGGTTTTAGAAGTCACACTCGCGATATCGACATCTGCATCTGAAGCTTGGTTCACCACCGTTTCAGTAAAAGGTCTTCCGGTTGCATTTTGCGGTAAAAAGGCTTTGGCTTTTGTACTGTTGAAGTCAAACTGTAAGTCGAAAGTAGAGATCAAACGACTTGGGATCAAATCAACTTTCAGGTTAAAGTGCGGCACGATACGTTCACCGGTTTGCTCATTAGAGGCATACTCTGCCATAGCCACCGGGTTATAGGTTCTGCTGTAAGCACCTTGAATGTTTTGAGCAGGGGAGAAGTAGTTAGGAGTTAAGTCTCCTACATCGTCATATTCAAAAATACTCATGTTTGGCATTTTTGTATAAGCGACACTTCTTAAGCGATCTCCATTACCGGTTCCGTTTACGTAGTTACGATCTGTAACCGTATGCGTATAGGCAATATCTGCTTTAAATCGAATACGGTCAGAAACCACATAGTCTAAATTTAGACGACCGTTGATACGCTGAAAAGCGGTTCCCTTAGTAACCCCTTTAGAATCATAATATCCTACAGAAGTATAATATCTTGCTTTCTCACCACCACCTTGTAATGAAAGGTTGTGTTCTCCAGTTAGACCTGTTTGAGAAATAGCATCTACCCAATTGGTGTTGTTTCCGTAATTTTTAAAGAAATACACTTCTTGAGGGTCGTATTGAAATTCTTTAACGGTAAGCGTATTCAAAGGAGTACCATTACGATTCATAAATTCCTCCGGAATCAATTGCGAATATTGATCACCGCTAAGCATAGGGATCGTCTGTGGTAATTGCATATAAGTACCTCTAAAGGTGTATCCAATTTTAGGAGCCCCTATAGAACCACGTTTCGTGTTGATCACAAGTACACCACTTGCTGCACGCGCTCCCCACATTGCAGTAGCAGCGGCATCTTTTAAAATAGTAATACTTTCAATATCAGATGGAGCAATATTCAATAAGGCAGCATAGCCTTGTTCATCTGCCGAACCAAAGTTGAAATCCTCAGGGATTGAAGTTTCGTAGGGCATTCCATCTACAACAACTAAAGGGTCTGAAGAACCTGTAATCGATGAAGTACCACGTATACGTATTTGCATCCCTGCACCAGGGTCACCTGAATTTGCTGTAATATCTACACCGGGTACACGCCCTTGAAGTGCTTCATCAATAGATGCAGCTTGTGTGTTTTCTACATCGGCAGCTTTAACGGTAACCGTACTGGTCGTCATGTTCCGTTCAGAAATGTCTAAAAGACCGCTTTCTGTTGGTTTTTCAACGCTAATCATAACTTCATCCAACTCATCTACAGAAGGTGTAAGGTTGATGGTATAGCTGGATTTACCGGTAAGCGGTATCGTTTGCGAGGTATACCCTAAGGTTGAAATTACCAGTTTGTTGTTTCTGTTTTTTATACGAATTGCAAAGTTTCCATCAAAATCTGCAATCACCCCGGTTACGGTACGATTTTCCGCATCTTGCTCTGCAATCGTTGCTCCGGGAATAGGTTGGTTATTTGAACTATCTAAAATGGTCCCCCGAACTACCATATTGGCGTCTTGCCCATAGAAAGGATTAGCGGCAAAAACTATAAGGAGTACGGTGAAACAATAAAATATAGTTGTGTTAAGTTGTCTCATCTTATTCGGTATATAAAAGGTAGTTGTCTACTAGGTGGATTAAACTTCGGTCTGCGAGATTGTTACTTTCGCTTGGGATATAATTAACGATACGGCCTGCTGAATCGACAAAACTTAATTCTCCCGGACTGGTGACTAAGCCTATGTAAGTCTTTTCTCCAATACCATCACGACGTAAGGTTTCGATTTGGCCGCTTAATAATCCATCATCAGAAGCGGTGCGTGTAGCAAGAATATGGTAGCGTATAAAGTCTGCCACTTGATCTTGTTGGCCCGAAAGTGGAGGATTAAACTCAGGAGTTCCTGTAGCCGGATCGCCGGGCAATATGCCATCGCGTACAGCTTGTTCAATTGCAGCATTATTAGGAATCACAAAAGTATATGAAGTACCTAGTTCTACTCCGGTTATGGTGCCTGCAGCTGGATCATAAAGAGGAGAGTTTCTTAAATAATTGTAGAAATTTGCATATTCAGATCCTGGCTCTTCAGCAAGACGCATAATATCCATTCCTTGAGCCTCTTCACTAAACTGAAGAAGATTGTCTATATAATACGTGCGTCCGTTGCGTTGATCTTCAAAGCCAATGATGTTTACACGATCTCCAATAACTTCATTTCCTGCGGCGTAAACCGTATTGTTTTCCCATTTAATGTATTCTCCAGGAAGATCAAAGTCTCCTGATCGTATAATACCCGAACCAGAAAGGTCATTCAGTTCGTCATTAGGTGTAGGTACGATGCCATTATAAAGAATACGTAGTAAGCGAGATCGAGCTATAGTACCAGTAACAACATTTCCTGTTGCCGGGTCTGTAAACACCCATTCTTCTCTGTTGATATTGTAATCGTATCCTAAATCTCTCAACACGTTGTCAGAAGGAAGAAAAAGCGTGTACCTACTATTAATATTGCTTATGATCTCACGATATCCTGATCCGTCATTATAAAGACGTGTCGCTAAAGTGAATTCAGGATCCAAGTAAGCAGAGGTATAAACGCTAAAAAATAAATTGGACTCTTGTACTTTTGAGGTTCCGTAGAAAAATCCGTTGCTCAGTATTTCAGCCTCCTCAACTTCTGTATTGATGTCAATTCTTATGTCTTCTTCTAAAGCATTACTATAGGCTTCTGCAATCGATGGCCATACAGCATTTTGAACCATATGTGCATTTATAAAGTCTTCAAAAACATATTTTGGAAGTTGATCTAGAGATGGGTAATTTTTTAATAAAACTTCATCAATAAAATCTTGTAAAACATCATTTTGAGGAACAAACAGCGTATACGCATCGCTTTGACCATCATTGTCTGCTTCTTTAATAAAGTTTTCATTATTGGGTGAAAATGATAACGCAGGATCATAAACCTTTACATAAACCTGATCAGTATTTCTGGTGAAATTTTGATAGGTAGTTGTTGCATCCTGATCAAATACATAATTTACCAGATTGTCTTCGAGAAGACTTCTAAAAATACTGTAGTTGGGAGATTGTTCTAGTTTCTGATCTAAATTAACAAGAGGAAGTGAAACCTTATCTACCTCGTGAATTATTCCGTTTTCAGCAATAATATCTGCTGCGACAGTTTCTGCTGCTAATACATTAAAACCGGTGTAGGTTTCTTCAGGAAAGAAAAAATTATAGTCATAAGCACCTAAATTGTTGGTTGCCATGAATTCATCTACAAAGTAAGTAAGATACTTGTTATTGTTATCCCCCGGAATATAAGGATCACCTCCCGGCGCATTATTCCTATTAGAAGAAGCGACAACGATTTCGTTTCCATCTACTGTTTTAGTTTCAAAACCGTCATAATAAGCAGTTCTTCTTCTAAAGGCGTTATCTTCTTCCCAGCCTACGTTTGATTGGTAATCAGAAAGACGTTCTGTTCTAAATGCGTTATAAATAAGAGCGTATCTCACGATCTTATTTGCCATAACGGAATCGATTTCATTAACGTCTGAAATTCCTTGTTCTTGAAAGAAACGTTCAAAAGCCTCGTCGTTAGGCGCCATCATGGTCCAATATCCGGCTTTACCCAGAATATCTTTGTAATTGGCTTTTTCGATCAGACGCGTAAGGTTTGTAAAATTGCCCTGCGCTTCAAGTTGTTGATAGATAGGATCTTCAAGATCATCAGGCCTTGCATAGTACTCATCAAATTCCTTAGAGCTACAACCCGCGATAACGATTGCGCAAAATAGGTACGATAAGTACGAGAGTAATGGTCTATTCATTTAGTTGTTGATTATAGTAGTTATACTATGAATACAATTTAGCGTAAAATTAAATTGATTCAATATTATTAATCAGGATGTTAAATTAATTAACACTCAAATTTATAATGATGATCTTTTTTAAGTATCCTGCTCTAACCTGCTTATGCTTAACTAAATCCTTTAAGTATAGTTATTTGTTGAATCCTGAATCCTAGCTAAAGCCTTTGTTTGGTTGAGATACGTGTAAATTTTACATTAATAAAAAAATTAACAACTTTTTAGAGTTCAAGACTATATGATGATTAAAATGCCAATTTTAGAGTGTATTTGGAGTGGTTTTTTGGTCAAAATTGAGGGGCAAAATGATAAATCAGACCAATAACAGGGCTAATTTCAATCATTCTTTTGATAAGTTGAAAGAGAATATTAGATTTGTGTAATCGATTGTATTTTTATAAACTACAAAAGAAATCGATTTCGTATTTTAAAAATCGCTGTATATGAAGCAAAAGATTCCTTACCAAGCATTTATTCCTTTAGTCCTTTTCTTGTTTTTTATGGGCTGTAAAGAGCGTCGGCAAACCGAAAATATCTCCGCTTCTGTTAAAATGAAATCAGAACCTGTAAATCAAAAATGGTCTGAGCAAATGGCGCAGTCTATTATGACTCGGCATCCAGAGTCTTATCAGATCGAAGATCGAGACACTCCAAAATGGGGGTATACGCATGGTCTTGTGCTTAATGCTTTTTTACAACTGTATAAAGAGACGGGAGATGAAACATATTATAATTATGTAAAAGGCTATTTAGACGAACTCATCAATGCAGATGGTTCAATAAAAACCTACCCTTTTGAAGACTATAATATAGATAAGATCAATCCCGGTAAACTGCTTTTTACCTTTTATGAAAAGACTAGGGAAGAAAAGTATCTTAAAGCGATGCAGCTTTTAAGAAAGCAACTTGAAGAACATCCGCGTACATCACAAGGTGGTTTTTGGCATAAGAAGCGTTACCCAAGTCAGATGTGGTTAGATGGTCTTTATATGGGGGCGCCTTATTATGCGCAATATGCAGTCACTTATGGTGATGCTGAGAATTTAGCTGATGTTGCAAAACAGTTTGAACTCATTCAGGAACATGCAATTGATCCCGAAACAAAACTTTTATATCACGGTTGGGATGAAAGTAAAGAACAAAAATGGGCAAATCCCGTGACAGGGGTTTCACCCAATTTCTGGTCGCGTTCTTTAGGTTGGTACGCGATGGCTTTAGTTGATGTTCTTGATTACTTTCCCGAAGATCATCCTAAAAGAGCGCTGTTAATTTCGTACTTGAATCAGCTCGTAGAAGCGCTAATTCCTTTTCAGCATGAAAGCGGTTTATGGTACCAAGTGCCTACAATGGGTGATAAGGAAGGAAATTATTTAGAAGCTTCGGGATCAGCAATGTTTGCTTATGCCATTGCAAAAGGTGTGAATAAACGTTATCTTGACACTTATTTTAAAACGGTCGCGAATAAAGCTTTTGACGGGTTAACTCAAAAGCTGATCAAACGTAATGATGATGGTACCATTACACTTACCCAAGTTTGTGCAGTGGCCGGTCTTGGGGGAGATCCGTATCGCGATGGTTCTTATGAGTATTATGTTAATGAACGCATTCAAACTAATGATCCTAAAGGAACCGGCCCTTTTATTATGGCTGCGCTTCAATTAGGACGCTAACCATTTATATCTAATTAAATTATGAAATTAAACCTTGTTCTAGGTGCGGCATTGCTCGCTGCTTTTGTGTCTTGTAAAGAAAAAAAAGATAAGAATATTGTAGAAGAAATCGTAGAAATAGAGGAGGTGACTCCTGAAACTTATGCAGAGATTTCAATTAAAAAAGGAGGGTCTTGGAAGGAAGGCTCACGGGAGTATGATGGCGGAGCATTTGAAAATGTTGACGAACTAGTCGTTCCTGAAGAGCATACAGATCATTCTTGGTATATACGTTATGAAGGTCCGGGTTGGGAGAATAAACAAATCGCCTATCGCCTATATCTAGACTGGAGAAATGCAATGGATATTTTTGGTAAAAAAGTAGATACGCTGGTGCTTCCATACGTAGGGACAGATGGTTTTGATTCCTATCATAACAATGCACCTTGGGGGCAAGACATTCTTAAAGCCGGGAAATCTATGGGGATTGGCGGCTATGGAAGATTCACCGGTGACACGATCGCGCATTTTAACGAAGTAGCAAAAACAAGCGTTAAGGTGGCTAATGAGGAGGCACATTCTAGTGTAACTATTGATTATGAAGGTTGGAAAACCGGAGACGTCACTACCGATTTAAAATCGGTGATCAGTATTTTTCCTGAAGATCGTTTCCTTAAGGCAGAGCTTACGCCTAATACTTCCTTTGAAGGTTTGGCTACGGGTATCGTAAAATTTGATGATATTCCTGTAATGGAAGCGACCAGTGAAAGTGGTGCTTGGGCATACATTGCAACCTATGGTGTGCAAACCCTAGCCGGTGAAAATGATCAATTAGGAATGGCGATCTTCTATAAAACAGATCAGGCTAAAGCAACAGAAGGTCCGCACGACCACTTAGTCGTGTTCAATGCTTCAACAGAAACACAAACCTATTATATTTTAAGTGCCTGGGATCAAGAACAAGATGGTATCAAGTCTAAAGAAGCTTTTGAGCAGGATTTAAACGAAAAATTAGCAACACTTGATGCAAATGGTATGCTAGAATAGGTGTACCATACAGTACAGGATAAGCATCGTTCTTGTGATATTTATATTTGACTCATTGCGAACATTACGATCGTAACCTTAAGATAAAATGTAAATTTTACATTTATAAAATAGAATTGTAAATTTGAGAAAAGTCAGTGGCGCGATGAGACGCTTATGACCTTGTTTTATTCATAAAAGATTGCCGGTTTCTGAAGGTGATCATTGAAAAACGAATCAAATTTTAATCTGAAAAAACACAAAATGACAAAATCAGAATTTAGATACGCCCACCATCCAGAAGATGCAAAGCGATACACAACCCAAGAATTAAGAGATCATTTTTTGATCCCAGAATTATTTGTAAAAGATGAGATCAACCTTACTTATACAATGTATGATAGATACATTGCAGGAGGTGCATTTCCGGTGGATAAAGCCTTAAAACTTGAAGCGATAGATGAGTTGAAAGCTGAGCATTTCTTAGATCGAAGAGAGCTTGGGGTGATCAATGTAGGTGGAAAAGGTAAAATCACTGTTGATGGTGAAGCTTATGAAATTGGACATCGCGAGGCGGTTTACGTAGGTAGAGGTGTAAAAGAGGTGATTTTTGAAGCGACTGATGAGCAGCCGTATTTCTATATCAATTCTGCTCCGGCGCATAAGGCATACCCTACAAAAAAGGTAACCAAAGCAGATGCCGAGGTTGTTGAGTTGGGCGACACCAAGACTTCAAATAAGCGTGTTATTAATAAGCTTCTTGTAAATAGTGTGGTAGAAACTTGCCAGTTGCAAATGGGAATGACTGAGCTTCAAGAAGGAAATGTATGGAATACGATGCCGCCACACACGCACGAGCGTAGAATGGAAGTATATTTCTATTTCGACTTAGAAGAAGGGCAAACCATCAGCCATTTTATGGGGCAGCCACACGAGACCCGTCATATTTTTATGAAAAATCATCAGGCGGTAATTTCTCCGGAGTGGTCAATTCACGCAGGTGCAGGAACTTCTAACTATACCTTCATTTGGGGAATGGCAGGAGAGAACCTGGATTATGGCGATATGGATAAAGTAACTCCAGACGAATTAAAATAAAGACAGTATGAGTTTTTTTAGTTTAGAAGGAAAAACAGCTTTAGTAACCGGTTGTAAACGTGGAATTGGCTTCGCAATGGCAGAAGCTTTAGCAGAAGCGGGTGCAGATATCCTTGGCGTATCTGCGTCTTTAGAGACTTCGGGTTCTGCTATAGAAAAGGCTGTTTTGGCCACGGGTAAAAAATTTACAGGATATCAATGTGATTTTTCAGATCGCAAATCGCTCTATGCTTTTATTGAAAAAGTAAAGTCAGAGAACAGTAAGATCGATATTCTCGTAAATAATGCCGGGACTATTTTAAGAGCACCGGCCGCAGAGCACAGCGATGAGTACTGGGACAAAGTGATCGAAGTAAATCAAAATGCCCAGTTTATTTTGAGTCGTGAACTGGGTAAAGAAATGGTGAAACGAGGGAGTGGTAAAATCATATTCACAGCCTCTCTGCTCACTTTTCAAGGTGGAATTACCGTTCCCGGATACGCTGCTTCTAAAGGTGCTATAGGCCAGCTTACGATGGCTTTGTCTAACGAGTGGGCAGGTAAAGGAGTGCAGGTAAATGCAATAGCTCCGGGATATATCGCTACAGATAATACCGAAGCTTTACGTGATGATCCAGACCGCAGTGCCTCCATTCTTGCACGTATTCCTGCAGGTAGATGGGGAAAACCAGAAGATTTTAAAGGCCCTATAATTTTCCTTGCATCACCTGCAAGTGATTATATGAGCGGGACTGTAATGACCGTTGATGGCGGTTGGATGGGTAGATAATACCAAAAATAAAACAAGATTATGAGTACAGCAGATACAGCAAGCCGTGTGAAGAACACGTTTATTACAGATAACTTTCTTTTGCAAAATAAATATGCAGAAGAACTTTATCACAAGTATGCGGCACCACAACCTATAATCGATTACCACAATCATCTGCCACCGGCAGAGATTGTGGCAGATCGTCAATTTGAGACGATTTCTCAGGTGTGGCTTAGTGGTGATCATTATAAATGGCGGGCCATGCGCACGCTTGGTGTAAATGAGCGTTTTATCACTGGTGACGCTAGTGATGAGGAAAAGTTTTTAGCTTGGGCAAAGACTGTTCCCCACACGTTGCGTAATCCATTGTATCATTGGACGCATCTTGAGTTGAAGCGTTATTTTGATATTGATGAATTGCTTAATGAGCAGTCTGGTCCGGAGATCTATAAGGAAGTGAATCGCCAGTTACAGCTTAAAGAAAACAGCTGTCGCGGTTTGCTAAAGCAAATGAATGTAGAGACGGTTTGTACTACAGAAGATCCACTTGATACGCTAGAGCAACATCGTAAGTATGATGGTAAAAAGGCTGGACTCAATATGAGCACAGCTTTTCGTCCTGATAAAGCAATTTTGATTGAAGCTGAAGGTTTTAATGCTTATCTAAATGAGCTGGAGGATGTAGCCAAAATAAGTATTGCTACGTATACAGATCTGCAGGATGCCTTACGTCAGCGTATCGACTTTTTTCACGAGAACGGCTGCAGACTTTGTGATCACGGCTTAAACCAGATTTCTTGGGCAGAAGCTTCAGAAGCAGAGATCAAAGAGATCTTTAAAAAGCGCCGGGGAGGTGCAGATCTAGCACCGCAAGAAGTAGAGCAATTTAAAACGGCTATTCTGCTCTTTTTAGGAGAAACCTATCACGAATTAGGTTGGGTTCAGCAGTTTCACTTGGGAGCTTTACGCAATAATAATAAACGAATGCTGGCTCAATTAGGTCCGGATACCGGATGGGATTCGATAGGTGATTATTCACAGGCAGAAGCTTTATCTAATTTTCTAAACGCTTTAGACAGCAAAGACAAATTGACCAAAACCATCATTTACAATTTGAACCCTTCAGACAATGAAGTGATGGCGACGATGATAGGAAATTTTAATGATGGAAGCGTGAAAGGTAAAGTACAACTTGGTTCCGGATGGTGGTTTTTAGATCAGAAAGACGGGATGGAAAAACAAATGAACGCGCTTTCTAATATGGGGCTCATCAGTTGTTTTGTTGGAATGTTAACAGACAGCCGTAGCTTTTTATCTTTTCCGCGTCACGAGTATTTTAGAAGAGTTTTATGCAATCTTTTTGGTCAAGAAATCGCTTCTGGTGAATTGCCTAATGATATGGATCTGGTGGGGCAAACTATTGCTAATATTAGCTATCATAACGCTAAGGAATATTTCAACTTCTAGAATAGGATGGGTACAACTCAAAAAATAGTCACCTTTGGTGAAGTGTTGCTTAGGCTTTCTCCCGCAGAAAACCGAAAGCTATCACAAGCAAAATCCCTAGATTTTTTCTTTGGAGGTACCGAGATGAATGTAGGGGCTTCTTTAGCTGTTTTAGGCGAAGATGTGGCACACATTACCGCAGTTTCTGATGATATAGTGGGTGATGCTGCGTTAGCGAGTATGAGACAATATGGGCTTGATGTTTCAGCCGTTCAAAAAGTAGCACATCCTATAGGTCAATATTTACTTGAAGTAGGTTCTGGAATGCGCAGCAGTCAGATTGCTTACAATCGTTTGAATGGTTCATTTGCCAATATTCAGCCTGAAACTATAAACTGGGATCAGACTTTTGAAGATGCAGCTTTTTTTCATTGGACGGGTATTACACCGGCAATTTCTGAGGCTGCTTACCAAGCTTTAAAAGCCGCTTTGATTTCCGCGAATGCGAAAGGATTACAAATCACTGCAGATCCTGCATATCGAAGTAATCTGTGGCAATATGGGCGTAACGGTCAGGAGGTTTTGAAAGAACTCGTAGGGCTTTCAACCATTTTTATTGGTGGCGTAAACGAGATCAATGAAATTCTGGGAACTTCTTTTGAATTGAATCAGGAAGGCTTTATCGCCGCAAGCAAAAAGTTGATGACCGAATGTCCCAATATCAAGCAGGTTTTTGATAAAATACGAACCGGTTTAAGTGCTTCCTGGCAAAAGATTTATGGGCGAGCTTGGGTTGATCAAACCTATATAGAAACCAATGAACTTGAAATCACACAAGTGGTTGATCGCATTGGTACCGGTGATGCTTACGCAGCTGGTTTGATTTATGGTTTACTTCATTATGATGCTGAAAAAGCCTTGAATTTTGCTAATGCCGCGTGTGCATTGAAGCATACCATTTTGGGAGATGTGAACTTAGTTTCTGTAGCTGAAATAACCGAAGTTATGCAAGGCAATACAGGAGGAAGAATTAAAAGATAAAAAAATACTTAATGGCAAAATATACTCGAATAGAAGTAGTGCTTCAGATGAAAGAAAATGGGATTGTACCGGTTTTCTATAATGCAGATCTAGAGGTTTGTAAACAGGTTTTAAAGGCTTGTTATGATGGAGGATTACGCACTTTTGAGTTTACCAATCGTGGCGATTATGCGCACGAAGTTTTTGGCGAACTCAACAAATTTGCTAAGGCAGAACTCGACGGGATGATGATGGGAGTGGGTTCGGTTTTAGATGCCGGCACGTCATCGTTGTACATTCAGCTGGGAGCAGATTTTATTGTTTCACCGGTGGTTAATGCCGAAATGGCAAAAGCGTGTAACCGTCGAAAAGTAGCCTGGATGCCGGGATGTGGTTCGGTTTCTGAAATTTCGTATGCCGAAGAATTGGGAGCAGAAGTGGTTAAGATATTCCCAGGTGCGCAGGTAGGAGGTCCGGCTTTTGTTAAAGGAGTTAAAGGGCCATTACCTTGGGCAAGCATTATGCCTACCGGAGGTGTGAGCCCAACCGAAGAAAACCTTAAAGAATGGTTTGCAGCCGGTGTACACTGTGTAGGAATAGGATCAAAACTCTTCATTAAAAATGCTGAAGGCGCATTTGATTACGCTGCCATTAGCAGTAAAATTAAAGAAGCGCTTCAGCTGGTTAAAACCTTACGTTCATGAAAAGTTTAAAACACGTATTCGTTTTTACGCTGGCAACCGTATTGCTGTTAAGTAATTACAGCTGTACAGAGGCTTCTGATACCCGCGTTATCAAACTTGCTCACGGGCTGGATGTAACACATCCCGTACATAAAGCGATGGTCTTTATGGGCGAACGCCTGAAGGAAAAGTCAGCTGGGAAAATGAGTTTAGATATTTATCCCAGTCAGCAGTTAGGTTCTGAGCGTGAATGCCTGGAGCTTTTGCAAATAGGTAGTCTGGGAATGACAAAAGTATCTACCGGTGTTCTTGAGAATTTTGCTCCACAACTTAAAGTTTTTGGTCTCCCCTTTTTGTTTAGAGATGCAGAACATCGTTTTGCTGTATTAGAGGGAGAGATCGGCGAAAAGCTTTTGAGTTCAAGTATCCCGCAGCGTTTAAAAGGACTTACTTTTTATGATGCAGGAAGCCGTAGTTTTTATACAAAAGAGCCCGTTGAAACTCCAGAAGATTTAGAAGGCTTAAAACTTCGTGTGATGGAGAGTCAAACCGCTATGAATATGGTGAAAAACTTAGGAGGTTCGCCTACGCCTATTGCTTGGGGTGAGTTATACACCGCTTTGCAGCAAGGTGTTGTAGATGGTGCAGAAAATAACCTGCCCAGCTTTTACTTATCGCATCATTATGAAGTGTGTAAATATTTTGTGGTAGACGAGCACACGGCATTACCTGACGAACTTTTAATAAGTACATTGATCTGGAATGACTTGTCTGAAGAAGAACAAAAATGGGTGAAGGAAGCAGCCGACGAATCGCTCGAGTTTGAAAAGAAAATTTGGCACGAAGCAGAGATGGAAGCCCTTGCAGAAATTCAAAAGGCAGGAGTTGAAGTTATAACTCCAGATAAAGAACCCTTTCGCAATCGTGTGAAATCGATGTATGAGCAATTTTCTGAAGATCCTGATATGAAAGAACTCATTGAAGCAATTCAAGCGGTTAAAACCAATTAATATGAAACAAAAGTTAGACAAAATCCTTGGAGCTATTTTAGTTTTTCTAATGGCTTCAATCGTTATCGCAGTGCTTTGGCAAGTGTTTTCACGTTATGTGCTTCAGTCTGCGAGTTCGTTTACCGAAGAAATCGCGCGGTATTTATTGATCTGGATTGGTATTCTGGGAGCAGCATATGCCGCGGGCCAACAAGACCATTTGGCGATTAATATTCTTCCGCCTAAGCTCGATGAAAAAAGCCGAATCAAACTTCGTATTGGGATCAATATCCTGATTATGTTGTTTGCATTTTTTGCACTCATCGTTGGTGGTGCAAATTTGGTTTACGTCAATTTTGAATTAGGACAATACTCTGCAGCCTTGGGATTACCCTTAGGAGTTGTTTATGCAGTATTACCTATCAGCGGAATTTTAATTATCTGGTATAAAGCCATTGAATTGGCTAATCCTCAAAAATATTTAGCCTAATGATCGAAGTTTTAATTCTTGTATTGGTATTTTTTGTGTTGTTAGGTATTGGGGTTCCGGTGGCTTGGTCTATTGGTATTTCTTGCCTCTTAACCATTATGGTTTCTATAGATTCGCTAGCTAGTGTTACCACGATAGCCCAGCGTATGGCAACCGGTTTAGACAGTTTTTCACTCTTGGCAATTCCGCTTTTTGTACTTGCGGGGCAAATCATGAATCAAGGAGGTATCGCTCTGCGACTCATCAATTTTGCAAAAGCCTTAATGGGAGCTTTGCCAGGTGGACTCATCTATGTCAACGTCATTGCAGCGATGCTTTTTGGAGCGATCTCAGGATCTGCGGTAGCTGCAACTTCTGCAATTGGTGGAATTCTAGGGCCTTTTATGGAAAAAGAAAATTATTCTAAAGAGTTTGGGGCAGCGATTAATATTACTGCTTCAACTACGGGATTGATCATTCCTCCCTCTAATGTGTTGATCGTGTATTCTCTAGCGAGTGGTGGCGTTTCTATTGCGTCACTCTTTTTAGCAGGCTATATTCCTGGAATTTTAATGGGACTCGCTCTGATGCTTGTCGCTGCATTTTGGATCAAAAAGAAAGGATATCCGGCAGGAGAACGTAGTAGTCTAGGAGCTGTTTTGAAGACCTTTTTAGACGCTTTACCTAGCCTCTTGTTACTTGTAGTCGTAATTGGAGGTATTGTAACCGGTATTTTTACCGCAACTGAAGCTTCAGGGATTGCAGTTTTGTACTGCTTAGTATTGTCTTTTGCCTATCGCGAGTTAAAAGTATCTAGCCTAAAAAGTATCTTCTTAAATTCTGTGGGTACTACAGCTATTGTAATGCTTTTGATCGCTACTTCTATGAGCATGTCTTGGGTGATGTCTTTTGAAAATATTCCACAAAATGTAAGTGCTGCTCTGCTTTCACTTAGCGAAAACAAATTTGTAATACTCATCATCATCAACATCCTGCTTTTATTTGTGGGTACTTTTATGGATATGACTCCCGCAGTCTTGATTTTTACACCTATATTTTTGCCGGTAGTAACCAGCATGGGTGTAGAGCCTGTACAATTTGGAATTATGATGGTGATGAACCTGTGTGTGGGACTTTGTACACCACCGGTGGGCGCAGTACTTTTTATTGGAGTAGGAGTCGCTAAAACATCTATCCAGAAAATTATGAAGCCGTTGCTGCCACTTTATGCCGTTATGGCGATTATCTTATTAATGGTGACTTTTATCCCGGCAATAAGCCTTTGGTTACCGTCACTCTTTGAATAAAACTAACCTATTTCAACCTAGATTAACCTATGGAAAACTTAAACAGAACTAACGTGGGATATACCGAAAAACTACCTATAAAAGTCATTCAATATGGCGAGGGTAATTTTTTGAGAGCCTTCGTAGATTACATTATAGATAAACTGAATAAAGAAGCCAACTTTAACGCCGGAGTTGCAGTAATTCAACCTCTTGCAGGCGGAATGGTGGGGATGTTGAATGAACAGGACGGACTTTACAACTTGTTTTTAAGAGGTATTAAAAATGGGGAAGAGACCGAAGAGATTCATACCATTTCTTGCGTTCAAGACGGAATTAACCCCTACGACGATTATGAGCGGTATCTGGCCTTAGCCGAAGGTGAAGATCTAGAGTTTTTGATCTCAAACACTACTGAAGCAGGAATTAGTTTTGACGACAGTGATACGCTAGAGGGTACACCGCATTCTAGTTTTCCGGCAAAAGTTACTGCCCTTCTATATAAACGCTTCAATCATTTTGATGGAGCAGCAGATAAAGGACTTACGATCATCCCTTGTGAATTGATCAACCATAATGCAGATACGCTTAAAAAAATCATTTTACAGTATGCAGATTTGTGGGAGTTGGGGGATGCATTTAAATCATGGATAGAGACCAGTAATAGCTTTCACAATACTTTAGTAGACCGCATTGTGCCGGGTTATCCTAAAGATGATATTGATGCGTATCAAAGTCAGTTAGAATTTAAAGACAACCTTATTGTTTCAGCAGAAACCTTTTTGCTTTGGGTAATTGAAGGCGATGAGGCTTTAAAAGCTAAAATTCCGTTTGATCAGATAGACGATAACGTTTTGGTAGTTGAAGATATGCAGCCGTATCGCACGCGTAAGGTGCGTATTCTTAATGGCGCGCATACGACAATGGTACCGTTTTCTTTGCTCTACGGAAATGAAACCGTAAAAGAAACAGTAGACAATGAGTTTACCGGTAAGTTCGTGCGTGATGCAGTTTTCAACGAAATTAATCCAACCCTTGACCTTTCTGAAGAAGAACTGAATGAGTTTGCAGCTGCGGTTTTTGATCGATTCAGAAATCCGTTTATCAAGCATTTGTTATCTAGTATTGCACTCAATACGGTATCAAAATTTAAAGTGCGTGTGCTTCCTAGTCTTTTAGCTTTTGAGCAAGCGTACAATCGATTACCTGAAAATCTTACCTTTGCTTTAGCTTGTTTAATTCGGTTTTACAAAGGCACTTGGAAGGGTAAAGCATTGCCCATTAAAGACGATGCAGCCGTTGTTGCATTTTTTGATGAGGTGTGGAAAGAAGACAATTATGCGGCAGTTTCTCAAGCTGTGTTAAGCAATTTGACATTTTGGGATCAAGACCTGACCAAGATTGAAGGATTAGAAGAGCGCATCACTACAGCGCTTGCCTTAATTGAAGAAAACGGAGTAGAAGAAGCCTATAAAAAATATACAGTTTAAGAGCTGTTATTAAGATTAAAAGTATGAAGAGTAAGCTGATAAAAGTTCATCCTGATGATAATGTAGCAGTAGCTCTGGTAGATTTATTTGCCGGAGATGTTGTAGAGTTTGAAGGACAATCCCTCAAAATTTTAACCGATTCTAAAGCGAAACATAAAATAGCCTTGGTCAATTTAAAGGCTGATGATCCTATTTTTATGTATGGCGTTTTAGTGGGTAAAGCTTTAAGTGCAATCGATGTGGGTGGTTTGCTTACTACAGAGAACGTAAAGCACGAGGCTAATTCGGTATCTCAAAAAACAGAGACTACCTCGTGGACGGCTCCAGATATTTCAAAATGGAAAGACCGCACTTTTATGGGCTACCATCGTGAAGATGGCCAAGTGGGTACACAAAATGTTTGGTTGTTTTTTCCCCTGGTGTTTTGTGAAAACCGAAACATTGAGTTGCTTAAAGACGTTTTTGAGAAGGAACTTTCTTTTCATAAAGCGAGTAAGCAACGTCAACTCTTGCGCAATTTAATCAATGGCGCTCCAGAAGATACAGCTGTAGCAGAAATAGAGGAGGAGCAGGCTATTTTTGATAATATTGAAGTGAAATTTATCACCCATCAGGGCGGCTGTGGAGGCATTCGTCAGGATTCGGTTTCCTTATCAAAACTGCTCGCGGGTTATGTAAATAATCCCAATGTTGCCGGTGCGACCGTTTTAAGTCTTGGATGTCAAAACCTGCAAATAGATATTTTTAAAAATGCCCTTGCAGAGAAAAGTGCAGCCATCAAAAAGCCTGTGCTTATTTATGAGCAGCAACAAGAAGGCACGGTAGATGAAATGCTAGCTAAAATCATTAAAGACTCTTTTGAAGGAATCAAAAAAGCCAATCAGATCAAGCGTCAACCAGCGCCTATCTCTAAATTGAAAATGGGCTTAGAATGCGGTGGTTCTGATGGGTTTTCAGGGATTTCTGCAAATCCCGCTTTGGGTTATGCGTCAGATATTCTAGCTGCAGTAGGAGGTTCACCTATACTTTCAGAATTTCCAGAATTATGCGGTGTAGAGCAAGAATTGGTCAATCGTTGTGTTTCTGATGAAGATGCAGAACGTTTTATGCACTTGATGAAGGCTTATGAGAAATCGGCCGTAGATGCCGGTTCTGGCTTTGATATGAATCCATCTCCGGGAAATATCAAGGATGGTTTGATCACCGATGCGATGAAATCTGCCGGAGCAGCCAAAAAAGGAGGAACTTCACCTATTCAAGCAATTCTCGATTATGGTGAATATGTCACCAAACCGGGATTGAATTTACTTTGTACTCCCGGAAATGATGTAGAAAGTACCACGGCTATGGTGGGTTCTGGTGCCAGTGTTGTGGTGTTTACTACAGGATTGGGTACGCCTACAGGAAATCCTATCGCTCCTGTGCTTAAAGTGGCCTCAAACAGTACCTTAGCGCGCAGAATGCCAGATATTATAGATATAGATAGTGGTGCGGTTATACGCGGAGAGAAAACTATTGAGGAAATGGGAGAAGAAATTCTAGAACACGTCATTCAGGTTGCGAGTGGCGAAGTGCAATCAAAAGCTGATGCGCTAGGGCAAGATGATTTCATCCCCTGGAAACGTGGAGTATCTCTTTAAGACAACCCTATAGATTAAGAAAATTGAAAAAAAGGAGGCTGTTTAGCTTCCTTTTTTTGATGAGGTATCCCGAGTATAAAGTTCCGGGCTTAACACCACTTTTTTCTCAACTTGAACGTTTTTCTTAACATCAGAGATTTGTTCTAAAAATACTTGAGCAGCAATCTGTCCCATAAGAACCGGTGTTTGGCCCACAGTAGTCAATGGTCGTTCTAGATATTTTGTAAAGGGTTCGTTACTAAAACCTACAACCCCTATATCTTCAGGAATTTTAAAACCATGAGCGCGTAATTCACGCATGCCTCCCAGAGCAACATAATCACTTGCAGAAAATAGGGCATCAAAAGCGATCTTGCGCTTCATCAATAATTTTACGGCTTCAATACCTGCTTCAACAGTACTGCTTACCTGCATAATTAAGTTTTCATCAATAGCAATATTATGATCATTGAGTGCAGCAACATAACCATCATAACGATGCTTGTAAATCTGTAATTTATGATCACCGCCTATATGCGCTATTTTTTTATAGCCTTGCTCAATTAGATGGGTAGTGGCATTGTAAGCACCTTCGTAGTCGTTAATCGTAACCGAACTCACACCCGAAATATCTTTTTTACGATCAAAAAAGATAAGCGGTATGCCTTCATCACGTACTTCCTCAATATGCTTTACATCTTCTGTAGTTTTAGATACTGAAATGAAAATTCCATCAATATGTGTATTCAATAAAGTCTTAAGCTGCTTGGCTTCATTGTTTACATCTTCGTGAGATTGACAAATAATAACGTGATAACCTTTAGGCTCAAGTTCTTCCTCAATACCTCGTATTACCGAAGCAAAAAAGGTGTGATTGATGTACGGAACCACAACACCTACGTTAAATGTTCTACCACTTTTCAAGGCAAGTGCAAGTGCATTTTGTTGATAGTTAAGCGCCTTGGCTGTCTTCAGCACCAGCTCTTTGGTCTTTAAACTCACGCGGTTGCTGTCGTTTAGCGCACGTGATACCGTTGCGGCACTGATATTTAATTTTTTCGAAATATCATAGATGGTTACCTTTTCTTTTTGACGCATAACTTTTAGAGGATTGTAATCGTTTTCAATTTAGAGTTTTTTTTAATCATTTAATAGATTCTCAACTTTTTTCACTTCTAAGCAATAATCATAATTGGCTTTATCCATTATGAAATGATTGTTATTTTGAGGTTTAAAATCAATTTTCAATAAATCTCAGTGCTTTTTGTTTGCATACTCGTAATTAATATTTATTTTTATGCAATCGATTGCATTTTTGTTTACAGAATGTCTTCAATCCAAATAGCTTCTAAAATTTAAAAATCTATTTATGTCGTTACGTTTAATAAGAAATCGATATCGTAATATCTTACTGCTTGCTTTGGGATTTATGCTTGTAACGGTATTTTCATGCAAGAATGCTAAAGAAAAAACTCAGGATGAAGCAGTGCTGAAGGAAGACGTTTGGGCTCAAGCGGATGCGATCATTCAGGAAATAGGAAAGCCTAGTTTCGCTGATACAACGTTCAATATTCTGGATTATGGAGCTCAAGAAGGAGGTACTGTTTTAAATGCTGATGCAATTGCAGATGCCATTGAAGCTTGTAATGCCGCAGGTGGTGGAAGAGTTTTAATTCCGGCAGGGCGTTTTCTTACGGGGCCGATTCATTTAAAATCTAATGTTAATCTTCATTTAGAAGAAGGCGCAGAGGTGTTATTTACCACAGATAAGTCAGCTTACCTTCCTGTAGTGCATACTTCTTATGAGGGAATGGAGATTATGAATTATTCTCCGCTTATTTATGCCAAAGGGCAAAAGAACATCGCGGTTACAGGAAAGGGTACGTTCAACGGTCAGGCTGATAAAGAGAACTGGTGGCCTTGGTGTGGAGCCGAGCGTTACGGCCACAAAGAGGGAGCACCAAAACAAAAAGATGATCATAATATTCCGGCGCTTTTTACAATGATCGAGGATGGAACTCCGGTAGAAGAGCGCATTTTTGGTGAAGGACATCAATTGCGTCCTTTATTTCTTGAGACGCTGGAGTGCGAGAATGTATTGATTCAAGGAGTGACGTTCACCAATGCACCGTTTTGGGTAATTCATCCTTTAAAATCAAAATATGTGACCGTAGACGGTGTGACTGTAAATAGTCACGGCCCTAATAATGATGGTTGTGATCCTGAATATTCAAAGTATGTACATATTACCAACTGTAAATTCAATACCGGTGATGATTGTATCGCCATAAAATCAGGACGTAACGGTGACGGTCGACGTGTTAATATCCCTAGTGAAAATATTGTGGTCGAAAATTGCGATATGAAAGACGGCCACGGCGGAGTAGTTATGGGAAGTGAGATTTCTGCCGGCGTGCGTAATGTTTTTGTACGCAATTGTACGATGAACAGTCCTAATCTTGATCGCGCCATCAGAATCAAGACCAATACCTTGCGCGGTGGTTTTGTAGAGAATGTTTACGTAAAAGATATAGAAGTAGGACAGGTAAAAGAGGCGGTGCTCAAAATCAACACGTATTATGGGATTTACGGGAAGCAAGAGGGCGAATTTATACCAACGATTCAAAACATAAATCTTGAAAATGTTACCGTTGAAAATGGAGGGAAATATGGTTTGTTGATTCAAGGTAGAGAAGAGAAGCCTGTCACAGGAATTAGTTTTAAAAACGTAACTATAAAAAATGCAGACACGCCGTTAAAGGTGGAGCATTGCGAACCAATAAGCTACACCAATACAACGATAAATCAAAAAAGCTATTAATTCAATTTTGTAGTGAACGTCAATTCTTTTGATTTTAATTAAGCGTGAAAAAGGCTTGCCCGACCGGGTTAAGCTTTTTTCTGTTTAAATAAAGGCTTTGATAATGAAAACAAATTTTGGTCTCTTAATCGTTTATTGCTTCTGTTTTTTCAATGGAAATTCTTTGCTTGCGCAGGAGCAAAAGATAGAGGTTAGACCGTATACGATTCAGACAACTTATGAAAAGCTAAAAAACGATTATCCTTTTATAAAACCTATCGAAGCATTGAAGTCGGGGCCTTTTATATCTATGGAGAATCTAATTTACACAAGTATTGAAGGTCGTGATTTGAAGGCAGATGTTTTTATACCTAAAGACACTTCAGAAAAACGTCCGGCAATTTTATTGGTTTTTGGCGGCGGTTGGATCAGTGGAAGTAAAGCCAACGTAAAACCTCTTGCACAGCATTTTGCAGCCAATGGCTACGTTGCAGTTACTGTTGATTATAGATTAAGTACTGAAGCGGTCTATCCTGCGGCTGTAAAAGATCTTAAGGCGGCAATCCGTTGGATGCGAGACCACGCTGAAGAATTCCATATTGATTCAAAAAAGATAGCCATCTTAGGTAATTCGGCAGGGGCACAATTGGCCACACTAGTCGGTGTTACCGGAAATTCTGAAATTTATAAGGATGAGCAGAATACAACCTCAGATGTAGTGCAAGCGATTCTCAACATCGATGGCATCGTTTCTTTTACGCATCCCGAATCAGAAGAAGGAGCGATCGCGGCAAAGTGGCTCGACGGTAAACGGAGAGAGAATCTCAAGAATTGGGAAGAAGCTTCGCCTTTAACTCACGTAAGTGAGACGACGCCTCCTACACTTTTTGTAAACAGTGCCCAACCGCGTTTTCATGCCGGTCGTGATGATATGTTGCAGATTTTAGAGCAGCATAATATTTATAACGAAGTACACACGTTGCCCGATACTCCGCATTCATTTTGGTTGATGCAGCCTTGGTTCTATACAACGCTTCAGTATTGTTTGTCTTTTTTAGGTCGTGTTTTTAATACGGAATGAAATGGAAAAGCAGTACTACTTAAAAAACTGTCCACGCTTCGCTAGCGATAACTGGAAGCCAAAAGATTTAATTTCAATTTAAAATACATGTAATGAGTAATTTAAAAATGACAATGCTTCTTATTGCAGTAGTTCTAACTTCTGCTTTGAGCGCACAAGAAAATCCAACGCTTTATTTAATTGGAGATTCAACAATGTCAGATAAGAAAAATCCGGAACAGAATCCTGAACACGGTTGGGGGCAAGTGCTACCGGAATTATTGACCGAAACTATAAAGGTGAGTAATCACGCTGTTAACGGGCGTAGCAGCAAAAGTTTTATTACCGAAGGGCGTTGGGAAGCAGTTTTAAAAACGCTGAAAGCGGGCGATTTTGTGTTCATTCAGTTTGGGCATAACGACCAGAAGTACAAAGACAGTACGCGCTATACCAATCCGTTTACGCAGTACCGATATAATTTGGAGCGTTATGTGAAGGAAACCCGAGAAGCCGGAGCAACACCAATTCTTATGTCTTCAATCGTAAGACGAAAATTCAATGAATACGGCACACTCGAAGATACTCACGGAAATTATCCCCTGGTCGTGCGTATGGTGGCCAGAGATCTGGAGGTTCCGTTTATAGATATGCAATACTTGACAGAACGTTTAGAACGAAAGTATGGTCCAGAAAAATCAAAGTCGATTCACTTGCATTTTGAGCCAGGCGAAAATGACTATTACAAAAACGGAAAACACGATGATACGCATTTGTCGTATTCAGGAGCAAAACTTATTGCAAGCTTAGCATTGCAAGAAATTGCACGACAAGATTTAGCTTTAGAAAACTACATCAAACTTGAGGTTTTAAAAGCAGATATTGTTACTTTGAAAGACTAATCATTAACCAAAAAATACGGACTATGAAATCCTTGATTTCGGTAGAAAATAAAATTATTGTCATCAGTGGCGCAACAGGAGTTTTAGGCGAAGCGATGACGCGTTCGCTAGCAGCAGCCGGTGCTCACGTTGTAATACTGGGACGTAATCAGGCTAAAGTAGATGCGCTGGTAGATAGCATCAAGCAGGATGGAGATCAGGCTTCGGGAGTCGTTGCAGATGTAACGAGTAAAGCAGCTTTGATCGAAGCTAAAGACGAGATCGCCAATCATCTGGGATATATCGATGTGCTCATAAACGCCGCAGGCGGAAATATGAAAGGAGCGCTCATCCTCCCTGAGCAAACACTCGCAGATGCAGATGTAGAAGAAATGCGCAAAGTCATCGACCTGAATTATATTGGAAGCTTTTTACCTACACAGGTTTTTCTTCCGTTGCTCGAAAAGTCAAAGAAAGGAAGTGTTTTAAATATTTCATCTGTTGCAGCACATTTACCACTTACGCGTGTTATGGGTTATGCTTCAGCAAAATCTGCAATAGAAAACCTTACACAATTCTTAGCCATTGAATTTGCACAAAAACAGGAGAATCCTATTCGTGTGAATGCACTGGCTCCTGGATTTTTCTTGACCGAACAAAACCGCGAGTTGCTTACCAACAGTGACGGAAGCCTTACCGATCGAGGCGAGAAAATTATCGCGCATACACCTTTAGGTAAATTTGGTGATCCCCAAGATTTAAGCGGTGCTATTCATTGGTTGTGCAGTGACGCAGCAAGTTTTGTGACGGGTACAGTAGTTACTGTAGATGGCGGTTTTAAAGCTTTTGCAGGAGTTTAATTTTAAGTAAGAAAGATGATTCAAACAATGCGATGGTACGGGCATAAAGACCTCGTTACCTTACAAGATATTCGACAGGCCGGAGCCACAGGCGTAGTGCACGCCATGCACGAAATAACCAATGGTGAGGTTTGGTCTCTGGAAGCTTTACAGCAAAGAAAACAAGAGATTGAAGCAGCCGGTTTAGATTGGAAAGTTGTAGAAAGTTTACCCGTTACAGAGCCCATAAAAACCCGTAGCGGCGACTTTCAGAAGCATATTGATAATTACAAACAGTCTTTAATTAATCTAGGTAAAATAGGTGTTGAAGTCGTTTGTTATAACTTTATGCCGGTGCTTGACTGGACGCGCACCCAATTGGCCTATCCTTTAGAAAACGGAGCTACAGCTTTGCGTTTTGACTGGGCACACCTGGCAGCTTTTGATTGTTTTATGCTCAAGCGAAAAGACGCTGAAAAGGAGTACAGCGAAGCGATTTTAGCCGAAGCAAAACATTTTTTTGAATCTGCTACCACCGAAGAAAAACAGCAATTAGAAAATGCTATAATTGCCGGTCTTCCCGGAGCAGAAGAAGGATACGATCTTCAAGGCTTACAAACTGCTATAGATAAATATGCAGCAATAGACGAGATTCAGGCGCAGGAGCATTTAAAATTATTTTTGAATGAAATAATACCGGTTGCAGAAACCGCCGGAATTGCGATGGCCATTCATCCAGATGATCCGCCGCATCCATTTTTTGGACTGCCGCGTATTATGAGCAAAGCTTCAGATATAAAGCGATTATTAGAGGATAATGCGAGTGCGTTTAATGGTGTTACGTTTTGTACAGGTTCTTTTGGAGCACGTGCAGATAATGATTTGGTTCAAATGATCAACGATTACGGAAGCCATATTCATTTCATTCATTTACGAAGTACCAAAAGAGATGCTACAGGCAACTTTTTTGAAGACAATCACCTCGAGGGCGATGTGCCGATGCCGGCTGTTGTACACGCGCTATTAGAAGTAGAAAAGAGTAGAGGAAAGCAATTGCCTATGCGACCTGATCACGGTCACCAGATGCTTGACGATCTTAAAAAACCTTTGGCACATCCCGGCTATACTGCGATAGGTCGCCTAAAAGGCCTGGCAGAATTGCGTGGGGTAATTGCCGGAATAGAATTTATGCAAGACAAGAACTAAAACTATGAGTACAAAAACGGAAAGCGACGTGTTTTTTAAAACGAAAGAAACTGCGTGGGAGCAGGCCGATACGGGAATTACAAGACAGATCGTCGCTCACAATAGTGATTTAATGGTGGTGAGTGTCAAGTTTGAAAAAGGCGCTATAGGTACGGTTCACGATCATATACATACCCAAGGAAGCTATGTGGTTTCGGGTAAGTTTGAAATTACAATTAACGGTAAAAGTGAAATTCTAGAAGCAGGCGACGGATTTTATGTTCCGCCGAACGCACCTCACGGAGCAAAATGTCTGGAAGCAGGGATATTGATCGATTCGTTTAATCCGGCTAGAGAAGATTTTTGAGTCGTCCTAAAATAGGTTGACAGTTTTTAAAAGTTTAAATCAATCCGGTGAAGCTAGCTTCACCGGATTTTTTG
>NZ_JAYMEI010000049.1:0-925 GCF_037029365.1 Leeuwenhoekiella sp. CH_XMU1409-2 | reverse complement strand
AAACCGGGAGAGTTTATCAGCTTTGCAGACGGTAAAGACAAGAAGGTGAAATTTCACTTACCTGAAATCAGTCGCGAGCTACCTGCACAATCACAGCAGTATGCTTCTGAAGACCTTAAAGCAAATTTCGAGCGTATTTATAAAGAGGTATTGGCGATTTTTAACTAGTCAAGATTGAACCACTATTGACATTCGAAACTGTCGAGCTCAAAGATGTTCGCTTTAAGAATGATAATTTTGACTTGTAATCAATTCTTAACCCAATAGTAAACTTAAGGAGCTAAGGGTAATCTAAGGTTTTGTTTCCTTTGTTGTAAGTACTACTTAAATGCAACATAAGGTTTCTAAAAATACAGAACTCGAACTGCAACAATTGCTCAGGACGCAGCCTAAGCAAGGTTTTGACCGTGTTTTTGAAACGTACTGGCAACGGCTTTTTAGCTATGCCTATCAAATTTATGCTGAGGAAAGGATTTGTGAAGATATCATTCAGGAAGTGTTTGTAAGCCTTTGGGAAAAGTTAGAATATACCAGTATCATCAATTTGGAAGGCTATCTTTTTAGAGCGGTAAAATATAAAGTATTCAATCATTTGCGCGATTTAAAATTCACTCAGGAACATCAGGAGGTTCTTGAACAGATCGCAATGCCTGCACGTGCAGAGGCAAATCTGGATTATGATGATTTTGAAACCTTAGTGCACCGGGAAATTGACAAGCTTCCGCCAAAATGTAAAACCGTATTTATGCTGAGTAGGTTTGAAGAAGTTTCGAATGCAGAAATTGCTCAAAGACTCAACATTTCCATCCGTACCGTTGAGAAACACATTAGCGATGCGCTAAAGCACTTAAAAACAAACCTTCCAGTTCAGGAGCTTTCGCTTATCGTTACTTTAATGTTTCAGTAATGTAAAGCGGTAGTACGC
>NZ_JAYMEI010000048.1:0-970 GCF_037029365.1 Leeuwenhoekiella sp. CH_XMU1409-2 | reverse complement strand
CATTCTACAAATTCCAAAATGTCTAGAATTAATTAGCTTATAATCAACAATAGAGTAGTTTTCATAACCATTAATTTCGCATTTATCAAAATTTTTAATCCTCAATAATTTTTTTCCCTTTCGGCTCGGGAAATTGAACATTTTTTAATTTGTTCATTACACTTATTAATACCTGTTCTAACCGCACTTTTAAAATTTTGCATAGGAGTTAAATAACCGAAATACCCCTTAATGAATGTCTTTGTGGTTTTTTTTAAATTCTCGTGTAATTTTTTACATTCATTAATTTTGATTACAATATTTTTCATTTCACTTTTATTCGAGGAAATTTTGTAATTAGTTTCTAAAATAGTTTCTTCCAAAGAAGAAATATTAGCGCTAACTTCATCTTGAAAATGGTAATAATCATCGTGAGTTTCATCAATATGTTTAATTAGTGCTCTTACCTTACTCCATAAGGTAAAATTTCTCTTAAACTCTTTGGCGTTGATTAACCATATCATTTTTCCATAAAAATGCTCTCTTTGTTTTACTTCAAATGAAGATATAGAAGAGTTTTGAAATTCAACAACTAGACCAGATGAAGTCTTTATATCCGCCCGATGAACGGTATTCTCATATTTTACAATAATTTCTTGCCAGTCCAAAGGGAATTTCTTCTTCCATTTGCGATGCCATTCTGTCTCATTCTCGTACCAAATATCACAATCATTTAAATTAATATGTCTCCAATGATCAATGTTGATTTCTCCACAGTATGCTCTGACATTTTTTTTACAAATTTGACAAAATGCTAAACCTCCCTTAAAGGGCTGTATTCTATTTCCTAGATTATCAAGTGCTAATAACAATATTTTACTTCTTAAAATTTGATTTGAAATTACTCATAGAGCTGTTCCCATTGAAATCATCTTCAGTTTTAATTGATTTTAAGATGAAGAAATCATTTTAAAAATTACTAAAATTCCTT
>NZ_JAYMEI010000047.1:0-977 GCF_037029365.1 Leeuwenhoekiella sp. CH_XMU1409-2 | reverse complement strand
AATGATGAATAAAACAGACCTACAAAAAAGGACAAAAACATTTGCGCTCTATATTATTAAAATAGTGCAATTGCTTCATATTTGGTTTTAAATCAAAAGAGGGCACTTCATAAGTTCCTATATCTATAATTCCTTCAATCAACCTTGGATTACCCGCCAAGTCTATATCTATATCTAAATCGCCTACAGCTTGGATGTAAGCTTCATTGCTACCGGAATTTATAGCTGCTGAAGTATTCTTTAATATATAATCATTTAGAAACTCAGGGGCTAACTCGATTATGTTATTGGCTCCTATAATTCCTACCGGCAATGTGCCACTGTTTCCTGAGGTTTCATTAAAAAACAAGCAATGGTTGGCTGTTCCTGTACCTGCCCCTCCATCATCATTAAAATTACCATTTCCCCCACTGTTATTTGAAAAAATGCTATTCACCGCCTGTATACTTCCACTAAAAAAGTGCACCCCGCCTCCTCGGTCTGCCTTGTTATCTGCAATTGTACAGTTGATCAGATTAATGGTCCCTCCTTCTGCCGAAATAGCACCTCCATTGGCTGTTGCTTCATTTGCATACATCAACGTATTAATCAGCGCTATTGTACCACCAAAAGAGACCAATGCTCCACCAATACCTGAGGCTGTCGCAGCGGTATTATTTCGAAAAACACAATTGTAAATACTATTATCTCCGTTGTTATAAACCCCGGCTCCGGCTCGGCCAATTGCGATTAGAGCATCATCTGTGGCGTCGTCTGCATAGCCTCCTTGAATATAGAATCCATTCAACATAGCTTGGTTTCCCACCATAGTTACGACGGTATGACTATCCCCAATATTTTCGGTTTGGTCCTTATTTAAGTCTCCACTCAAAATGGTAGGATTTGCTACCCAGTCCCTTTGTGTTATGCTGGTTTCTGCCCCATTAAAACCTCCCAAGACCTCTACATAACCCGGGATTGTAAAACTATCTTTTTCA
>NZ_JAYMEI010000046.1:0-1065 GCF_037029365.1 Leeuwenhoekiella sp. CH_XMU1409-2 | reverse complement strand
TTGAAATAGATATGTATAATCAAAAACTAGCAGCATAGTCACTCAACTTAAAGTCCAGTTTTTTGTTGCAAGTCCAGTTGTTACGTGAAGAAGCATCAACGCATACCGAGCACTAGACCATTTACTTATTTCATCTTGAGCAAATCCTTTTTTGCTCAATTGAAACAGTATTGTAGATCAAAACGCATATGGGATTTTGGTGTTTCATTTACTTCCTCCAGAGCCGTCGCAATACCTTTTTTGATAGTTATTACCTTCGGGATTTTAAATTAGAAAAGGGCTATAAATAGGAAGGCGCAGCCGACCGGTTTATGCGCCCGACTAATTTAGAATCCTGTACTTTTGCTATCATAAAAGGTATGCGGTCGGGAGTGTATTAAAAAGAAAATAAATCTCAAAAGTTAAAGATTGTCCATTCCAGGTTAGAATGCCCAGCGAACTCAGGTCAAAAATGGCTAACACGTTTTAATATTATAATATTGGTATTTTTGGCCTGTGTTCAAGACCTTTTAGACGAACCGCTTTCACCGAAACGCAGTGTAGGAGAATGTGGTGAGGACTCTTTAAATTTTACTTACCACTAACATCTTCAGTATTTTTCACGAAAAAATGTCCCTGATTTAAAGGGTTCAGGAAGTTTTTCACGTAATTCCTGGTTCTCCAAACCTTCAAAAAAAAATTAAACAACTTAAAATCAACAAAATGAGTAGTTGTAACCTCGCGTAGCGGGTTACCCTCTTGCTACTCATTTCTATCCGCTTCGCTACTAAAAATGGTAACATTTTTATCATCTACAAAGTTGAAAAAAATCACTTACAACTGTAAATTTTTGACCTAAATGTATACTTATAAGCCATTTAAATTTCGAATAAAGAGAAAAATTAGTCTTTTGTAAAGAAATTACTTTTAATCTTTAATAGTTGTTTTCTTTGCTCCTCAATAAGAGATTCTAATTCAAAAAATATATTTTCAACCCTTTCTTTGTTATCATCTGACATCTCATAATTATTCCAATCTAATACACCATTTTCAATTTTTGTTTTATTCAAAACATCTATAATTTGG
>NZ_JAYMEI010000045.1:0-1118 GCF_037029365.1 Leeuwenhoekiella sp. CH_XMU1409-2 | reverse complement strand
AAGGCATTAGCGTTTAAGCTTATGTCGAAGTCTGGCCTTCCTAAAATATCGGGTATTCCAGTATCTCAAGCGCAAGTTGCACTGCGCGTTTTTAAACGACTTAGACGCGGGGCAGCAATAGCCATTAAATCGAGTTCCATCGGAATCTAAGCTTATGGAACTCGATCAGCTACTTTCCTTAGTATATTTTGGTGTTGGAGCCAGTCTTTGCTTTATAGTGCTATATAAGTTCACCAAATACTCCTTTGGCATCAACTCTTTGTTGCTGCTTCCTATACTGTATTACCTGTCTCTGGAAATTCCGTGGGTTCCTTTAATTATGTATCTGGGGTGCCCACTGCTGCTCATCAATACAGTGTTGTTTGTTTATTTGGATTCTTCTGAAACTGCTCAAAAGATTGATCCTCGCTATACCGTTACTTTTAAAACCAATCGAGGCAAACTACAGCTTCATAACATAAAACGGGGAGCTTCGATTATAGGTGCTGCAGGAAGCGGAAAAACAGAAAGTGTAGTGTATGGCTTTTTACAACACTTTCAAAAAGAGCAGTTATGTGGAGTGATTCACGAGTAGACAGATTTTGAACTTACCGAAATGGCCTACCCGCTGTTTAACGATGGGCCTGTGCCATTTAAGATCATTGCTTTTGATCGGATTATCCATCGGGTGAACCCTATTGCTCCACGCTATCTGGAAAATGAAGAAAGCGTAAATGAAGTAGCTAAAGTACTTATCGAAAACCTGCTTGAACATCGGGAGAGCGGTGTGAGTGGCACCACCAAATTTTTTAATGATGCTGCGGAAGGCTTGATCGGTGGACTTATCTGGAAGCTTAAAACGGAGTACCCGCAGCTGTGTACCCTACCGCATTTAATAGCCATTTACCAATTGCTGGATACGGAAAGCCTGATCGGTTTTCTAAAAACCAATACCACATCTAGGGCCATGGCAGATGCCTTTATCAGCGGTAAAGATTCTGATCGACAAACAGCAGGGGTGAAGAGTACGCTGGCCAATGCCCTCAAGCGCATCAGTACTCAACGTATTTTTATGGTGTTGTCTGCCGATGAAGTACCACTGAACATCAATAGCCCAACAAATCCCTGTGTGCTATCTG
>NZ_JAYMEI010000044.1:0-1212 GCF_037029365.1 Leeuwenhoekiella sp. CH_XMU1409-2 | reverse complement strand
ACAACAAAGAACTGAGTTAAAATCCAAGAGTATTTAGTTCAATTTTGTCGCATAATTTGGGTCATAGGGCAAGCCGCTCTTTGCGATTGCAAAAGCTTGTTTTATTAGTTTATTTATAACTGCTATTAGTGCTAGCTTTTTACTTTTGCCTTTTGCTATAATACGTTCATAAATTTTCCTACAGGCAGTATTGTATTTACTTGCAGAGAAGGCACATAAAAACAAAAGATTTCTGAGTTTTTGGTTACCCATTTTACTGATTCTGCTTTTACCCCTGACACTGCTCCCTGATTGCCGTATGGTGGGCGTTGTGCCTGCAAAGCTACAAAGCTGCGATGCAGTTTCAAATTTGGTAAAACCATCAGTTAACACGATCAATAAAGCTGCTGTTTTATCTCCTAAACCTGGGATACTCTTTAAATTAGTCAACTGTTGCTGGTGCTCTGCTTTAACTAGAGATAATAAGCGCGTTTCTAGGGATTTTATCTCTTTATCCAATATCTTTTTTGATCTGTTCAATGATCTAAAAACCGCTTTTGAAGGTATACCTAAAGCTTGCTCTCCGTGAATTTTATTCTTTAGCTGAGTGCGCTGTTTTAAGTACAGCTCTAATAAACGTAGAAGTTGTAGAGATTCTGCTTGATTCTGATCCTTTCCCGTATATAAAGGCACTGGGTTGATCAAAGCATAGTCACATATGGCTTTAGCATCACTCTTATCGGTCTTTACTTTAGATAAACGCATCTGTATAAACCTCTTTACAGATAATGGATTTACTACAGAAACCGGTTGGCCAGATTCAAACAGGAATTGTGCTAAACAATAATGATAATAACCGGTTGCTTCCATAACGACAATTGCTGATTTTTCAAGCTCTTTAATGAACTTTTTGAACCCGGCAACAGTATTAGGGTATTGACGGTAAAAGCCTGTTGTATTTGCTACATCAAAGACATCTTTGCTAATATCTACTCCATAAGTTTCACTATATTTACTCATAACAATTAGATTTTGGAAAGGACGATCTACTTGGTGTTCAACAACTTTAAATCGAGGTTAGCGCCTCACAGAACTGATCGAAATCTAAGTAGAAAAGAGCAGTGATTATCAATGTTGACGGAATCTGAAGTTCCAACGGCTATAGTAACCTTAACCTGCTCTTTTGTTCTTTCTGATTAATGCTATAATTTAAACAGAATCAAACTTAAGATG
>NZ_JAYMEI010000043.1:0-1226 GCF_037029365.1 Leeuwenhoekiella sp. CH_XMU1409-2 | reverse complement strand
ACTGTCACTTCGATTTCTATGACAATTCCAAGCGGTTTTTATAATTTGTTTGATTTTTAATTAATGCCATAGCGATGTGTATTAACTTGTTCCTGACCGCATTTAAAACACTCATTTTATTTTTACCTTCCTCAACTTTTCTTAGGTAATAGGCCTGTAAATCATTTTTCATTCTTACCGCTCGCATAGCGGCCATCTGAAGTACGGACTTTAAGGCCATATCTGCCATTTTTGATACCCTTGGTTTGGTTTTCAGACTAGTGCCGCTCTGTTGCTCAAAGGGTACTACTCCTGCAAAGCACGCCAGTTTCCTAGGATCTGTTAAACGTTGGAAGCCTTCCGTTTTGATGGTGATCATCCAAGCGGTAACATCGCCTATGCCTGGAACTGTCTTAATCCTTTTGACCTGTGCTCCTAAAGCTGGTTCCGATTTAATTTCAGCTCGTATCAAAGTCTCTATTTCTTTGATATGTCGATCCAGTTCATTGATTGCCTTTTGGTTGATCTTGATTAGTTTTCTGGTACTGCTGTTAAAAGCAATATCTCTCAAATCGGTCATTTGCTGTTTGATCCCTTTGCGCTGCTTAATTTTTGATTTACGTTGGCCCATTAATATTTTTAAAGATTTGACAGCTTCACTACAAGGTTCCCAGCATTCAAAATCTTGATGATTCCTTTCTATAAAAAAAGCTATTCTCTTGGCATCCACCTTGTCATTTTTACCACGAACAAGACCAATACTTCTTTTGATATGCTTGGGGTCTAAAACATACACATTAAAATCAAAGCTTTCCAACACCTGGTAGAGATTATAGTTATAATATCCAGTATTCTCCATAGCTATAAAAACCTTAACATTCATTTTAACTAGAGTTTTCAGTAGCTTACGGATGTTTCTAATCTTATTATCAATCTTTTGAAAGCTTATCCCATTTGAAGATTTAATACAAAAATCTAACGTGTTTTTACTAATGTCGATACCTACATAAATACTTTTCATAAATTTGTGATACTTTGTAGATAAGAGGGATTTCATCAATAACTCAACTCCTTAATAATGGGCTTAGATCCCGAATTTCTATTAGAGATTGTTGATGAAAGCCTGAACTTAGGTCTGAATCGAAGGATGAACTAATTTGTTCTGAGCGCCTTTAGTGTACCTAAGTTCAGCTCTCTTTTCTTGGTTTATACTACTCTAAAAATAACAATACAAGTCTAAAGGAGTG
>NZ_JAYMEI010000042.1:0-1232 GCF_037029365.1 Leeuwenhoekiella sp. CH_XMU1409-2 | reverse complement strand
CTGTATTCTAAGGTTTGTGCAAATTTTTATGCTGCAAATTTAAAGGTTTCCACATATGGTGTTTGCCTTTTGGTCACAGCAAAAATTCTGCTAACAATTTTGTTTCTAATGATGTTGAGTGTCGACATTTTGTTCTTTCCTTCTTTTAATCGTTTATTGTAATACATTTTTAATTGAGAGTCATGTAAAATAGCTGTTGCGGCAGCTGATGATAAAATAGTTTTTAAGTCTCTATTACCCAAAACACTTATTCTTGTCCTGCCCCTGTAACTTGTTCCAGAACTATGCTCAAAAGGTGCAATACCAGCATAACATGCAAATTTCCGCCAGTTCTGGAATGACTTAAAATTATTGGTATGCGCTATCATGGTTGTAGCCAATATTGGGCCGACACCTTTAATGGTTTGTATGTTTTCATAGGTCTTCAAAATCTCTTGGTCTGATTTGATCAGGGAGACGATTTCTTTTTCTATCAATTTAATCTGTAGGGTCAAAAAAACTATTATTGCTCCAGAAGACTCAATCACGAACGACTTTTGAGTTGACGGGTACATTTGTTTCTCTTCTTTAATTGAGGCTTTATAACCAGCTCTTTGACGGACTAGCTTTGAGCGTTGCCCGAGTAGCTTTTTGAGCGTAATAACTGTTTGCCCTGGCATTTTATAAGCAATCAAATCGTCTCTTCTCAAAAATGCATATTGGGCAATTCTCTTAGCATCTACCTTGTCATTTTTACCTCTTTTAATGCCCATTGAACGTTTAAGCTCAAGTCCTGAAATAAGATAGTAAGTCAGATCCATTTGTTCTAGAAGTTCACATAAGGGTTGCGAGTAAATCCCTGTGTGCTCTAGACAAAACCGAAGCTCAACTAGTTTGAGATTTGTCTTCTCGATGACCCAATCGATCAATGATTGTCTTCCAACGCCGTTATTCTTGAATGACTGATGTCTATTCGCACAATACAAATGCACATCCAAAGTGCCTTTTGATACATCAATACCGATAAATTCATTTTTCATTGTAAATTTGTTTGAACATTCATAAAAAACGTCTAAGGCTAAGACTCTTAATAGATCTGAAATATCTAAAATTCTAAATGGTCTGAGACGCGTCAAAAGTTGAGGATGGGACTAATACAGACAATAGAACTCAAATTCTAGCCGGCAGGAAAGTTCACCCATCCTTTTCTTTTGGAAAATTAATTCAAAATCATTTTACAAACCTAAGAGCCG
>NZ_JAYMEI010000041.1:0-1280 GCF_037029365.1 Leeuwenhoekiella sp. CH_XMU1409-2 | reverse complement strand
TGTATTTGCTGCCGAATCAAATACTCCGGTGAAGACATTCACCGAATTTGACTTTAGCTATTTCTCAAACAGACTTGATAACTGAGGAATGAAAGTTATGGCAAGTAGATTTTAGCTGGTTTTATATTGACAAAAGATCTAAATAGTAACCAACTATAAAATACTATATTAGTCTTGTACAATAATATTTTCAATATAGAATGCTTGAATTTAAAACAATACCAGATGCTGATTTATCAAGTGCAGGAGACGATTTCCATCTATTATGGGCTATCAAAAAATCTTTAGATCTATTAAATTTTGATGATGATGGATTAAAAGCTGTAATCATTGAAGGTGTTGAAGAAAATGCTTCAAAAAAAATAGACCCCACTGGAGAAAAATTTTTAGGAATAGATCTAACCGAGTATTATGGAGGTATTGATTTTGAAACTGCAAACTCGGTAGTTATTTCTCAGTTGAAATATAGCACAAGGAGAGCAAATGAGAGTTTTACATACTCTAAACTTTACAATGGAAAGAAATCTAAAAAAGGGTCTATTGTCCATAGGTTAGCAACAATTTTTAAAGTGTTTTTAGACGAATACGGAAGAGATGAGGTGATTAAAAAAACTACTATAAAGTTGGTTAGCAATAGAGGCATTAACACAACTCACCTAAATCAATTTAATCAAATAAAAAGATTTCTACATAAAAATAAAAGACCTCAAAGTTTCAATGCCGTTCTAAATAAATTACCAAATATATCCAGAAAACCATTTGATGAATTGAGAAAGGCTTCTGACTTAAATTTAAAAGAATTTACTGATTTTATTAGACTGCTTGACTTTGAGGATTGCGGGGCAGATTCAAGACAAAAATTAAATTTTGAGTTAATAAAATCAATATCTAAAACAAGCATCAAATCTCAAAATCAATTCAATTCATTATTTCAAATGATTTGGAGAAAAATGATGCCTGAAAGTGATGGAGAAAGAAAAATAACTTTGATTGATGTTGTTACTAATTTTGGGTTTAGTAGTATTAACAACCTTTTTCCAGTATCACAAAATTTTGAACAAAATACCAATGTAGTAAATCGAGAGCAATTGGATAATATTGTTTCTGCCATTGAACAGAATAATACATACTTACCAATCTGTATTCACGGAGGAGCAGGAATAGGAAAATCAACGATTATCAATCAAGTTAAAAACAGACTTCTCGAGAACAATTCGGTAGAAACTGATGAATCTCAAGGTTTGATTCTGCCCAACTGCGGTCTCATTTTGCTGCATCCC
>NZ_JAYMEI010000040.1:0-1287 GCF_037029365.1 Leeuwenhoekiella sp. CH_XMU1409-2 | reverse complement strand
TGGAATTACTACATTAGACTGGACATAGAGTTGAATGAATATTATTGCAAGTTGTTAACTTAGCAATCATGAGACGTAAAGCCAAACATTACACTTTAGAGTTTAAGCAAAAAGCAGTAGAATTAAGTTACGCCAAAGGCAGTGTAGCACAGGTTTGTGAGGACCTGGATATCTTACCTGCTGTTCTTTACCGGTGGCGTAAAGAGCAAAAGAATTATGGTAAAAATAGTTTTCCCGGCCGTGGTAACCCTAAAATGACCGATCAACAAAAAGAGATAGCCCGTTTAAAGAAACAGCTCAAAGAAGCCGAATTAGAACGTGATATCTTAAAAAAGGCGATTGGCATCTTCTCCGCGAGCGACAAGAAAAATACAGGTTCATAAAACAGCATCGTATGAAATTTCCTGTTGAGAAGATGTGCACTATGTTAGCCGTGAGTAAAAGCGGTTATTACCACTGGTTGAAATCTGGTCCTAGCACCCTTTGGAAAGAAAATCAGAAGCTCTCTTCATTAATCAAAGATATATTTGAAGATAGTCACCAAAGCTATGGAGCTCCTAGAATAAAGGCTGAATTGAAAGCTTTGGGCTTTAAGGTATCAAAGCCTCGGGTAGCCCGTATAATGAAGGCAAACTATTTATACGCTAAGAGGAAGCGTAAGTTTAAAGCCACCACCGATAGTAGCCATAAATATCCCACAGCACCAAACTTATTGAATCAATGTTTTAATGTAGCTAGAGCTAATCAAGTATGGGTAAGCGATATTACTTATGTTCAGACCAATCAGGGTTGGAGTTACCTAACAGTGATCATTGATCTATTCAATAGAAAAGTTATAGGATGGGCTTTAAGTGATACCCTAAATACCGAGGATACTGTTATAAAAGCTTGGCAGATGGCTATTAAAAATACCACACTAACACAACCTTTGATATTCCATTCAGACCAAGGTATCCAATATGCCAGCCAAAGATTTACTAATCTACTTAAAAGCTATAATGACCTGGTAAAACAATCGATGAGTAGAAAAGGTAATTGCTGGGACAATGCCGTAGCTGAATCCTTTTTTAAATCTCTGAAAGTAGAATGGGTATATTGGCATAAATACAAGCTTAAATCACAGGCAGAGTTATCTATCTTTCAGTGGATAGAAACCTGGTACAATACCAGAAGAAGACATTCCTACTTAGGAAACAGAACTATTAAAGAATTTGAAATAGATATGTATAATCAAAAACTAGCAGCATAGTCACTCAACTTAAAGTCCAGTTTTTTGTTGCAAGTCCA